>JBEBWR010000379.1:0-3030 GCA_040392045.1 Chthoniobacter flavus | reverse complement strand
TGGCCGGGGCCGCGTCCGCCGTAAACCAGCACGGAGCCGACCGGCGCTTTGAACGGATCGCGAATCGGCAGGCGCTTGAAGCCGTGATTCTGCGTCAGCTCGGCGGCAGCTTCCTTGGCAAGCGCCGTCTTGGGATACGACTCGACAACGTCTGCCTCAAGCAGCGCCGTCTTCACGTAGCGCCAGCAGCGGCGCACCGAGTGCTTCCGCGCGCGGGCTTCGGCGATCTTGGCTGCGCGGATCATCCGTGCGTCGTAGCGGAAATTCCCCGCCTTGGGGCCGAAAGAGGAGGTGATGGTGTCGCGCCGCGTCAGCTGACGGGCTGTCTGCACATCAAAAAGGGAGTCGCCGGAACTGGCGGTGCGGGCTCTGCTCGCGGTCTGATAATCGCCGCGATAGGCGCTGGTACGATAAGCCGACGAAGCGGTCCGCGATGCGCTCTGGGCATTCGCAGAAACAAGGGGCAGGGCTATCGCAGCCACCGCGAGAACTGTAGGGAACCACTTCAAGACGGGGGAGAGAAAAGCGTTTTGAAAAAGAAGCGTCAATCCCAAAAGCAATAAATTCCTCGCGTTCAGAGAAACCGGGCGGCAAAATCTGCCTTTTCCCTGCTCCATCCGCCCAATGACGAAATCTGCAAAACCGGCAAAACCGGCGAAATCCACCAACCGCTCCCCGCTTCCTTCACCTGATCTGCAACCGGTACTCGATATCACCGGCCTCGCCCTGAACCGCGACGGCAACCGCATTCTCCGGGGGATCGACTGGCGGATTCAGCCGGGGGAGCATTGGGCGATCCTCGGGGCCAATGGCTCGGGCAAGACGTCGCTGCTCAGTACGCTGACCGGCTACCAGACGCCCACCCGGGGCATCCTTCGCGTACTCGGTCAGCAGTATGGCCGCTCGAACTGGATGAACCTCCGCACGCGGATCGGCATCGTCAGTTCCGCCGTACGCCAGCAGATCCCGGATTATGAGGACGCGCTGATCACCGTCCTCGGCGGCAAGTACGGGATGATCGACTACTGGGGGACGATCAAGCGCGCCGACCGCGCCGAGGCCCTCTCTATATTGGAGCGCACCGACGCGGGGCATCTCGCCAAGCGCCCGTGGGAAGTCCTCTCGCAGGGAGAGCGCCAGCGTATCCTGATTGGCCGGGCGCTGATGGCGCATCCCGAGATTCTGATTCTCGATGAGCCGTGCGCCGGGCTCGACCCCGTGGCGCGCGAGCATTTCCTCGGCTTCATCAGCCGACTGGCGCAGGAGAAGCAGGCGCCCTCGCTGATCCTCGTGACGCACCATGTGGAGGAAATCGTCGAGGAGATCAGCCACGTCCTCATCCTCAAGAGCGGCAGCGTGGTGGCCGCCGGACCGAAAAAGCAGGTACTCAACAGCGCGAACCTCAGCGAAGCCTTCGGAGCCCCCGTCACCCTCTCGCGCAGCGGAGGCCGCGCCATGCTAAAGCTCACCCGCCCGAGCGCGAGGAAGGTGTTTTAGAGCGGTTAAAGTAATTTTATACGCCTTCAGCGCCCGACCGACCGCCCCGGAACCAGCGGCGCAAGCTTCCAGACCGTAATCGCGCAGGCAATGAGCGCGAGGTCTTTAATGAGCGCGCCGAAGGGGTCCACGAGCATGTCGGGCTTATTCCCCGCAACGAGGAAGATCAGCACGCCCATCCCGAGGGTGGCCAGCGCGGCCATCGCCCGTTCGGCCCAGCCGACGAGCAGGATCACGCCGAAGGCCGCTTGAGCAAACCCGAGGGCGATCAGCGTCTCCTCCGGCGAGCCGTGGTAGATCCCCGAGCGCTCCACCAGCCCGGCCTGCACCGGGAGGGTATGCGCATAGAGCACCTTGGGCACCAGCCCTTCGTAGACCCAGATCAGCCCGAGCGCCCAGCGCGAGAGCCGTTTGAGATTGAGGAGCATGTCGTCGTAGTCTTCGGTTTTCATGGGTGATAGGGTTTAGGGCTGGAAAGCGGCGAGGAGATAGAGTCCTGCCCAGCCGCCGTAGACGCCGAGCAGGAAGAGGTGGACAGCGAGCCGCGCCGGGTTTCCCCGCCAGTGGGCGGTGCTGTAATAGGTCAGTTGCAGAACGGTCCGGACGGCCCAGAACGCTCCGATCCCGGCGGCCAGCCAGCGGTAGACCGGCGCTTCCCCTGCCGCGATTTCCGGGGCGAAGCGCCAGCTCATGGCGGCGAAGATGAGTAGCGTGATCGAGATGAACCAGCCGTGCACCCGGAAGACCTCCCGGATGAGCAGCGGCATGCGCGCCACGTCTTCCTCCCAGTGCAGGATGCGCTCCATTCCGAAATTCACCAGCGCCAGCGCGCTCAGCCCGACCGCCGAGAGCTTCAGCCCGAACTCCATCAGTGGTTCCATCGCGATCATAGCGCACCTCCCATCTCCGGGAACCATGCGGCCCAGCTGTAAACGGCGACGAGGTAGAGGAACGCCAGAGTCAGCGCATGGTAACCCGCGCGCAACCACCACCGGGTGAGAAACCGCTCGGGGTCAAACACGGCCCACTGCACAAAGAGCCGCGCCGCCCAGAAAAGCGCGATCACGCCACAGACCCACCGCGCCAGCGGCTCGCCCGCCGCCATCGCAGGCGCATGCCGCAGGGTGAGCACCCCGAAGGCGATGATCACCATGACGATAAACACGCCATAGACCCAGAAGAGCTTGCGCAGGAACGGGTCGACACCCCGCAGATTCCCCCGCCAGTCAAAAACCCGGGGCACACTCACGCTGGCTGCCAGTACGGCCAGCTGCACCCCGCCCGCAAGATAGAGAGCGATCAGTTTCATAAAGCTTTGAGAATTTGAAAAAACGGCACCATCACTTCCTTCACAAACACCGGCGGGAAGAGCCACCCCATCGGCCCGATCACCACCAGCCACGTCCAGACTCGCGCCCCCGACCCCCGGGCGATCCCGAGTCGCCGCCCCCAGCGCGAGCGCTGCACGGCAATCCCCAGCGCCTGAAGGAGAAAGTAGAGCGTCGGCAGCCCATAGCCGCCCCCGGCGGGCAC
>JBEBWR010000378.1:0-3044 GCA_040392045.1 Chthoniobacter flavus | reverse complement strand
ATTATGAGTCCCCTGCTCTAACCGCTGAGCTATAGGCCCGCAGAAGCAGTTGGCGGCAACTGGAGGGTACTATGCCCGAACCGTTTGCGAGGGCAAGAAAACTTGCTGGGGGACGACGGACGAAAGGGAAGCCGTAATCCCGGGAAAAACGATTGTTCTCCGGCTCAAATGTTTTCAGACTCCCGGGCGATGCCTCATCGTTCCCCCCCTCTTCCGAATCGTACGGCGGCGGATGCTGCTTCGCTCTATGCGCTCTGGCAGCGGATGGCGAAATTTCCCGCCTCGGAGTGGGATGCCGGGCTGCAATGCCTGATGGAATGGATCGCGGAAACGATTGGCGCGGATAACGTCATCTGGATCGGGGCGATCCGCGTGATGCGCGGGCCGAAAGCGGCGGATGATCCCTTCCTCGGCTGGCGACTCCGCGTGCGGCGTCCGCTCCGGCCCGACCCGGAGCCATACCGCAGCCAGCTCTCGGCTTACTATACCAAGGACCACTACGGAAAACTCACGCCGACGTTCTACGATCGCTCCCACGAGCTGAAGAAGGAAGCGCATGTCGGCCTGACCAGCCGGGCATCGATGGCGGGTGCGGGAAAATTCCGCGTACACCGGCTGCGGGACGGGTGGATCGACTTTTCGGCATTCCGGCGCTCGCTGCACTACCGGCTCTATTATGAAGAAGCGGGAATCCGCGACCGCATCTGGGTCGGCTTCCCGGTAACGGAAGACCGCGAATCGTTCTTTCTCATCGACCGCTTTCAGCCGCCCGGCGAACGCCTCCGGCCCACCTTCACACTACGGCAGGCCGCGCTGGCAGGCGACGCCGCGCGGGGGTTGCCGGAGTTTCACCGCAGACTCTTTCTCAGCAGCGGGCTGATGACCAGTGATAAACCGATGACCCCTACCGAACAGGAAATCCTGCGCGGCCTGCTTACCTCCCGCAGCGAAAAAGAGATCGCTACCGCACTGGGACAGAAACCGGCCACATTGCATAAATATGTTACCGCGCTCTACCAGCGTTTTGGCGTGAAAGGACGGGCCGCGCTGATGGCGCTCTGGCTGGGGGACGGTCTTTCCCCCTCTATTTAGAGGGGTATTCAGGCTTTCCGACTTTCCGTACGGTTTTCGGCAGCCAAATGATTTCCCTCTCCCCTCGCCCGCTTTTCCTGAGCTGCCTTCTCGCAGTTCTTGGTTCCCCCGTACAGGCCGACACGGTTCTCTACGCAACGGTTTATGACAGCATGGGGCAGAGCGAAGACGAGATCTGGGGCAAGGTAGTCGCGATTGATGAGCAGGGGCAGGTGACCGATTACGCCACAGGGTTTGAATGGCCGCAGGGGATCACACTGGATCAGCAGGGAAATCTTTTCGTACTGGATGGATCGGACATCTGGAAGATCACCGCGCCGGGGGTCAAGGAGATCGTCGCGACCAAGCCCAATGCCTTTAACTCCTGGGATCTGGCGATGGATGCCGACGATAATCTCTACGTCACCGGCAGCGACATGGCGGGAGAGTTTATCTATCGGTTTACCGCCGCATCGGGATACACCTCCTATGATACCTGGGCCGCCCCCAATGCGCCGACCGGCCTCTTTGTCGCGCCGGACGGGGCGCTCTACTCCGCTGGGAGCGATACGGTCCTCCGCTATGATACCGCTACCGGCGATTTCTCCACCTACTATACCTTTACCGGCGAACATGATTTCTATACCGCCTTTGACCTCGCGATGAACGCGGAGGGCGAGTGGTACTTTTCATCCGCTGGCGATGGATTGGTCCTGAAGGTGAGCGCGGATCTGACGACGGCGGAGCTGGCGATCGCCTCCGGCCTCTCCGGCGAACGGGGGATCGCGCTTGATCCGGAAGGACGCGTACTTGTGGCGAACTGGACCTGCGGCTGCCCCGATGAGCCGAACGCTATCATGATCGGCGTGGACGGTCAGGCGGTGGTCTTTGCCAATCTCGGCGAAGTCTATAGCCCGAATCATCTGCTGGTCGTGGCCCCCATCCCGGAGCCGTCGTGGGCGATGGCGGTGCTTTTGGGCGTTCTGGCATGGGCAGGCATCCGGCAAAGACGAAAGGAGCCGCGCACGGATGGCTAATGCTGCCCTGATCGCTACGGCAAAGGTGCGTCCTGGCTCGGAGGACGCCTTTTCCACATGGCAGGCGCGGCACTCCGTAGCCATTGCCGGATGGCCGGGATTCCTGAGCTGCGATATGTTCCCGCCGCCCGCCGGACGGACCGGGGAGCCGTGGACGATGGTTCTCAACTTCGACTCTCCCGAGACGGCGACGGCGTGGCAACGCTCGCCGGAGCGCGGGCGACTGCTCGGAGAGGTGGCCCCGCTGCTGGATGGCGGCAATTTCGGCGAGACCGTCGAGACCGACTCTGCCGAGCGGCCCGGGAGCGACGTCACCGAGGTGATTTTTTCCCGCGTAAAGCCGGGGATGGACGACCGGTATCGCCAATGGGCCATCCGGATTCAGGAGGCGCAGGCCCGCTACCCCGGCTATCGGGGAATGGCCCTGCAACCTCCGGCCAAGCATGCGGGCGGCGGTGGACACTGGACCTCCATCCTCCGCTACGACACGGCAGCCCATCTGGAGGCCTGGATGAACGCGCCGGAGCGCAAGGCGCTGCTTGCGGAGTCGCGGGAGTTTATCGAGAGCGAGGAACTGATGCGCCTGAGCACCGCGTTTCCGGGATGGGTGCCGACCGATCCCATGACCGGCGAAGCGCCTCCCGATTGGAAGACGGCGATGCTGGTGCTACTGGGACTCTTCCCGATTGTCATGCTGGAGATGAAGTACCTCAACCTCGGACACCTGCTCGGCCTTCCGGCCTCTCCAGCGGTGTTTATCGGAAATGCGATCAGCGTGGCGCTGACGAGCTTTCTGACCATGCCGCTCTTCGTCCGGTGGTTCCGCTGGTGGCTCTTTCCGAAGGGGAGCCGATCGTCAGCCACGTGGCGGGGGACCGGTATTCTTGCCATGCTCTTTGCCGCAGAAGTCCTCCTGCTCTGGAAGCTGTTACCCTA
>JBEBWR010000377.1:0-3051 GCA_040392045.1 Chthoniobacter flavus | reverse complement strand
AAGATCGCGCCGATGAGCGATACGGGGATCGCCACGATGGTGATGATGACGGAGCGGAACGACCCGATGAAGAGGAAGATGACGAAGATAACGATGACGAGCGTCTCGATGAGGGTGTGCGTGACTTCGTTGAGCGCGTCGTTGATGTAGATCGTGGAGTCGTAGGCGATGTGCGATCCCATGCCGGACGGGAGCTGCTTCTCGATGTCGGGCATCTCTTCGCGGACGCGCTTGATGACTTCGAGGGAGTTCGCGGTGGGCAGTACCCAGATGCCCATGAAGGTGGCCTGCTTGCCGGAGAAGCGGACGTCTGAGTCGTAGCTCTCCGCGCCGAGATTCACATCGGCGACGTCCTGAAGGCGGATGATCGTTCCTTCGGACTCGCGGATGACGAGCTGGCGAAACTCTTCCGGGGTCCGCAGGTCGGTATTGGCGACGAGGTTCACGGAAAGCATCGTCCCCTTCGTGTTGCCGATGGCGGAGAGGTAGTTGTTCGCCGAAAGCGCCTGACGGACTTCGGAGGGCGAGACGTTCAGCGCGGCGAGCCGGTCGGGTTTCAGCCAGATGCGCATGGCGAAGACGCGGGCACCGAGAATGTCGGCGCGCTGGACGCCGTTGACGGCGGTCAGCTTCGGCTGGACGACGCGGGTGAGGTAGTCGGTGATCTCGTTCTGATCGAGATCCTCCGAGTAGAAGCTCAGGTACATCGACGCGTTCTGGCTGTCGGTGGTCATCAGTTCGATGACCGGCGACTCCGACTCGGGCGGGAGCTGGTTGCGGACCTGCGCGATCTTGGCCTGAATCTGCGTGAGCGCGGCGTTGGTATCGTAGTTCAGCGTGAGGTGCACGGAGATCGTGCTCATGCCCTGCGCGCTGGTTGATTCGATGTAGTCGATGCCGTCCGCGCTGGAGATGACCTGCTCAAGCGGGGTGGTGATAAAGCCCCGGACGAGATCGGCGTTCGCACCGACGTAGGCGGTGGTCACCTGCACGATCGCGATATCGCTTCGCGGATATTGGCGGACGTTCAGCGCGCGGTACGACTGAAAGCCCGCCAGCAGGATGATCAGGCTGACCACCGTGGCGACCACGGGGCGCTTGATGAAGAGATCGGTAAAATTCATAGATGAAAGGCTCCCAAAGACAGGCTAACGGGCGGAGGCAGACAGGCAGTTGCCGGGCGGGAAGGCTTGAGCGGCTTAGGTATCCGGCGGATGCGGATTGGCTTCGTTGGACGGGAGGACTTCGTTGTGAATCTCGATCTCCGCGCCGCTGTTGAGCTTGAAGCCGCCGGAGGTGACGACGACATCGCCTTCCTTGAGCCCCGAGGTAACGGCGACCTGGTCGCCACGCGACGGGCCGATCTTGATGAATTGCTGGACGGCGATCTTGGTCCCTTCGGTCTCTCCGTCTTTGACGAGGAAGACGGAGTCGCCGTACGGCGCGTAGTTCACCGCCGTGGCGGGGATGGAGATGACGCCGTCTTTCTGAGGGAGGAGGACGTCCACCTTGGCGTACATTCCGGGGCGGAGCAGCCCTTCCTTGTTCGAGAGCGTTGCTTCGACCTGAATGTTCCGGGTGGCTTCGTCGATCTTTGAGTTGATGGCGGTGATCTTGCCCTCAAAGGTTTTTCCTTCGAATCCGTCCACGAGGATGTGGACCTCTCCGCTCAGCGTGACTTTGGGAAGCTCCTGCTGCGGGATGCTGAACTCGGCGTAGATCGGGTCCTGCGACTGGAGGCTGACGACGGCTTTGCCGGGGTCGAGGTACTGGCCGACGTTCACCTGCCGGATGCCGAGCACGCCGGAGAACGGCGCTTGCAGCGTTTTGCGGGCGATCAGCGCCTTGTACTGCTCCACCGAGGCCTGACTTTCGTCCGCGTTGGCGGAGGCGGAATCGAAATCGGACTGCGACGTGGCTTTTCTCGCCAGCAGATCGCGCTGGCGGGCGAGGTTGGTCTTGGCGAGGGCGAGGGAGGCTTCCGCCTGACGGAGCTGCGCTTCTTCCTGCACGGTGTCGAGCTTTACGAGGAGCTGGCCTTTCTCCACCGTGGTGCCGGATTCGAAATTGATCTCGCGGACGATCCCGCCGAGGTCGGTGGTGACGTCAACGCCCTGTACCGCTTTGAGCGAGCCGACGGCGTGCAGCGCGGGCTGCCAGGTACTGGCTTTGGCCTCGATGGTGCTCACCGAGGTCGCAGGCATTTTGAAGTTTTTGCTCGCAGCGATCTTTTTGGAGATTCGGGTGCATTTGGTGTAAGCGAGCGAGCCGATAATAATCGCGGCAATCGCCAGCATAGAGATCATTCGTTTCCACATAAGATCGAGAGAGTTCCGCAGAGGTATAGAAAGCGCCCGGGGGCAGGTCAATCTTCGACGCACTAGACTCTTAAAAAAAAACGGGTTTGCAACCCCCTTTTTTCCACAATATGCAAAGGCCTGCCATCATGCCCGATTACTTTGCCCTTCTGGAGATTCCCCGCCGCCCTCTGACCGACGACGCGGCCCTGAAAGCGCGTTTTCATGAACTGACGGCGGGGCAGCACCCCGACGTGGCGGAAGCCGAAGGGGAGGGGAACCCTTTCGCAGATCTGACCGTGGCCTACCGGACGCTCTCGGAGCCGCGTACCCGCCTGCGGCATCTGCTGGAGCTGGAGGCTCCGGAGCTTTCCTTTCGCGGGCTGGCGGTACCGGCGGGTGTGGACCGGTTTTTCCTTGAGGCGGGGCAGCGGAAGCAGGCGCTTGACGCGTTCTTTCAGAAATATCGGGCGGCGTCCTCGGTGCTGGCCCGGGCGCTGCTGGCCCCGGAGCAGTATGAACATCTGGAGCGGGTGGAGGCTTTGCTGGCGGGATTGACTGCCGAGCGGGAGAGCTGGCTGGCGCGACTTCCCGAACTGGATGCGCAGTGGGGGAACGGAGAGCGGCCGATCGCGGCGCTCGTGGAGATCGCGCAGGCGCTCGGCTATCTCGACCGCTGGATCGCGCAGCTTCGCGAAGGGCTGCTGGAACTCCAGCTTTTGGATTGAGCTACCCCTCAAATTCGCTAGCCTCC
>JBEBWR010000376.1:0-3064 GCA_040392045.1 Chthoniobacter flavus | reverse complement strand
GTAATTATGCAGATCGCACGTCAGGAAAACGGCTCGTTTACCCTCTCGGAGATCGAATCGCCGATGCTGGAGATGCTTCATGCCATTCCCGAAGCCGCTCTGCCCCAGGGCGATCCAGCGGCCAAAAAACGCCTTTTCCCCTCACCATCCGCCGATGCGGAGTTCAACGCGGAGTGGACCGAATACGTTCATCCCTCGCAGGAGGAGTGGTTTGAGAGCGCCACGGACGCGGTAAAGGACGACCTGCGCCGCCTCCCTCTCTCCTCCGAAGAGCCGCAGAGCGTTACCATCCCCGGCGACCATGTGGAGCTTTGGCTCAATGCGCTCAATCAGGCGCGCATCGCCCTCGGAGCCCGCTACGCCGTCACCGACGAGGACATGGAGCGCCCCACCGAAGGCGAGCTCTCCAGCCCGCGCGAAGTAGCGCTCTTTCAGATCCACTTCTACGGCTTCCTGCAGGAGTGCTTCGTCAAGGGGCTGGAAAGCCTTGATGATGACGAGGAGTAAAACGGTCGGGAAAACCGTCTATACCCTCACGCCCCCGGTCTCCCTGAGCGCTTCCTGAAAAGTGCGGATGGAGATGAGATGCCGCTCGCGGAACTCCGGCATCGTCCGCGCCCATGGCGTTTGAAGAAAGCCCATGAGCTGCCCGGCAGAAAGCTGGCTGCGACAGTAGTCGACCATCAGTTGCGGGTTGCCTTCGTGAATGCAGGGGCTCATCGTCGGGATCTGGTCAAAACCGGCCGCCTCCAGTTGCTTGAGCGCGGCGACCCGGGCCGATTCGTCGAACTTCACGCCGTAGTACCAGATGCTCTGGATGACATTGCGCGGCATCTGCCGGAGAAAACGCTCGGCGTTTTCCTCCCAGATCGTATCGCTCCAGATCCACGGGCGCGCGCCCTGCTCCTCTACTGTGCGGCAAAGGAAAAGGAGATCGTGCCAGAAGAGATCGTTCTTGCGGATCACGATAAAGTTCTGGTCCTGCTGTTCGTCGTAGTTTTCCTCGTCCATGCCGAGGTGAAAAAAACGCGGGCGGGTCAGTTCGCAAACCTCGCGGATGAGATTGGTACAAACCTCGTAGTAGAGCGGCGTGGAGAGGCAACGCGAGTAGAGCGGCCCGAGCCAGGTATCATGCCCTGCGGAGAAATTGAGCTTCGGGATCAGCTCCAGCCCCATCGCGCGCAGCCGCGCCGCTTCGGCAGCCAGCCACTCCGGCTCCCGGGCTCCCTCCACGGCGATCTCCGGGTGAGACCGATAGCGGATGCCATCGCCGAGATCAAGGACCACGAGGTTCATCCCCGCCTCCGCCATGCGCTCCGTGAGTTCGCGCCAGAGCGGCTCGTCAAACTCCAGCTTCAGTGAGGCCTTGCGGCGTCGGGTGGTAAGCGCGTCGTGCTCCTCCCACATGTTGTAACTCAAGTGAAGCAGCTGACCGTAAAGGGGAGTGGAACGCGAGTTCATAGCGAAAGAGGACGATTGGCGGAATCGAGTACCTGCTGAAAGTTCAGCCGCTTGAGCCCTCCGCCGTGCAGGCTCTCAACGTGGCCATCAAGAAAGAGGACATTGGCCTGCTCGCGATGCCGGAGGATCACGCCGCCGCTGTAGAGCTTGCGGTCGGCAATGCGGAAGGACTGCTTCCCGGCAGCGGTGGCCGAATCGGACATCAGGAAAAAAGCGGAAGGCTCCGCCACCTTGCTCAGGCGGAAGCCGTAGGTCGCCGTCTTGCCGTCTTCGGAGCGCTCCACCGGGTAGCCGGGATCTTTGCTGATCGACTCCGTGAGATACCCCAGCCGCATCCCGTAGCACCACCATGAACCCGCATCGCGCCACGGCGTCTTCGGGCAACTGAATGCTTTCTGTGCACCCTCTTCGGTCAGCCCCGCCGTCCGCTTCAACTCGTTATACCACATCACCGAGCCGGAGCCGTCGCGCAGAAAGCGGACAACGCCATTCCGCTCGGCGGCGTATTGATGGAAAATCACGCCGATATTCCGGAGATTGTTGACGCATGCCGCCCGCTTTGAATCCTCATACATGCCCCGCATTGCGGGAATAGTGAGCGCCATGAGCACCACCATCGCAGCGATGACAAAGAGAAGCTCCGTAAGCGTCATGCCGCGCGCGTGACGTTGGACCGGGGGGAGAAAGGTTTTCATAGGGAAGAACGACGTTGAAAGATTGCGACGCCAAGGCCCGGCAGCGTCATCCCGCCTGCGTCCGCCTCCGGCTGCCCTTGCAGCACCGGCTGCCATCCCTCCATGACAACGCGAAGCCCCAGCGGCGAAGAGGAGGAGTTGACCACGAGCCAGTAGTCCGAGCCGCTCCAGCGCCATGCCACAGAGGAGAGCACCGGCACTTCGACGGGCGGCTGCTTCTGGTTCACCGGAATGGTGCTGGTCGCGGCCCCGTGCGTTATCGCCACTTCCGGAGCGGGGATCTTCTCTCCCTCCAGCGCGACCGCGCCGAGAGCCAGAGGGCCATTGAGTTCATGAGCCACGCCGGACCATGCGTCGTAATAGGCGTTCCACTCCGGTGATTCCTTAACCCGGAAGCCCGCCCGACCGCCGAAGGAGAAAATGACGATCCCCCTGGCTCCCGCCGCCAGAGATGCATAGGCATCGTGACGCACCCATGCGGCGATCTCCTCCGGCTCGAAGCTCTCCTCCTTCCGCTTGAACATCTCCAGAATGGCGTAGGGCGTGGCCGACGGATTCACTTCGTCGATGGCCTGCTGCTGTTGTCCCATCGTCCACGGGACCCATTCGCGCTGGTCCCTCCGGCTGGAGTAGTTCGGGTAGACTCCCTTCCCGGCGATCTGCTGGTAGGGGAGCGTTTTCACCAGCGCTCCCGCCGTCCGATGCCCCGGCTCGTACATCCAGACGGGGCGCTTAAGGGGGTCTGCCGCCGTGATAGCTTCGCTGGCGACCTTGAGGTATTCCAGCTCCGCCGGCATCCAGTGGCGCAACTCCTCAGGAGTCAGGTACCAGATGACAATCCCCTTGCGGTGCGCCACGGCGGTAACCTGCTCCGTGATCTCCCGGCGCACCTCCTCCGCGTCAATGGA
>JBEBWR010000375.1:0-3066 GCA_040392045.1 Chthoniobacter flavus | reverse complement strand
TTTCCATCCGGCCCGACGCCGAGACCGAAGATCGGCTTGATGTTCTTTTCGTACTTCAGCGGGATCACGCGCGATTCGCCGCCGTCTGCGGGAGCGATCACAATCCGATCCCGCGTCACCTCGGTGATCCGGGAGCCGTCGGCGAGAGCGGGCTTGGCCGGGAGCGATTTCGGATAGCAGCCCATCGCCTGTCGCGACATCTCCCGGCGCGTAATCTCCTCCACGGAACCATCCGCATTCACCCGGAGCGCTTTGCCTTTGCTCGCGTCGTTCTCAATCCCCGGGTAGGCATAGACGAGTCCGTCTTCCGCGAGGTAGACCCGGGGCGCGTGAATCGTCTTCCATACTTCCGGCCAGATATTGCGCTTCTCTTTTGTCGCCGGATCATACTCGATCAGCGTCTCTTCCTTCATACCGATGCCGGAGTAGATCTTCCCCGCTGCGGAGATCGCTCCGAAGACATTGTGCGTCTGTCCCGGCGCCATGGGTCCGAGATTCTCCAGTTTGCCGTCCTGATAGCGGTAGAGCGACGTGCTCGGGTAGGCTCCGCCGTAGAGCGTGCCGTCGGAGGCAAAGGCGAGCCATGCGAGAATGGTCTCGCCGTCGGCCTGTGCGAGCCGGGTCACCTGATCCGTGGCCGGATCGTAGCAGAGCAGCAGCGCCCCGGGAGAGAGGGAGGTGCCGAAGTAGACCTTGCCGTCCGGACCGGTCGTGACCGCCCACGCCTGCCCGGGAGCGAGCGAGTGCTGACGCAGTTCGCCCGTGGTCAGATTCACCGCGATGAAGTACTCGTCCCGCCGGAAGTTGAGCACCATCATCTGCCCCTTGCCGTCCGGAGCAGGGCAGAGCGTGTAATCCTGGAGCGTGGCATCCGCCTCCGCAGTGGAAGCAACGACTTCAAACGAGCCCGCCCGGGCGAGGTCCGCCGTGAGCGCAAGACTGAGGAAACAACAGGTAATGAGGCGATTCATCATGGATTATGGGGTTCCGCTTTTGGCCGGTACGGTGAACCGTTCCCCGTTGCTCCGGAGGTCTTCCGGCGTGAGCGCGAGGACGTTGCCCCCAAGCGTGAGGGCGTGAAGGGTCTGGCGATGGCGGAAGCGGAGGCTGCCGCTTCCCGCGCCGTCAGGAGAATCGTTGGCGGCAGAGACGATCCCTTCCGTCATCCGGCCCTGTCCGCCGTCCGCGCGGTAACCATCGGCGTAGTAGAGAATCTGCTGTGGATTCATCACCTCCGTGATGCGCAGGACGGTGCGGCTGTTCTGATTTCCTCCGGTATCGGTAACGACTCCCTTGCCGATGTAATAGTTGAGCAGGTACGAGTTCATCGCCTTCCAGCGGGGCAGCGTGGGCTGGACCTTCGAGGGCCGCGACTCCCGATCCGCAGGGCAGATCCAGACGCCAAAGGTGGACGCGGTCGGGGTGTTCTGCCGCCAGTTGAAGTCGGCTGGGATCTGGAGATAGGGGCTTAGCGCTTCCTGACCGGTCAGGACCGCGCTTTTCGGATCGGCGGGGTTCTTCAGCGCGGACATCGGCGGGAGTTCGCCCCGGTGATCCGCCAGATAAAGGGAGAGCGCGCCGCCGACGCTGCGGAGATGAGAAATGCACCGGGTCGCGTCGCCCTGCGCTCCTACCATGCTTACGGCTCCGAGCAGAAGGGCCAGCAGAGCTGCAATCAGGGCGATCGCCACCAGAAGCTCGGAGAGTGTGAAGCCACGGCGGTAGTGGCAGCTTCGGAGAGGTGAGAAACGGGGGGAACTCATTTCGCCCTCCAGCATAGTGATGCCGCTGCCATCGGCAAGCGCGTTGGCGCCGTTGATCCCTCAAAACTGTGTACCCCCACACGGGGCGTTCAATGCGCCGGGATCGTCTCCGAGGCTGATAAACCGGGCCTTGCCGCCGCTTTGTCCATCCGCTTCGCCGGGCTTGAGCGCTTCCGCCCCGGCTTGACGTTCGCCCGTGGAAAGCGCCGAAGTGGCAGCGATGAAAACCGTTCTCTATATCCCGCCCATTAACGTCTGCCGCTGCTTCCGTTCCTCCGATCTGGAGGCGATGGCGTCGGTCGCATCCTTGGAGATAACCGATGCAAGCACGCCCGAGACGCTTCGCGAATGGCTTCGCCCCCGGCTGCGCGAGGTCGAAGTCCTGATCACCGGTTGGGGAACCCCGCCACTGAGCGAAGCCGACCTCGATGCAGCCCCTGCGCTACGCGCCGTGATCCATGCCGCCGGTACCGTGAAGCGCATCGTTCCGGCGTGTGCATGGGAGCGGGGAATCCGGGTGGCGGGATGCAACGCCGCGCTCGCCGTCGGAGTGGCCGAGACAACACTGGGGATGATCATCGCGGGGCTGAAAGGCCTCTTCTACTCCCGCGAATGGACGCGTCAGGGCGGCTGGAGCGACGCGTCATTCGGACGGCCCTACCCGACCGTACGCGAGCTCTTCGGGCTGAAGATCGGCGTGGTCAGCGCGAGTCAGGTGGGGCGGCATCTTCTGAAGCTGCTGAGCGCGTTTGAAGTGGAGCGTCGGGTCTACGATCCGTTCCTTTCCGCTTCTGCCGCCCATGAACTGGGAGCTGAGCTGGTCTCTCTGCCGGAGCTCTGCGCGACCTGCGATGTTGTGACGGTCCACGCACCGGCTCTCCCGGAGACGCAAGGTCTCATCTCCGGACCGCTGATCGCCTCTCTCCCGGACAATGCGATCCTTATCAATACGGCGCGCGGCAATATTGTGGACCAGTCGGCGTTGATCCGGGAGCTGGAGACGGGGCGGATCTCAGCAATTCTCGATGTCACTGATCCGGAGCCGCCTGCTCTCAATGATCCCCTCCGGACGCTGCCCAATGTCGTGCTCACTTCCCACCTCTCCGGCGCGGTCACAAATGGCTGTCAGCGGCAGGGACGCAGTGCGGCGATGCAGCTCCGGGAGTTCCTGAAAGGGCAGGTGATGAGCGGAGAAATCCGCCGGGAGACGCTCGCTACCATCGCCTGACCGGCTCGCAGCAAAGCGCAAAAAAACTCCCCGGAGTACGAGACTCCGGGGAGTTTGATCAGAACTGATGAAAGT
>JBEBWR010000374.1:0-3083 GCA_040392045.1 Chthoniobacter flavus | reverse complement strand
TCGCGGAAAGCAATACGGGAAAGTTGGAAACGACGGAGGAAGCCGTGGCGGCGGCCGCTAGCGCGGCAGCGGTTCGTGCAGCGCACAGGGCTCGCGTTACGCGGCAACTGCTGAAGACCTACGTAGTCGCCTTTTGCCTTCAGTTCAGCACGCAGCTCGGCGTACTTCTCGACCGTCGCGCGCTTCTGCTTTTCTTTTTCAATCCAGCTCTTTTTAGCCATAAGGAAGACGGGGAATTTACGGGGATCGCACAGCTTTGCAATCTCTTTTTTCAATATTCACGCACCAGCAGGTATTCGGCGATCTGCCGGAGCATCCCCGCGCGGCGGCCGAAAGGCTTCAGAGCGTCCAGCGCGGCGGTCGTGAGGCGATGGGCTTCGCGGCGCGATTTCTCCAGCCCGAGAACGCTCGGGTAGGTCGTCTTCTCCGTCGCCAGATCCTTCCCGGCGCTTTTGCCGAGCTTCTCGCTCGTCTGCGTAACGTCGAGAATGTCGTCGATCACCTGAAAGGCAAGGCCGAGGTTCTGGCCGAAATCCGTTACGGCAGCGAGCTTCGCGGGCGTGGCGTTTGCGCTCATCGCGCCGAGACGCAGCGAAGCCGTGATCAGCGCCGCCGTCTTCGCCTGATGGATAAAGCGCAGCTCCCGGAGCGTGGACGGTTTCCCCTCGCCCTCCAGATCGGCCACCTGCCCGCCGATCAGCCAGCGGCTCCCGGCGGCCTGCGCCAGCTCCGTGATCAGCGCGGCGACGGGATAGCGCTGGGCGGGAGCGGCTCCGGCGGCAATCTCAAAGGCGACCGTGAGCAGCGCGTCGCCCGCGAGGACCGCGATGCCTTCACCAAACACTTTATGACACGTCGGGCGGCCCCGGCGGAAATCGTCGTCGTCCATGCACGGGAGATCGTCATGCACGAGAGAGTAAGTATGGATGCACTCCACGGCAGCGGCGAGCGGCAGCGCTTTTTCCACGCCGTCCGAGTCCGCGCCGCAGACTTCGGCGGCGGCGAGCGTCAGGATCGGGCGGAGGCGCTTCCCCCCGGCAAAGAGAGGGTAGCGCATCGCTTTGTGCAGCGTGGCCGGTTTCACAGTGGGCCGGGGGAGCAGACGATCGAGTGCCTGATCAACGGCGGCTCCGCGGACTTTCAGGTAAGTAGCCAGATCGGCAGGGCTGCTGGGAGTGGAAATGCGACTCATGCGTGGGGGCGACTCTGGTAGAAAAGCCCCCCGTTTGGCAAGCTTCGGCGAAACGCGCATTGCACCATGCTGTGTCGATCAGGTAGATTACGGAGTGTGATTATGAAACGACAGTCCTCTCACGGTAATACCTCGCTTTTGAACCTTGTGATCATCGTTATGGTGGGCGCTTTGGTCTACATTCTTTATACACGCGAGCGGCTGGACAGCTACCTCCCTGAGGATTACCGTTACGCCACCCGCTTTGCCTCAAAGGCAACGGAAGGCGAAAGCGACAAACCGGCGACACCATCTGCCAGCACAACCAATGGCACAACTGCCAGCACGCCTGCCGCCTCCGCTCCGGCAGGACAGTCACTGGCGCAATACAGCAACGTCCCCCGCGCACAATGGCCGCGTCAGGTGGCGGTCATGCGCGAGATGGAAGTGCAGATCATCTCCGGCGGACGGGTAGCCGGATCGATGAAAGCCAAGCCGGGAACCCTCTTTGAGCTGGTGGACATTCAGGGCGAGAACGTGCAGATCCGCGCCGGCGGCGAGTTGAAAACGCTCCCCGCAGGCGAGACCGATATTCTCTTTCGCTTCCGACAGATCGGGAAATAAGCGGGACTTCTTTTGATGCATCTTCTCCATCGGCTCTTCCTGCTCAGCGCCCTGCTCTTTTTGCCCTTCACGGTCCAAGGCCAGGGGGAGTCGGGAGTGAGCCTTCCCACCGTGTGGCGACTCGATGAGCTGCTCTACGCGCAGGTCTGCGTGGTTTCTCCGGCAGGTCCGCGACCGGACTCCTCATGGCAGAGCATTGCCGGAAGAGGCCGCGCGTTTCGTCTTGAAGTAACGTCCACAAGGAAGCGCCTGAAGAAACCATTCGGCAAGCCCCGGCCGGCCGATGTGATCCAGGTCACCGCAAAGCTGACCGGGACGGACAAGGAAGGCACTTCCCTGGAAACGTCCCGGCCTGAATACTCCGGTGATAGCGTCAGGATTGCTTACCGGGGGATGCCGTTGAAGATCGAAGCCGACCGTGAGTACCTTGTGTGCGAAATTTTCGGCGATGACGAGGAACATTCACTTTATCACGTCTATATCCGCTTTGTCCGGGAGAAGCCCCACGATCCGTCGATCCGTCCTCAATGAACTTTCCCAATCCCACGCTCCCCTGCAGAATCCTTCTCGCGCTTCTGCTCCCGTTATTCTGCGCTCTGAGCCTTTCGGCAGAAGAGGACTGGCAGCAGGGCGGTCCGATCTGGCGGCCTGAGTCGCCCTGCATCGCACAGATCCGGATGGTACCCGATCCGGAGGTGCCTCATCGTGCGGAAATCCGGGAATGGGACGGTCCGGAGGGATCTTTCGGAAAGTTTCAGCTTTTTTTGAGCGCACGTATACACAGTCGAACCCGGCCGAAACCGTTCGACTTCGCAGCTCCGCATGTCGCCATTCAAGGGGAGAGCGAAACGGTCAGTGGAAGCTACGGCTCTGACACGCCGCTTTTCGACCGTCCCTCCACGGTGCACGACATTGAGTACTCCTTCGCCCGACCTTCGAAGCGGATCGAGCCGGGCAAGGAATACCTCGCCGGGGAAATTTATGGCCGTGACGCCATGACCCGCTGGAAGATTTACGTCCGCTTTCTGAAAGAGGTGCCGGAGAAGTCATCCGAAGTCACGAAACCGTAAATCCCATTTCCTCCGCCGCGCCGCTTCTCAAAAACCAGCGCGTCTCTACGGTTCTCAAACAAACTAAACTTCACCCCACCTCGCAAACTCCCCACCCGCAACCCTCTGAAGAGTCGGGCTCTGCCCGACCCGCGCGGCAGCGCGAAAACAGTCCAGACGCAGTCTGGTTTGGGCTTGCCATTCCTTGATTCTGGTGGTGACTTCAGGCTCTCTTCCTT
>JBEBWR010000373.1:0-3087 GCA_040392045.1 Chthoniobacter flavus | reverse complement strand
TGCTCGCGCAGCCAGTCGCGGCTGTAGTCGGTCTCGGTGACGACGGCGAGCGCTTCGGTGATCAGGTCGCGCAGGCTGACGGGAAAGTCGGTTTCGCAGAAGATGTCGTTTGCGTGACCGGTGAAGCTGTAAGTGACGCCGAAGAACCGCTTGAGCCAGTACGCGGTGCGCGCGGCGATTCCGGCGAAATGAGCGTGCACGTGGATGATCCCCCGGCGCTGGAGGTCGGGGCCGATC
This sequence comes from Chthoniobacter flavus, assembly GCA_040392045.1. Lineage (GTDB taxonomy): Bacteria > Verrucomicrobiota > Verrucomicrobiia > Chthoniobacterales > Chthoniobacteraceae > DATMFV01. The sequence continues at coordinate 2,850 of JBEBWR010000373.1, read as the reverse complement.
CAGAGGGCTTCTTCAATGCGACGGCGGTCGCCGCTGGCTTTCAGCCTTTGCAGGGCCGCTTCCTGCTCCGGGGGGAGGGAGCCTTTCTCCCGCGCTTTACGGATCGGCGCGCGGAGCCCGTCGGTATCGGGGAGATAGGTGATAGTGGGGAGCAGCTCGGTAGGAAAGTCGCCGGGCACGCGGTCGGGATGGCGCATGGCGTAGATGCCGAGCGCGCCGGGACAGGCGGGGCCGGTCCGCAGGAGGCGGGCCATCTCGATGGCTTCGCGGTAGCAGAAGGTCTGGGTGGCCGCCGGGAAGCGCTCGAAAAGATAGGCGAAGGGATTCATGGAACCGGGCCGAGGTAAAACGGGTCGATGAACCTTGTCAATACTGTAGACCCTGTGATACACCGCAGGGCGTCGGTATCCCCCCTTGTTTTCTCATGATTAAGCCTGCACGTACCCTTTCGGCTGCCCTACTTCTGGCAGCGTTCCCTATCTTTCCGCTAGCCGCGCAGACGGAAGCCCCGGTGGAAACCCCGGAAGCCTCTGCTTCGCCGATGACTTACGACAGTGCCAAAAAGCAGGTACAAGGGCTGAAGGCGAAGAAAGATTACGCCGGTCTGGAGGAATTCATCAGGGAAGCGCGAAAGCAAAAGGCTTCAATCTATGGAAAGTTCGTCCCGATCCCGGTCTTTTACGAAACCCTCGTGGTAGATGACACGAAGGACGAAAAACGCTGGGCGGAATGCAAAGAGTTCCTCGACGGCTGGCTGGCGGCGTATCCGGAGTCGATCGCGGCTCAGACGGCGCTCATCAAGTATTGGTGTAACTATGCATGGCACGCACGCGGGAGCGGCTGGGCATCGACCGTGACGGAAGAGGGCTGGACGAAGATGAGGGAGCGTCTCGCGGAAGCACGGAAGATCTATCTCGCGGCGGACGCTACGGGTAAGGTCGACGACGTTTACTTCTACTGGAAGAGTTTCACCATCGCGCTCGGGCAGGGGTGGTCATTCGATGAAGTCGTCGACTGTATGCTTAAAGGCCGCAAGATCGATCCGAATTTTCTCGGGCTTTACACCTCCGTGGCTTACCACCTCGCGCCGAAGTGGCATGGCGAGCCGGGCGATGTGGAGAAGTTTGCCGGGATCGCTTCCGGACTGTTTCAAGGCGACGATGCCGACTACATTTATGCGCTAACGATCAAAAACGCTATTGATAGCCGCCGCGATCTTTCCGAGGATTTCTTTGAGCGCAATCCCAATGCCTATCCACGGATCAAGCGGGGATTTGAGGCAGGGATGAAGCATTGCCTGACCCCGAAGGCCAGGGCGAGAGCCGCCTCCGAACTGGCGCGGTTTGCCGTGATGAAAGGCGACAATGAGACGGCAAAGGCGCTCTTTCTCAGCTACGGCGGCGCCATCCAGAAGTGGGTGTTCGGGACGGACGAGATCAAGCTGGAGATGATGAAGAAATGCGGGGCGCAGGCGGAGCTGGACCGCGCCACAAAACTGGAGCGCGAAGGAAAGCTGGCGGAAGCGGAAGCGCTCTATAAGAGCTTTGAAGTCAACGCGCCAAAGGATCAGACCTACTGGTACAGCCGCCTGAACTGCTTTTACCTCCGGCACGGAATGAAGGACCCTTACTTCGCAGGCGGTGCAAAGCCGATCGCGGATATGGAGAAGGCTCCGCTGAACGACGTGGCGTACGCCATCTATGTTGCGATGATCTTTGGTGAGTGGGACGCTGTGAAAATCGGGGCTGAGCGCTTCGACGCCAAGCGGCCGTGGAACCTCATCGGGCGTGGCGCGCTTTTCTTCGACGCGGCGCGGCGAGGCGACAAGGCGGCGGGCGAGGCGCTCAAGGCGTCGTTTCTTGAGAACAAGGCGAATCGTCCGGCGCTCAAGAACGCGCAGGCGGTGCTCCGGGGAGAAAAGACCTGGCTGGAGCTGGCTCCGGAGTTCCGAAAACTCGACGGCTACAGCTCTCAGGCTGCGGTCGTTCTCATCGGCTATCAGCTCTCGCAGGGGAATCGTCAGGTCGCGCGCGAGATGCTGGAGGCCTTCATCCCGCCGGACGGGCTGGGCATGGGGGCGATCCACATCGACATCCTTCACGCCATGCAGTACGGGGCGCTGAAAGGATTCTTTGAGGAGTCGAAGCCGTAAACCAGTGGCTCCGACGCTCTACGTTTTTTCCGGGTTGCCGGGCAGCGGCAAGACCACGCTTGCCGAACGCCTTGCGGCAGAGACCGGAGCGGCATTCCTGCGGATCGACACAATTGAGCAGGGGCTACGCGATCTCTGCGGGATCACGGTGGAAGGGGAAGGCTATCGGCTGGCTTATCGGCTTGCGGCGGATCAGCTAAGACTGGGAAATTCCGTCGTGGCCGACAGTTGCAATCTGATCGCCCTGACCCGTCGCGAGTGGCGCTCCGTGGCGGAGCAGGCGGGGGCGGCGTGCGTTGATCTTTCCATCTCGTGCAGCGATCGCGAAGAGCATCGCCGCCGGGTGGAGACCCGCAGATCGACCGTCTCCGGATTGCGTCTGCCAACCTGGGCCGACGTCGTCCGGCGAGAGAGCGATCCTTGGGAATGGTCGCCGCTGGAGATCGATACCGCAGGGGAAACGCCCGAGGCGTCGTATGCCGGGTTGCGAAGGCGGCTTATCGGATGATCACCAGCGTACCGACGGGGACCTCCCGGAAGAGCTTGGCGGCGTTGCCTGCGGGAACGCGGATACAGCCGTGTGACGCGGGGTAGCCGGGGACGTAACCGGCGTGCATCCCGATGGCGCTACAATTCAGCCGCATGAAGTAGGGCATGTTGACATGGTAGAGCGAGGAGACGCGGTTGCGGATTTTATC
>JBEBWR010000372.1:0-3091 GCA_040392045.1 Chthoniobacter flavus | reverse complement strand
AGTTCAAAGCCGGCATCCTCTGGGACATGATCGGCGACAAAGACCTCACCATCACTCTCCCGCCCGACTCCCCCGCCCCGCTCACCCGGGCGCTGCTCGCCGCCGCCGACGCCCTCGGCTACCGCGACTACTTCGGCACCGCCCGCACCCCGATTCTCGACGACCACGTCCCCCTCAACCAGATCCGCATCCCGACCGTCGACATCATCGATTTCGACTACCCCTACTGGCACACCGCCGACGACACCCTCGACAAAGTCAGCCCTGAAAGCCTTCGCATCGTCGGCGAAGTCACCCTTCGCTGGCTCAAGGACGCTTCGGCGGAGCAATAGCTCCCAGCGTCTCCCCGGCGACGAACCGGGGCATCAGCCGCAGTTGCTCCCCCGGCTCCAGCTTGCCCGCCATCAGCTTCTCCGTCAGGACGGCCACCCTTCGGGCAAACCGGATCGGGTCCACTTCATAGCGGGTCGGTATGGGCGAGAGCTCCTCGAAGTAGTATTCCGAGTCGCGACTGATCAGCGACAGCTCCTCAGGAATGCGGACCCCCAGCCGCAGCAGATGGGAATGAATGGTGAGGTAATGCCCCTGTCGACAAATCAGCCACGCCGTACACCGCTCCTTCGCCGCCAGCAACCGATCGACCAGCCCGAACACCGACTCGCGCTCCTGCTGGTGCACCGCGATGCGCCCGGCAATCTCCGCCGCGTAAGGCGACTCCCGGATCGCATCGAGAAACGCCTCGCGGCTCAACACATCCTCGCCCTTCTCGTGCACCGGCATCACCAGCGCCAGCCGCCGATGCCCCCGCGCCAGCATCATCCCCACGGCATGACGCGTTGCCGCGTACATATCCCAGTAGACATTCGGCAGTCGGCTCTCCCCCATCCGGCTTCCCAGCATCACGGCGGGAAAATTCTGCTCCGCCACCCAATCCTGAATCGGCTTCGGCGGGGAGACAATGATCCATGCCGCATGTCGATGCGTCGTCATCAGCCGTCGGAAATGCGCCGGAACCTGACGATCATGGTACGACACGCGATGCAGAATGACCTCCACGCCGCGCTCTGAAAAGAAGTGCCGGATCTCATCAAGGTAGACCCGCAACGGCCCCATCACCCTTGCTGCCGCATAGATCATCCCGATGGTATGGCCCCCTTTTTCCTTCTCCTTCCGGCCCGGGTTGAGCAGGGTCCCGCGCTGGCTTCGCTCCACCAGCAGCCCCTCGCTCTCCAGCATCGCCAAAGCGGCCCGGAGCGTATGCCGCCCCACGCGCAGTTGCGCCGACAGCTCCCGCTCCGAAGGCAGGCTCGCGCCCCACACCCCCTTCCCGATCTGTCCGCGGAGGTAATCCGCCACTTGATCCGAGCGGCTCTGGTAAGGGGTTGCCCCTGTGGACGAACGACGCGGCATGGTTCCTTTTTATCACCATATATTTCCCCTTTGGCAAGACGGGAATCGCGGTAGCCTAGTGTCATGTCTTCCCTCCGCTCCCTTGGCTTGAGCTTTACCGCCTGCCTTCTCGCCTTTCCCTATACCCCTGCATTCGCCACGCCGATGGAACTCTTTGATTTTCAAAGCAGCGATTTTCTGAAGCAGTGGAACACTCCTCCCGCAACGGAGAAGCATCCCGCGCTCAGCCTCAGCAAAAACTTCGCCCGGCTTCATCCGCACAGTCTGGAGCTTTACACCCCCGCGTGGGTCCCCGGAAAGAGCAATGAATGGCCCGCGTGGACCATCCGATGGGACCGGAAAGGGCCGGTCGCCAGCGATTGGTCGTCTTACGACCGTTTCGTCATCGATGTCGTCAACCCCACCGACACCGTGGCGCTGATCGGCCTGAAAGTCGCCGATGAAGAACTCGGCAGACTTTCCCCCGGGACATGGACAGGGGTGAAAACGACCGTCGCTCCGCGATCGTTCCAGCGCACCATCTACCCGATGACAACGATGATGAAAGCGCTGACCAAGGATCGGCTGGACATTGGCAGCATCACCACACTGCTCCTCTACGCGACGCGGCCCACGTCCGATTTCCGGCTGAACGTTACCAATATCACACTCCTCCAGCCCGGCGACGAAGCCCCCGCCCTTTCCGACGACTTCGTCGGGGCACTGCGCAAGCTTCACCTCGATCCCCTCCTCCAGCAGGGTCGCGAAACTGTCGCACGACTCAAGGAATCAACGCCCCATGCAAAACGCTACCGCGAGCAATGGGATCAACTCGCAACCGAAGCAGGTAAACCGCTCGCTCCCGAAGTCTTCACCGCCTTGGGAGCGAAGATGGAGACCCTCCTGCTGGAAATCCGGCGCACCCTTTCCCTTGCCGCTCTCTACGATCAGGCCGAAGCCGACGGAGCAACCTATGCCGTCGCATGGGCGCCCTCCACGGAGAAAGTCATTCCACGGGAAGCACCGGTGGCAAACCTCGACCCCAAAAGCAACGCACGTCTGAGCGTAGCCCGACAGGAAACCGAAGGGATTCAACTGGTCGTCCTGCCGGTCAAGGAAGACCTCAAAAACGTCAAGATCGAGATCGGAAAATTCCGACATCAGAAGCAGAGCGACGCCCCCGCCCTGCCCATCGATGTGCGTACCGTCGGCTTTGTCAAAACGGAGCGCCCCGCCTATGAGGTCGATTACGTCGGGTGGTGGCCCGATCCCCTCCTCGACTTCCTCTCCGCAATAGATATACCCGCAGGAGACACCCAGAGCTTTTGGGTACGCGCCCGGCCCGGAGCCGACCAACCCGCCGGGATCTATGAAGGAGAGATCCGTATCACGCCCGACAACGCCCCCGCCATCACCCGGAAGCTCACGGTACAAGTGCGGAATTTCACCGTACCGACGCGGCCTCCCATCCCGGTCGTCATTCCTGCCGGACATGAAGGCTCCATCGGAAAATTCATCACCGAACCGTGGGGTAGCTATAAGCTCAAGCTCGCCGACTTTCAGGCCGATTACTACATCGGATGGGACAATCTCTACGCACAGGGCGCGCCGGACTGGGAGGTACTGGAGCATCTCCGCAAGCAGGACCGCCTCTGGCAGTTCAACCTGTACGCCCTCGGCTTCGGCGGCGGCAACCGGAAGA
>JBEBWR010000371.1:0-3110 GCA_040392045.1 Chthoniobacter flavus | reverse complement strand
TTCCCGCTTTGATGAGTTGATTGTAAAGATTGCGCTCCCGGGTGTCCCGGGCGAAATGGGCCGTGGAGATCTGGTGCCAGCCCGCTTTGATCAGGGTCTCCACGCCGATGGCGTACCGGCTCGCCTGCTCGCGGATGGCCGCGCCGGGCTGGATGCTCCCCTTCTCAATCGCACGCGCCAGCGGACTGGCGGGCAGCAGGGTCAGACAGTAGAGGTCGACGCCGTCGAGCCCCAGCTCCAGACAGAGATCGAGGTCTTTCCGCCAGCTCTCGTCCGTCTGACCGGGAAGGCCGAAGATCAGATCGCAGACCACGGCTGCGCGATCCATCGCGCAGATGGTGGAGAGGACACCGGCCATCTCCTCTCCGCTCAGCCGACGACCGAGACGCTTGCGCACTGCGGTGTCAAAGGTCTGCACTCCGAAGGAGAAGCGGTTCGCTCCGGCATCGAGGCAGGCTTTGATCTTGTCGGCGCTAAAGCCGGTGGCCCGTGCTTCGACAGTGATCTCGCAGTCCCCGGCGAGCGGAAGCGTTTCCCGAATCACTTTCAGGAGCCGCGCGAGATCGCGGGCATCAAGATCGGTCGGCGTGCCGCCGCCGAAGTAGACGGCGTGCACGGGAGCGCTCCGCACCATCTCGCTCTCCGCTTCGCGCTCAATCTCGCGGATGACCGCGTCGACGTAATCCGAGGTACTATGCCGTTTGGTCGAATTACGGTAGAAATTGCAGAAGAGGCAGTGATTCGTGCAGAACGGGACATGAAGGTAGGCTACGCTTTTTCCGTGGCGCGGCGTTTGGCAGACCTGCTCCCAGATTCGCGGGATCTCCTCCTGAGCAATCGGCTGACGGGCCATCCATGGGATCAATGGGCTGCGCCCCTCGAATGCTTCACGCAGCGGATCGTCCGTTATCCGCGCGTAAAACCGGGACAGTGGCGATGAAGGCATCGTTTGAGTCACAAGGAGCGCCTTTCGCAGGTTATGCGCAACCGCAATCGCCGACGGCGTCTGCGCGGCCTTCCTGAATTTTGGTAATCTTGACCTGAACGAAGTCCGGCCCCGGGGCGAGGTACTCCCACGTAAAGCAGCCCGGCAGAAGCTGCTCGAACTGAACGCGCAGGGGAATCGGGTCGTGCCCGTTCCGAAGGACGAAAAAGTCACCGACTTCCAGCTCCGCAAAGCGATCAAAGATGCGTTGATGCCGGTTGGAGAAGATGGTGCGAACGTCGAAGATTTTCGATGCGGGGATGGCTTCTGAGCTTAAAGAGTCCATAATAGATAAGAAGAAGTGACGGGATGCAGTCTGTCGCAGATGGAGCGGAAAGGCTTTGATTTAGGTCAATTTTTCCGGAGCATGGCTAGAGCCGCTCAGGTTTGCCTCGAAGAGCTGGTGCAGCTTGTTGGGGTTGTTCACGATGACGGTCCGCTGCTTGATCATGAGGTATCCGGCGTCACGCAGCTTGCCGAAGATACGGGAGAGCGTTTCCTGTCGGATGGCCAACTCACTGGCGAGCACCGATTTTGCGACGCCGATGGGGATCTTCTCCGGTGCATCGCCGTAGGGCGGCGTACACCGGTTTAGCAGCCAGTGGATGAGCCGCGTCTCCGCGTCCTTGAGCTTGAGGTTCTCAATCGTGGCGACCAGCGCCCGCTGGCGCTGTCCGACGGAAGCCAGCATTCTCAAGGCGAGCGAGGCATCCTCCTGAATCCGCAGGAGAAAATCTTTCTTCGGGATGAGGATCACATCGCTATCCTCCACCGCGCGCGCATCCGCAGGGTAGCCAAAGCCGCTGACGATCGCCGCCTCGCCCAGCGACTCCCCGGCGCGGAAAAGATGGATCACCTGCTCGCGCCCGTCCGAGGCGATATGATGCACGTTGATGATCCCTTTTCGGACGAGGTAGAATCCGTGGGTGGGCTCCTGCTTCCGGAAAAGGTATTCTCCTTTGCGTACGGTCTTGGGGATGGCGAATCCCGCGATCTTGATCAGGTCGGCCTCGGGTAGACCGGAGAAAAGATAGACGCGGCGCAGGGAATAAACGAGCGCGGCGGTCCTTAGTTCTTGATACCGATTCATAGAGCGGTACTCATGGAGCCTCTGTTTGCGGTGGGTTGGCGATGAGAAAACCGGCAACTCTTGATCTGTATCAAGGAGGGACGGTGATTGGGGAATGATAAACAGGAATAGGCGCGAGCGATTTCCGCTCCGCTTCCGCGAACCGCTATTCCATGATGAAACATCCTGCCTTCTGGCCCCTGGCCTGCCGTGAACCTTATCGCGTCTTTTTCCCTATCGGGCTGGCGGTTGGCGTCGTGGGAGTGGCGCTCTGGCCGCTCTATTTTCTCGGATTCCTTCCGGTGCATCCCGGGATCGTTCACGCACGGCTGATGGTGGAGGGATTTCTTGGCGGGTTTATCTTTGGCTTTCTTGGAACGGCGGGCCCCCGCTTGTCGGGAGCTACGCCGTTTACCCGCCGCGAGCTGGGCCTGCTGCTCGCGCTTTATGTCAGTGTGATCGCGGCGCATCTCTCCGGCTATCATACGTTGGGCGACGTCTGCTTTTTCCTGTCGCTGGTGACTCTGATGACACTGGTCGGTCGGCGCCTGCTCAAGTTCCGACGCCTTCCCGCGCCGGGGTTTGCGCTGGTGGGGTTCGGCTTTGTCTGCGCGGTGCTCGGACTCTTTGGCATGCTGGCGAGCGGGACCGGGACGCTTTCGGGACGGGCGGCGCTGCTGGCGAATACGCTGCTTAATGAGGCGTGGGTTCTTTACCTCGTTCTTGGCGTGGGGAGTTTCCTTTTTCCAATGCTCCTGCAGATCCCACCGCGCCAGTCGGCGCTCAAATCCCTGAGAGGAACGCGTGGCGCGATGGCGATTGGCACCGTGCTGCTATTACTCTACCTCATGGAGCTCTGGCTTCCCTTTCCCCGGGTTCTGGCAGGACTGCGGTTCCTGCTGGTGACGAGCTATCTGGTGTCCTCAATCAATGTCTACCGGGGAACCGCCCCCCGGGGAACGATGGTGGACTCGATCCTACTCGGGATGTCGCTTCTCATTGCGGGGATTCTCTTCCCGGTAATCTGGCCGGGGCTTCGCGTGGCGGGGCTGCACC
>JBEBWR010000370.1:0-3131 GCA_040392045.1 Chthoniobacter flavus | reverse complement strand
GTTGCCCGGGAGCATCGTCTCACCGTGCAGGAGATCCAGAAGCAGATCGGCGTCTCTCCGGCCACGCTGCGCCGCGACCTTACGGAGCTGGAGAAAGCCGGGCATCTTGTACGCGTTCATGGCGGCGTGGTCCATCCTCAATCGCTGCGCGCGGAGCCGTCGTTTTCGCTCAAGAGCCGCCGCGCCGTGGATGCCAAGCGGGCCATTGCCGCGCTGGCCGCCGCCCGGGTGAACGACGGGGAGACGGTCTTTGTCGATTCCGGCACCACCTGCCTTGAAGCGGGCCGCCTTCTGCTGGCGCGCAGCAGCGTGCAGGTGGTTACAAACTCCGCGCCGCTCATTCACGAGGCGCATCAGACCGGGGCGGCCATCATTGCGCTTGGCGGCGAGTTGCGGCCCATCAGCGGAGCGTTCACCGGTCAGCTCGCGCTGGAGTGGCTCTCGCGCCTGCGGATCAATCACGCCTTCCTCGGAGCCTCCGGACTTGACGCCGAAGGCCCCGCTACCACGGAACTGAGCGAAGCGGCGATCAAGACCGCCGTGCTCGCCAATACCCGCAAATCGTCAGGCCGCCGGGAACTCCTCGCGGATGCTACAAAGTGGGGCGCTGCCGCCGCCGTCCGATTCGCGCTCTGGAGCGAGTTTGACGCGTGGCTCACCTCGGGCGATTTCCCTGCCGACGCCGTGCTCCCTCCGGTCCCGCTGGTCTCCTGCTAATTTTTTATGAAATCGATCCGCCTCAAGCGCCTCTTCAACCCCAAGTCCAACCGCTGCTTCGATGTTGCCATCGATCACGGCTTTTTCAACGAGTTCGGTTTCCTCTCCGGTATCGAAAACATCGACGCCGCCGTGCGGACGCTGGTGGACGCCGATCCCGATGCGATCCAGCTCACGATCGGGCAGGCTCCGGTACTCCAGAATATTCCCGGGCGTCACAAGCCGTCGCTGGTCCTGCGGACCGACGTGGCCAACGTCTACGGCAAGGAGCTGCCTCGCGCGCTCTTCAGCAAGATGATTGAGAACCCCGTGGAGCAGGCGCTGCGGCTGGATGCCACCTGCGTCGTGGTCAATCTCTTCCAGATCCCGAACGAGCCGGAAGTGACCGCGCAGTGCATCGATAACATTCTGAAGATCAAGCCGGAGTGCGAGCGCTACGGCATGCCGCTCATGGTGGAGCCGCTCGTTTTCCGCCCGAATTCCGAGGCAGGCGGCTACATGGTTGATGGCGACGAGAAGAAGATCATCCCGCTCGTCCGTCAGGGCGTGGAGCTGGGGGCCGACATTATCAAGGCCGACCCGACCGACGATGTAACCCTTTACCATAAGGTCATCGAAATTGCCGGGCGCATCCCCGTCCTCGTACGCGGCGGCGGAAAAGCCCCCGATCAGGAGATTCTTGCGCGTACGGAAGCGCTCATCGGGCAGGGAGCCGCAGGCATCGTCTACGGGCGCAACGTGATCCAGCACCCGAACCCCGCCGGGATGACCCGGGCGCTCATGGCCATTGTTCACGACGGCGCGACCGCCGCCGAAGCCGCTGCGTTCCTCAAGTAAACTTTCTTAGCTTCATTTCCTTATATGTCTGATTCACCTGTTCGTATCGGTATTATCGGCGGTGGCCTGATGGGCCGCGAACTCGCCAGCGCCCTTGCCCGCTGGATGGTGCTACAGGATTTCCCGGTGAAAGCCGAGCTGACCGCCGTCTGCGATCTCGCGGAAGCGCAGCGCGAGTGGTTCCGGCAGATCCCGAGCGTCCGCCTGCTCACGGCGGATCACAAGGAGCTGCTTGCTTCTCCGGAAGTCGATGTCGTCTACGTCGCCGTACCGCATCACCTGCACGAAGCGCTCTACCTCGACGTGCTCGCCTCGGGTAAAGACCTTCTCGCGGAGAAGCCCTTCGGCATCGATCTCGCCGCCGCGCGGAAGATCGCCGCGACCGCAAAGGAGAGCGGACGGTTTGTCCGGTGCAGCTCCGAGTTTCCCTACCTCCCCGGCGCACAGCGTAGCTGGCAGATTGCCAAGACCGCCACTTCCGGGGCGCTCGGGCGGCTGCTGGAGGTACACTCCGGCTTTCATCACAGCAGCGACCTCGATCCGACCAAACCCGCAAACTGGAAGCGGCAGGTCCGCACCTGCGGCGAGATCGGCGTCATGGGCGATCTCGGCATGCACGCTGTCCACGTTCCGTTCCGCCTAGGGTGGAACCCCACGCGGGTTTACGCCCAGCTCCAGAAAGGTTACCCGGAGCGTCCCGACGGCAAGGGCGGCATGACCCCTTGCGACACTTGGGACAACGCCACGCTGCACACGGAATTTGACACCGCCGACGGAGCCGTCCCCCTCCGGCTGGAAATGAAGCGCCTCGCTCCCGGCGAGACGAATACGTGGTTCTTCGAGGCCCTCGGCACGGAAGGCGGCGTCCGCTACTCCACCAAGGAGCCGAAGACGCTCTGGACCTTCCAGCGCGGCAAGGACCAGCTCTGGCAGCGCACCGACCTCGGGTTTCACGGCCCGTTCCCGACAATCACCGGCGGCATCTTCGAGCCGGGCTTCCCCGACTGCTTCCAGCAGATGTGGGCCGCCTACCTCGCGGAGCGCGCGGGCGTGCTGGGCGACCGCTTCGGCTGCGTCACGCCGGAGGAAGCCGTGCGCAGTCATGAACTCTTCGCCGCTGCTCTCCGCTCGCAGGCGGGACAGTGTGTCGTGGACCTTTCGGCTTAAAGCGCTATCGTCCCGTTTATGGTACGCAACGGCATCCTCGCAGGTGGCAACTGGATCGTAGACAAGCTCAAGCGCATCGACGTCTACCCCCGGCAGGATGCCCTTGCCAATATCGTGAGCGAGACGGTCGGTAATGGCGGCGGCCCGTTTAATGTTCTCGTCGATCTCGCCCGCATGGAGGCTCCGTTCCCACTCGCGGGAGTCGGCCTCGTGGGCGACGACGGGGAGGGGGAATGGATCGCCGCCGAGTGCGATCGTCACGGCATCGACCGCTCGCAGATCGCCGTCCATCCCACGGCGCATACGTCGTACACCGATGTGATGACGGTCGCCTCCACCGGACGGCGCACCTTCTTTCACCAGCGCGGGGCGAATGCGCACCTCTCGCCGGAGGCCTTTGATTTCAGCCG
>JBEBWR010000369.1:0-3150 GCA_040392045.1 Chthoniobacter flavus | reverse complement strand
GGGATCTACCGCGATGTCTTTCTCGTTGCCCGCGCTCCGGTGGGGGTGCGCGATTTTTTCCTGCGGCCCGAGCCGGATGCCGCGCTCGAAGGCGGCGTGCTTCATGCCGACGTGCAGTTTCACGGGGTCGATCACGCGTCGGTTGGTGCGGAGCTTGTCCTGCGGCTTCATCGCGATGGCGTGGAGATCGGGAAGGTGAGCGCGCCCGTTCGTGACGGGGGGATCGCGCTTGCGTTGCCGGTGGAGCAGGTGGCCCTCTGGTCGGCGGAGACGCCGGAGCTTTACGACGCGGTGCTGACCGTGGAGTCGTCGGCAGGGGAGGTGCTCGATTGCGTGAGCGCGCGCGTCGGCTTCCGGCGCATGGAGGTCCGCGACGGGGTGTTTTACCTCAACGATCAGCCGATCAAGCTGCGCGGGGTGAACCGCCACGAGCATGTGACGGAGACGGGACACACGGTTTCCCGCGAGAGCATGATCCGCGACATCGTACTGATGAAGCAGGCGAATGTGAACCATGTCCGTACGGCGCATTACCCGAACGTTCCGGAGTGGTACCGGCTCTGCGACGAGTACGGCCTTTATGTGATGGACGAGGCAAATATCGAGTCGCATGGCTGCGGCTACGGGGACGAATCGCTCTCGCATGTCCCTTCATGGCGCGCCGCGCATGTGCAGCGCTGCGTGAATATGGTCGTACGGGACCGCAATCACGCCTCGGTCATCTTCTGGTCGCTGGGGAATGAAGCGGGGCCGGGGGAGAATTTCCGGTTCGCCGGGGAGGTGGTCCGCGCGCTCGACCCAACCCGTCCGCTACACTACGAGCGGAATAATGCCTGCGGCGATGTCGATAGCCAGATGTACCCTCATACGTTGCACGTGGAGCGCGAGGGGACGACGGCGCGGGCGAAGCCGTACTATCTCTGCGAGTACGGTCACGCGATGGGGAACGCCGTGGGGAACCTCGCCGATTACTGGCGGCCGATTGAGGCGAATCCGCACATGCTCGGCGGGGCGATCTGGGAGTGGCGCGAGCATGCGCTGCTCTGCCGGGATGGCGAGGGGCGGGAGTTTCCGGCGTATGGGGGCGATTTTGGCGATCAGCCCAACGACGGCCTGTTCATCACCGATGGCCTGATTTTTCACGATTTCCGGCTCAAGCCCGCGTACTACGAGGTAAAGTGGGCCTATCAGCCGCTGCATGTGGAGTGGCATCCGCGCCGCCCGGGCGTTTTACGGATCACCAATCGCTACGGGTTTGCGGACCTGAGCGGGCTGGAACTGCGCTGGGAGGTGGTGCGCGATGGAGCGGAGCGGCGGTGCGGCGTGCTGGAGGGAGTGAACGCGGCGGCGGGGGAGACGGTGGATGTTCCGCTGCCGGTGGCCTTGAACGAACTGCCGGAGGGGGAGGCGTGGCTGACGCTCCGGGCCGTGCAGCGGGCGGCGACGATCTGGTGCGACGCGGGGCACGAGGTGGCGACGGCTCAGCTTCCGCTGCGGTTGAAGATGATCTCGCCGGTGGCGTTGATGCCGCCAAAACCGGAGGGCGGCGAGGCTCCGGAACTGCGGGAGGAGGCAGGGCGCTGGCTGGTGCGGGGCGCGGATTTTGAGATCGCCTTTTGCCGGACGAGCGGCGCGCTGCTCGCGTGGACGCAGGACGGGCGTATGCTGGAGGGGCTGGAGCCGCGGCTGGATGCTTTCCGCGTGCCGACCGATAACGACCGTCGGATATTCCATCAGCCGTGGTTCCGCAACGGGCTGGACCAGCTCCGCATGGAGGCGATCTCTGCATCGGCGGAGCGCGAAGGGACGCGGGTGGCGATCGTCAGCAAGGTCGTATGGTCGCCGAAAGGCGGGCGGGCGCTGCTGTCGAACTGCCGCGAGGGGCGGTTCGTGCTGGAGGAAGCGCCGCTGAAATACCCGCCCGTTTTCGAGGTGGAGACGCGCTATGAAGTCGACGCTGCGGGGGCGATCCATGTGCAGTCAAAGATCGTCCCGGAAGGGGCCGTGCCGACGCTGCCGAGACTGGGGCTGGAGTGGCTGCTTCCTGCGGGGTACGACCGCGTGCGCTACTTTGGCTGCGGCCCGTGGGACAACTACCCCGACCGCCGCGAGAGCGCGCTGATCGATGCGTACGATCAACCGCTGGAGGAGTTCTGGACTTCCTTTGCACGTCCACAGGATAGCGGGAACCGGATGGAGGTCCGCTGGATGGAGCTGGAGGATGCCGGGTCGGGCGACTGCCTCCGTTTTACGACCACCCGCCAACCGCTGCCGATGGCCGTGCTGCCATACACGAGCGACGAACTGATCGCCGCGGCGCATCCGCATGAGTTGGGCGAGCGGACGGCGACGAGCTTCCATCTCCTTGCCAATGTCCTCGGCGTGGGCGGCGGAAGCTGCGGCCCCGGGCCGGTGCGCCGCGATTACGTGCCGATGGAAACGGTGCTGCTCCATTTCACCATTACCCGGGCGGCCCGCCGGTAAACCATTCATGGCGCATGCGAGCCGGGGGCAATCGGAAATAAAAGGACAGAGAAAGCGCGATTTGCAAATTGTGATAAATAAACACTTTTCCCCGGAGGGGCGGCAGGGTTAAATCTCCCTCAACCTATGAAAACTCCGATCAAAGTGGCCGTCACCGGCGCAGCCGGGCAGATCAGCTATTCCCTCCTTTTCCGCATTGCCTCCGGCTCCATGTTTGGCCCGGACCAGCCGGTGGAACTGAACCTTATTGAGATCCCGCAGGCTCTTGAGCCGCTGAACGGTGTCGTCATGGAGATTCTGGACTGCGCTTTCCCGCTGGTGAAGAAGGTCACGCCTACGGCGGATCTCGCGGAAGGGTTCAACGGGGTCAACTGGGCGCTGCTCGTCGGCTCCGTACCGCGCAAGCAGGGGATGGAGCGCAAGGACCTCCTCAGCATCAACGGCAAGATTTTCACCGGTCAGGGTCAGGCGATTGAGAAGAACGCCGCCTCTGACGTCCGTATCCTCGTGGTCGGCAACCCGTGCAACACGAATGCCCTCATCGCCAAGTCCAACGCAAAGGGCATCCCGGCGGACCGCTGGTTCGCCATGACGAAGCTCGACGAGAACCGCGCCAAGAGCCAGCTCGCCCAGCGCGCCGGAGTCGACGTCACGGAAGTTTCCAAC
>JBEBWR010000368.1:0-3159 GCA_040392045.1 Chthoniobacter flavus | reverse complement strand
TTGGCTGTAAACCTCCCCGCCGCCGATCACAAAGAGATCCTGCCCCGGATCAGCCAGCGCCGGAGTCACCTCCGCCGCGCTCGCCACCGTCACCACCCTCGGAATCGCCGGACCGCGCGTAATCACGATATTCTTCCGATTCGGCAGCGGTCGCCCCAGCGATTCAAACGTCTTGCGCCCCATAATCACCGCATGACCCGAAGTCGCCTCCTTGAACCAGCGGAGTTCATCCGGAATCTGCCAGGGGATCGACCCGCGAACCCCGATCACCCGGTTGCTTGCCATAGCGGCAATGGCTTTGAGCGTACTCATAGTAATACCGTCTATACTGCGACCGGAGCCTTGATCGCCGGATGCGGATCGTACCCCTCCAGCGTAAAGTCCTCGTAGCGGAAGCCGTGAATATCGCTCACGGCAGGGTTGATCTTCATCACCGGCAGCGCCCGCGGCGTGCGCGAAAGCTGCTCGCGAGCCTGCTCCAGATGATTGTCATACAGATGCAAATCGCCAAACGTATGCACAAAATCGCCCGGCTTAAGCCCGCAAACCTGCGCAATCATCATCGTCAGCAGCGAGTAAGAGGCGATATTAAAAGGCACGCCGAGAAACAGATCCGCGCTCCGCTGGTAAAGCTGACAGGAAAGCTCCCCGTCCTGCACGTAAAACTGAAAGAGCACATGACACGGCGGCAGCTTCATCTGCTCCACCTCGCCCGGGTTCCACGCCGTCACCAACAAGCGGCGGCTATCCGGATTGCGCCGGATCTGCGCGATCAGCTCATCAATCTGATGAATCGAGCGCCCGTCCGCCGTACGCCAGTCCGTCCACTGCGCCCCATAGACGCGCCCAAGATCGCCATTCTCATCCGCCCACTCGTCCCAGATCGACACACCCGCTTCCTGTAACGACCGGATATTCGTATCGCCGCGAAGGAACCAGAGCAGTTCGTGAATAATCGACCGGAGATGGACCCGCTTTGTCGTCAGCAAAGGGAACCGCTCCCGGAGATTAAAGCGCGCCTGCGCCCCAAACACCGATAACGTGCCGGTGCCGGTGCGATCCCCCTTGGGACGCCCCTCTTCAAGCACAAGACGCAACAACTCTTGGTAAACGTGCACGGGCCTCTTTGTAAGGCCCCCGCGCGCGAAACCCAAGCAATTTCCCTTTTGCAACTCCGTCTCATGATCACTACACTCCCCGCCCATCGACCCATGGCTATCTCATCGACTCTGACCACAACCCTCCAGAGCGCCGTTTCCGCGGGCACCCTGCTGGAGTCCTCCGCCGCCAACATCCGCGCGCTCCTCGCCGAAAACCCCTCGCCGCTGGTCGAATCCAGCATCACGGAGCTGCTTGAGCGCGGCGCATGGTCTGAGCTGAACGACCGCTTCTTCAAAACCCTCTCCTTCGGCACCGGCGGCCTGCGCGGGCGCACCATCGGGAAAATCGTCACCGCCGCCGAAGAAGGAGTCCCCCAGGCCCTTGGCCGCCCCGAGCACCCCTGCGTCGGCACCAACGCCATGAACGACTTCAACATCTCGCGCGCCACCCGCGGGCTGGTGAACTACCTGCACGACTGGTTCCGCCAGTCAGACCTTCCCGGAAAACCCAGGATCGCCATCGCCCACGACTCGCGCCACTTCTCGCGTCACTTCGCCGAACTCGCCGCCCGCGTCGCCAGCGAGAACGGAGCCGACGTCGTCCTCTTCAGCGCCCCGCGCTCCACCCCCGAGCTCTCCTTCGCCGTCCGTTTCACCCGGGCCAGCGCCGGCATCGTCATCACCGCCAGCCACAACCCCCCGCACGACAACGGCTACAAAGTCTACTTCAACGACGGCGCACAAGTCATCGAGCCCCACGCCAGCGGCATCATCCGCTGCGTCAACAGCCTCACCACCGACCGCTACACCCCGCTTCCCGCCGACCGGCAGGGGAGCGTGGAAACCGTCGACAAAGCCATCGACGCCCCCTACCTCGACCGCCTGAACACCCTCCTCCTCGACCGCACCCTTGCCGGTAGCGACCTGAAAATCGTCTACACCGCCATCCACGGCACCGGCGGCGTCCTCATCCCCACCGCCCTCCGCCAGCTCGGCTTCACCGTAGAAGAAGTCAAAGCGCAGGCCGACTTCGACGGCCGCTTCCCCACCGTCAAAAGCCCGAACCCCGAGAACGCCGAAGCGCTCACCCTCGCCATCGACCTCGCCGGACAGCAGGGCGCAGACCTCGTCATCGCCACCGACCCCGACTGCGACCGCATGGGCGTCGCCGTCCGCGACCGCGACGGCAGGCTCACCCTCCTGAGCGGGAACCAGATCGGCTCCCTCATGGCATGGTACCGCGCCACCCGCCTCATCGGGCAAGGCATCCTTACCCCGGAGAACCGCTCCCGCGCCGTCATCATCAAAACCTTCGTCACCACCGACCTCCAGAAAGCCATTGCCTCCAGACTCGGCCTCCAGTGCGTCGAAACCCTCACCGGCTTCAAATACATCGGCGAGAAACTCACCAAATACGAGCACGCCATCCCCGAAGCCCTCCGGGCGAACTACCGCGACCTCCCCGAAGAAGAAACCCGCAAGCTCCGTCTGGAGCACTCCACCTACTACGTCTTCGGCGGCGAAGAAAGCTACGGCTACAGCGGCGCAGACTTCACCCGCGATAAAGACGCCAACGGCGCCGCCATCATGTTCGCCGAAGTCGCCGCCTACGCCAAAGCCCGTGGCATCACCCTCGACGTCCTGCTCGACGAGCTATACGCCGAGTTCGGCTACTACGCCGAGCGCGGTGCCAGCCTTACCTTCGAAGGAGCCGAAGGCGCAGCCAAGATCCAGCGCCTCGCCGCCTCCTTTGCCGCCGAGCCGCCAAAAACCTACGACGGCACCGCCATCACCAAAGTCACCAACTTCGCCACCGAAACCATCCTCGACAGCGAAGGCGACGAAATCCCCAAGGAAGCCATGCTCATCATGGAGCTGGCCGACGGTCGCCGCATGGCCATCCGCCCCTCCGGCACCGAGCCGAAGATCAAGCTCTACCTCTTCGCCCGGCGCGACGTCCCCGAAAGCGGCATCACCCCCGCCATGAAAGAAGAGACCGCCGCCTCCCTGGAGCGCCTCTGGCAGGAATACCAGCGCGACGTCGAAAACCGCCTGGCCT
>JBEBWR010000367.1:0-3161 GCA_040392045.1 Chthoniobacter flavus | reverse complement strand
CGGTTGCCAGAACGCTCTGGAAATGCGGCGGCTCCTGCTCGCGGTCCATCACTGCGATGTCGATGTCGGTGAAGCCCGCCGCCGTCAGCAGCTCCTCCAGTTGGACTTCCGAGAAGCCCAGCCAGAGATCGGCATAAAGCTCCCGTGCCTGTTCAAAAGGGTGGGCCAGCAGGTCGAGGATGGCGATGCGTCCGCCGGGGCGTAGGGCGGTATGGGCTGCGGAAAGGGCGCGCGCCGGGCTCCCTGCATGATGCAGCGCCTGACTGAAGACGGCGAAATCAACGCTTCCCGGTTTCAGCGGCGGCTCCTCCATGTCGCCCAGCCGGTAGCAGAGATTCTTTAGCCCGTTCTCCCGGGCCAGCCCGGAGCCGTACTCCACCATCTTCTCCGAGTTATCAATGGCGATGACCTCTTTCACGTACCGCGCGAGGAACTGCGAGAGCGTCCCTTCCCCTGCGCCAAGATCGGCGACCACGATCGGCCCCGCCAGCGGCAGCAGCATCCAGGCGAACCCCTTCCATGAGCGTCCCGGGCAGTAGCTCCGCCCGAAGCGGCCTGCCAGACGGTTGAAGTAATCGCGCGTTTTGTCCTGTCGCTTCCGGCGGATGAGGCGCAGCGCGGCGCGGTCGTGCTCGACTTCATCGATCTCCGCCTCGCTGGCGCTCAGAATTGCGCGGGTAGGCCCCCGCTCGATTGCTCCCGGAGCGTAATAAACATTTTTTCCCACGCGCCGGTCCCGTACCAGCCCCGCCCGCTTGAGCTGGGCGAGATGAGTGGAAATCCGGCTCTGCCCCATGGCGAAAATTTCCTGAAGCTCCGCCACGGAGAGTTCCTCCTCCCGCACCAGCAGAAGCAGGCGCAGGCGGATCGGGTCCGCCAGCAGTTTCAGGGAATGGATCAGGTCGGCCATGAAGGAATAAGAGGAAGAGCGAGCGCAAGATGGAGCACCTGCACGCCGTCCCGGAGGATGCCCCCAACGGCTTTTTACGATTGACTGAAAGCAGGTGCGGTTTCAATGTATCAAACCATCAGGATAGGTCAATGCGTCCGGTTGATCCAGCCGGTTAACCCGCCGCATTCATCGCCTCGTTTCTTCACCAACTCAAATCCCATGCCCCGTAGCTACATCTTCTCTTCCGAATCCGTCGGCGAAGGTCATCCCGACAAAGTCTGCGATACGATCTCCGACGCCATCCTCGATGCCTGTCTTGCGCAGGACCCCAAGAGCCGGGTGGCGTGTGAAACCTACGCGAAGAGCAACATCGTCGTCATCGGCGGTGAGATCACCACGAAGGCCGACGTCCGCTATAACGACCTTGTCCGCAGCGCCATCCGGGAGATCGGCTATGTGAACGACGACGACGTCTTCCATGCCGACAAGGCGTTCATCATGAACATCATTACGGCGCAGAGCCCCGACATCGCGCAGGGCGTGGATGAGACGGACGCCGACGGCAAGGGCCACGCCGAGCAGGGCGCGGGCGATCAGGGCCTGATGTTCGGCTACGCCTGTAATGAAACCCCCGAGCTGATGCCTGCGCCGATCATGTTCGCGCACCGCCTCGGACGGGAGCTGACCCGCATCCGCAAGAGCGGCACGGTCGCGTGGCTGCGGCCCGACGCGAAGAGCCAGGTCTCCGTCCGCTACGAAGACGGCAAGCCGGTGGAGATCACCAACGTCGTCATCTCCACGCAGCACACCGAGTGCGTGAAGCACAGCGAGATCAAGGACTACCTCATCAGCGAAGTCATCCGCAAGCAGCTCCCCGCCGAACTGCTGACGGCGAAGACCGAATTTCTTATCAACCCCACGGGCCGCTTCGTCATCGGCGGACCTCAGGGCGATACCGGCCTCACGGGACGCAAGATCATCGTCGACACCTACGGCGGCATGGGTCGCCACGGCGGCGGTGCTTTCTCCGGTAAGGACCCGTCGAAAGTCGACCGCTCCGCCGCCTACATGGGCCGCTACGTGGCGAAGAACGTCGTGGCCGCCGGACTCGCGAGCCGCTGTGAGATCCAGTTCGCCTACGCCATCGGTTACCCCGATCCGGTCAGCATCCATATCGACACCTTCGGCACGGCCACGGTGGACGAAGAGAAGATCGAGCGCGCAGTTGCCGCCGTCTTCAACTTCAAGCCTGCCGCGATCATTGAGCAGCTCGACCTGCTCCGCCCGATCTACAGCAAGACGACCAACTACGGGCACTTCGGCAAAATCGACGACCTCGACGCCATCAGCTGGGAGCGCACCGACAAGGTTGACGCCCTCAAAGCAGCCCTGTAATCACCCATTTTCTCTATCATGACCACTGCAACTCTCGAAGCCAACGACTACAAAGTCGCCGACCTCAGCCTCGCCGAGTGGGGCCGCAAGGAAATCTCCGTTGCCGAGCACGAAATGCCCGGCCTGATGGCGATCCGCGCGAAGCACGCCGCCGAAAAACCCCTCGCCGGGGTTCGCATCACGGGATCGCTCCATATGACGATCCAGACGGCGGTGCTCATTGAGACGCTCGTCGCCCTCGGCGCGGATGTCCGCTGGGCCAGCTGCAACATTTTCTCCACGCAGGACCACGCCGCCGCGGCCATTGCCGCCGCCGGAGTACCCGTCTTTGCGTGGAAGGGCGAGACGCTGGAGGAATACTGGTGGTGCACCGAGCGCGCCATCTCCTTTCCCGGCGGGAAGGGGCCGGAGCTGATCGTGGACGATGGCGGCGACGTGACGCTGCTCATCCACAAAGGCTATGAGCTCGAAGACGGCGACGGCTGGGTTAACTCCGAAAGCGGAAGCACGGAGGAGGGGATCATCAAGGCGCTTCTCAAGAAGCTCCACAGCGAGAATCCCTGCCGTTTCCACGACATTCTGAAAGACCTCCGCGGCGTTTCCGAAGAGACGACGACCGGGGTCCATCGTCTCTACCAGATGCTGGAGAAGGGCAAGCTGCTCATCCCCGCCATCAACGTGAACGACACGGCGACGAAGTCGAAGTTCGACAACCTCTACGGCTGCCGTCACTCGCTGATCGACGGGATCAACCGCGCCATCGACGTGATGATCTCGGGCAAGGTCGCGGTCGTCTGCGGCTACGGCGACGTCGGCAAGGGCTGCGCCCAGTCGCTCAAGGGGCAGGGTGCCCGCGTGATCGTCACGGAGATCG
>JBEBWR010000366.1:0-3165 GCA_040392045.1 Chthoniobacter flavus | reverse complement strand
GCGATGACTTGCTCTCCCGTGATTTTGGCCCGATGCTCAGCGGAGGATTGCCCGCTGCGCCGGCGCATGGTACCGCTGGGCAGTCCACTGTTGTTACCGTACCGCCCACCGTACCGATTGCATGGCTCCCATGGCTCGTTTCCCCCATTCTGATTTTCGATGGCGCTCTCTGGCGGGGTGGGCGCTGATGGCGGGGCTATGCGCGGCGACTCCGCTGGAACTGGCGGCGCAGGGTGTCGCGCAGGAGCGCGTTCTGGAGCGCTACCGGCAGATGCTCAAAGCAAACCCCGTGGAGGGAACGGCGCTGGATCGCCTCTGGAAAAGCGCGGAGGCAAAAGGGACGACGGCAGCGCTGCTGGAGGAGTATGGAGCGCTGGCGGACCAGGGCGATTTTACAGGGCTGATGATTCATGGGCTGCTCCTGCGGCGCTCGGGCGACGAGGCCGCGGCGGCCAAGCGGTTTGAGCAGGCGGCGGAGAAGCGGCCGGACTCTCCCCTGCCCCACCTCGCGCTGGCGGATCAGGCGGAGGGAGAGGCTCGCGCCGAGGCGCTCCAGAAGGCGACAACGCTGCTTCCCCCGGATTCCCCGCTGCTGCCGGGGTTGCTCCAGAAGAGCGGGGAGGCCTGGATTGCGCTGGGGAAGCCGGATCGTGCCGGGGAAGCGTGGGATCGGATGGTGGCGCTTGATCCGCAGAACATCGAGCTGCGCCAGCGACTGGCGGAGGCCTACATCGCGGCGGATGCCCCCGAGCGGGCTGCGCCGCACTACGACTATCTGGAGAAGCATGGCGATCCGGCAACCCGAGCGGGGGCGCTCCGTTCGCTCGCCCGTCTGCGACAGGAGAAAGGCGATACGAACGAGGCGCTTGATCTGCTGGAGCGCGCCATGTCGCTCACCTCCGCCGATAACTGGCTGCGGGGCGATCTGATCGCGGAGATGATCCGCTACAGTCAGCAGTCCAAGACGGAGGCAGCTCTGGAAAAACGCTGGAGAGCCGACGCAGAGAAAGCGCCGAAGGAAATCGCGGTATGGCAGAAGCTCGCCGCGCTCTATCATCAGGAAGGCGAACCGGTAAAGGAGCAGGAGGCGCTGGAGCAGCAGCTTGCGCTTCAACCGCAGAACATGGAGCTCAAGCGCACGCTGGCGCGGCTCCTCGTAAAGCTCGATCGCCCGAAGACAGCGGCGCCTCTCTACGATGAGCTGATCGCCGCGCAACCGGCGCATCGGATCGATCCCGATCTGGTCTTTGAGCGCGCGACGCTGGAGGTGCGGCTCGGGCAGCCGGAGGCAGCCCGTGAGCGGCTGGAAGCGCTGGAGGCTACGCCAATGCCTCCGGAAGGGAAGAAGGAATTGACGGATCGCACCCTTGCTTTCTATCACGAGCACCGGATGTTCGAAGCGCTGGAAGCGGCGCTCAAGCGGCCCGGGAGCGATCCCGTTGCTCTAGCGCTTTTCTTCTTTCAGGCGAAGCGACCGAACGAGGCGCGCGAAACGCTAAAGCGACTCGCCGGCACGCCGGACGAGACGAAGCTTCGCGAAGACGCCGCCGAACGGCTCAAGCAGGCAGGCGAGCAGGAAGCGGCGCTGGAGCAGCGGGAAGCTCTGGCGCGGTTGCAACCCGACTCGCGGGAAGCCCAGATGGCGCTCGGAGAACTGGCGCTGACGCTGGGGCAGGCACATCGGCAGAAGGCGGTGACCGCGTTTACGCGTGCGGTGGCGCTGAGTCCCGAGGGCCCGGCCCGGCTCGCGGCGGACCAGATGCTTTTCCGAGCCTATGAAGGATTGAAGGTCCCGGAGAAGGAACCGTCGCGTCCGATTGCCTCCGCAGCGGAAAAGGCGATGGAGGCGCTGCTCTCCGCACCGGCCTCCACCCCGGCTCCGCCGCCCGACGCGGGCGAGATGCAGGCGGAATTTATCCGAAAGCTGGAGAAAGAGGCGAACGCCGATGCGACCAATCCGGCGCTTTGGCTGCGGCTGGCCCGATGGAATTTCTGGAAGCGGGAGTTCGCTCCAGCCCACGCCGCATTGGAGAAAGCGGCCGCTCTGCGTCCGACCGACCGGGAGACGCTGGAGCTGGGCGTGGCGATCGCGCAGAACAGCGGCGACCCGACGGAGGCGGTGCAATGGCTCAGCAAGCTGATCACTGCTTATCCAAAGGAGGCTGCCGCGTGGAAGAAGCAGATCGCGATGCTGCGGCTACAGAATGGCGAGGTGGAGGAGGGATTGAAGCTCCTGGAGGAGCTGGCCGCTTCCGGAGATCCTGCCGCGCTGGCCGATCTGGCCCGGGGACAGCAGCAGGCGGACCGCTGGTACGACGCGCTGGAGACGTGGCAGCGGATCTATGCGGAGACGAAATCGTCCCGCCGCTATGAGATCATCCAGCCGCTGATCCGCGTCATGCAGCATTTGGAGATGCACCCCCGGGCAGCGCAGGTTTTATGGGAAGCCTATGAGGAGCAGTCCGATCCGGCTCTGCGCGGCTCGATCCTCGCGGACCTTATCGCGCAGTGCAAGAATCGCGGTACGCTGCCGTGGCTGCTGGAGAAGCTCGAAGCGCGCGCCCACAAACCGGGAGAACCCGCCGACCGGCAGGCATGGGCCTCGGCTCTCAAGGCGGATGGTCGCGCAGCGCAGGCATATGAGGTCCTCAAGGCTGCGTCGATCGGATCGCTCGACCGGGCTTCAACGGAGGCGGAGCTTTCCCGCGAGGCGGAGGAGCTGGGCGACTACACGCAGGCGGCGGCGCATCAGAAACAGCGGCTGCTCTTCCTCTCCGGCCCCGAGGCCGCGGAGTGGGAGCGGCTGGCAACGCTTCAGGAGGCGGCGCTGGAATACGACGGCGCGGACGAAACCTATCGCTCGCTGATCCGGCGTTTCCCGCGAAATACGGCCATCCTGCTCAAGACGGCGGCTTACTTTGAAAAATGGGGACGCTATGACGACGCGGTGGCGATCTACCGCAGCGTGATCGGCTTTGATCCGATGGCGCTTCCGGCTGCGGCGGGGGTGGTCCGGCTTTCCCCGGACCCGGCCAGCGCGGCGGAGGCGGCCCGGCTGCTGCTGAAACACTCGAAGCCGGGCGAACGGGCGCAGCTTGTCCTTCCGGAGATCTCTCCGATGCTGGGGAACAAAGTGCGCGCGCTGCTTCAGGTGATCTCCAACTC
>JBEBWR010000365.1:0-3168 GCA_040392045.1 Chthoniobacter flavus | reverse complement strand
GGTGATGACGTCGCCCATTTCGACGATGAAGGCTTTCCACTGGTCTTCCCGGTCGAGGACAACGTCGGGCTGTTTCGGGCGGGCGATGGTAACGTCTTTGGGCTTGAATTCGCCGTATACTCCGCTGGAGGCGAGGACGGTAAGCAAGGTGGACCCTTCTTTGACGATCATTTCGCCCTTGGTGTCGTCGGACAGGGCTTCGCCGTAGATGTAGACGGAGATTTCCTGCGGCTCGGCCGGAGCGGCGGCTGCGGCTTCGGCAGCCTGTACGGCTTGCGCGGTTTGGGCGGCCTGCGTGGCGAGGTTGGCCTCTGCCTGCTTGACGAGCGCTTCTTCAATCCGGGCAAGGTGCCCCTCAATGCGGACCAGATGCGCCTCGACCTGCGCTTCACGCGGGTTCGGGCCCGAGGCCGGTTTGCACGCGGTGAGCGATACGAGCGCCAAAAGAAGAAGAGCGGGGGTAACGATTTTCATAAATGGATACAAACAGACCCTATCATCACCGCATTCCCCAAAGAAATCCACCCACTTCGTGGGGTTTTTCGCGCTGCCGCGCGGGGTCGCTCCGCGACCTCCGCATTCCCTTCGCTAAAAGCAGACCCGCTACACTCTGAGACGAAGCTTTACGTGAATCCCGCCCTCGGGATTCGGACTCTCGAAAAGCGATTCCTCGTTCCCAAACTCCATTTGGGAACGCACTTGTCCACGCAATTCCATTGCGCAAAACGGCTTTGCCCCTGCACCCACTGAGAAGAAATAGATTTTCAGCAGACAGAAGATGTTCCCAAATGGAGTTTGGGAACAAGGGTGGCTCGACGGTTTTCAAAGCAGCTATCCCCATCCTGTCAATCCTGTTCATCCTGTCCAAAACCCCCTCTACAACCGCGAGATGAGCAGTTCACGCTGGTAGACCATCTCCTTGGGTAGTCGCTCGTAGAGCTTGATAAAAAGCTCATCCTGTAGGAGCAACTCGCGGGTCCACTGCTGTTTGTCGATCCGCTGGACCTCCTCGAACTGTTCGCGGGTGAAGCCTTCCAGCCCTTCGAGATCAAAATCCTGCGGGTAAGGCATCCAGCCGATGGGCGATTCGTAGGCGTTGGCGCAGCCGTGGCAGCGGTCGAGGATCCATTTGAGGACGCGCATGTTCTCGCCGAAACCGGGCCAGAGGTAGTTCCCATCGTCGTCTTTGCGGAACCAGTTCACGTTAAAAATGAGCGGCGCGTACTTGATGTGCTTGGCCATGTGCAGCCAGTGGCGGAAGTAGACGGCCATGCTGTAGCCGCAGAAGGGGAGCATCGCCATGGGATCGCGGCGGACCTGCCCGATGGTGCCAGCCGCGGCGGCGGTCATCTCGGAGCCGAGGCTGGCGCCGAGGTAGACGCCCTGACTCCAGTTGAACGCCTGCACGACAAGCGGGATGGTGGTGGCGCGGCGACCGCCGAAGATAATGGCGCTGATGGGGACGCCCTGCGGATCTTCAGCCTCCGGGGCGAGGACGGGATTGTTCACCATCGGCGTGGTGAACCGGCTGTTCGGGTGCGCGGCTTTTTCGCCCGAGTCGGGGGTCCACGGGTTGCCCTTCCAGTCGGTGAGCTTCTCGGGGATGGGGCCGTCCTTGCCCTCCCACCAGACGTCGAGGTCGTCGGTGAGCGCGACGTTCGTGTAGATGGTGTCGTGCTGGATCATCTTCATCGCGTTGGGGTTGGACTTGCTGTTGGTCCCGGGTACGACACCGAAGTAGCCCGACTCGGGGTTGATGGCGTAGAGGCGGCCGTCCGCGCCGGGACGCATCCAGGCGATGTCGTCGCCGACGGTGGTGATCTTCCAGCCTTTGTACCGCTCGGGCGGGATCATCATGGCAAAGTTCGTCTTGCCGCAGGCGCTGGGGAAGGCGGCGGCGACGTAGCTCTTGCGGCCCTCGGGCGATTCCACGGCGAGGAGCAGCATGTGCTCGGCCATCCAGTTCTCGGTCCGCCCGAGGTAGGAGCCGATGCGGAGGGCGAAGCACTTTTTGCCAAGCAGGGCGTTGCCGCCGTAGCCGGAGCCGACGGAGATGATGAGGTTTTCCTGTGGGAAGTGGGTAATGTAGCGCCGCTCGGGGTTGCAATCGAGGGTGCAATGCACGCCACGATTGAAGTCGGCGCTGTCGCCCAGTTGGTCGAGCGCGATCTTCCCGGCGCGCGTCATGATCCGCATGTTGAGCACGACGTAGATCGAGTCGGTGATCTCCACGCCGATCTTGGAAAGCGGCGATCCGGCAGGCCCCATGATGTAGGGGATGACGTACATGGTCCGCCCTTTCATCGATCCGGCGAGCAGCCCTTTGAGCTTGGCCTTCATCTCGGTGGGGGCGGCCCAGTTGTTCGTGGGGCCGGCTTCCTCCTCCGTGGGGGTACAGATATAGGTGCACTGCTCCACGCGGGCGACGTCGTTCGGGTTCGACCGGTGGTAGTAGCAGCCGGGGAGCTTTTCCTGATTGAGCCTGATCAGCACGCCGAGCCGCACGGCTTCGGCGTAGAGGGCCTCTTTTTCTTCCTCCGAGCCGTCCATCCAGAAAACCCGGTCGGGTTGGCAGAGATCAGCCGTTTGTTGCACAAAATCGAGGAGAGCCTGATTGGCAGGGCGGGTATTTCCGTATTGGTCCATAATAGTGAAGGCTAAGAGAGAGCGGATAGGGTCCGGGTTGGGATGGAAAACGAAACGGATTAGGGGAGTGGCCCTCTCCCGATGTATTCATGAATCCGCTGAGAGAGAGTGATGACTACGAGCCGATGGCGCATGTGAACGGCATGCCGATCCATGCGACGACGCTGCTGGTGATGGTGCATTGCCTTGCGCTGGCGGCGAGCTGGACGGCGGAGTCGCTCGGAGCTACAGCGCTGCTGGAGCAGTTGCGCTTCTCCAGCAGCGCGGTGCTGGATCATGGGGCGGTCTGGCAGTGGTTCACCTACGCGTGGGTGGAGCCGATCGCGAACCCGCTCTTTTTCGTCATCGGGATGCTGATGCTCTACGCGTTTGGACGTGAGGTCGAGCGAACGCTCGGCCGGCGACACTACCTGCTGCTCTACTCGCTGCTCATAGTGGCGCCGCCAGTGTTGCTTACTGCGGGGGGATTCTGGCGTCCCTTCATGCTGGCGGGCGCGGGGCATCTCTATTTTACGATGTTTA
>JBEBWR010000364.1:0-3170 GCA_040392045.1 Chthoniobacter flavus | reverse complement strand
CTAGCTACTGCCGCTTCAACTCCGCCACCAGCGCGGGGAGGTCGATCTTCTGATCGTAGAGCGCTTTGCCCATGATCACGCCGTAGAGGCCTTCCATGCGGTTGAGGCGCAGGACATCTTCGGCTTTGGAGACGCCGCCGCTGGCGATGAGCTGGCATTTGAGCTTGGAGAGGAGGTGCTCCATCTCGGCGAAGTTCGGGCCTTCAAGCATGCCGTCGGTGGCGATGTCGGTGTAGATGATCGTCCCGGCTCCGGCGGCTTCCACCTCCAGCGCAAGGTCGATGGCTTTGATGCCGCTCGACTGCGTCCAGCCTTTGACGGAAACGATGCCGTCGCGGGCGTCAATACCGACGGCGATGCGTTCCCCGCCGAATTTCTCCGCCATTTTGGCCACGAAATCGACCGATTCCGCAGCGCGGGTGCCGATAACGACACGGGCGACTCCGGCGTCAAAGGCGCGGGCAATGGCTTCCTCGCTCCGCATGCCGCCGCCGAGTTCGCACGGGATTCCGGCGGTGGCGGTGATGGCGCGGACGGCGTCGAGATTTTTGTTCTCGCCGGTAAAGGCGGCGTCGAGGTCGACGATATGGAGATAGTCGCCGCCTTCTTCCACCCACTTCTTTGCAAAAGCGGCGGGATCGTTGGAGTAGACGGTTTTCTGGTCGGCCTTGCCCTGCTTGAGGCGGACAACTTCGCCGCCCATCAGGTCAATGGCAGGAAGGAGAATCATGGATGTCGCGAAAAAAGTGGATTACGCCGGGATGGAGGCGATGAAATTGCGGAGGATACGCAGGCCGACGGCCTGACTTTTCTCCGGGTGAAACTGGACTCCGGCGACGGCTCCGCGCGCGGCGCTGGCAGCAAAGGTCTCGCCATAGGTGGAGGAGGAGGTGACCTCGTCGGGGTTTGCGGCCACGGGGTAGTACGAGTGCACGAAAAAGACGTGCGCGCCGTTCTCCAGCCCGCCCCAGAGCTTGTGGCCGGGCCGGGTGAAGTCGAGCGCGTTCCAGCCGATCTGCGGGACTTTCAAGCCCGGAGTGGTGAATCGCGTGACCTTGCCTTTGAAAAAGCCGAATCCGCGCGCGCCGTCGGTGGCCTCTTCGCTCTCTTCAAAGAGAAGCTGGTAGCCAACGCAGATGCCGAGGAACGGCTTTCCGTCCGCCAGCCATTCAGCGAGAGGCTCCCACAATCCACGCGAGCGGATGCCCTGTACGCAGTCGGAGAATGCGCCTACGCCGGGGAGGACCACGGCGTCCGCCTCGGCAAGTTCTTCGCCCCGGCTGACGAGGCGTACCTTCCCGCCCTCATGTTCCAGCGCCTTCTGCACGCTGCGGATATTGCCGCTGCCGTAATCAATCAATGCGATCATAGGACGCCCTTGGTGCTCGGAATACCCTGAACGCGGGGATCGCGCTGGACGGCCTGCTCAATCGCCCGGGCCAGCCCTTTGAAGATCGCTTCGGCCATGTGGTGCGCGTCGCGTCCGTAGAGGACTTCAACGTGCACATTCGCCGCCGCGTGCACGGTGAATCCGCGCAGAAACTCTTCGACGAGCTGGAAGGGGAAGAGCCCGATGGCGTCCACCCGCTCCGGCGCGCGGTACTCCAGGAAAGGCCGCCCGCTGAAATCGACGACGGCGCGGACAAGCGTCTCGTCCATCGGCAGGTAGGCATGGCCGTAGCGCCGGATGCCGCTCTTGTCGCCCAGCGCTTGCGCAAAGGCTTTGCCCAGCGAGATGCCGACGTCCTCCACCGTGTGGTGAAAATCGACCTCGATATCGCCGTCGGCTTTGACGTCGAGGTCAAAAAGACCGTGACGCGCAAAAAGCGTGAGCATGTGGTCGAAGAAAGGGATCTTGGTCGCAATGGAGCCTTTCCCGCTGCCATCGACGTTCAGACGGATGGCGATGCGGGTTTCTGCCGTATTGCGTTCTACGGTGGATTGCCGGGTCATTGCCTTACTTTTAGACATTCCGGCGGTTTTTCCAAGCGTAGTTTATCGTCCGGTGGATCTCTTTTCCGGTGGGGCAGCCGTGGTTTCGCGGATGATCAGGCGCGGCTTGATGGCAATGGGGCGGGGCTGGCGGCTGCCGGGCTTCATGGCGGCGAGCAGTTGACTGGCGGCCCGGGCCATCAGCTCGGCCGCGCCGGGGTCGATCGTGGTAAGGCGGGGGGAGATGTAGGCCGTGTGCTCCATGTTATCATAGCCCGCGATGGAGCAGTCCCGCGGGAGGGCGTAGCCGCGCTGTCGCAGGCCTTCCATCATGCCGATGGCGATGCGGTCGTTCATGGCGAGGATCGCGGTGGGCCGGTCGGGAGCGTCGCCTTTCAGCAGCTCTGCCATTGCCGCGGCGCTTTCGTAGCCTGCCTCATAGTGATCTTCGCATTCATCGCGGGTCAGATGCAGCAGGTGCCGCTCGGGGGGGAGCCCGGCTTTTTCCAGCGCAGCGCTGATCGCGTTGAGGCGGGTGCGGGTATAGAGACCCGCATTGGCCATGCACACCGTGATGAAATGCCGATGCCCCAGCCCGAGCAGATGCGCCATCAGCTCCTGCGATGCGCGCGCCCGATCGATCCCGAGGCTGTGCGGATGTCGCGCGGCGAGGGGGTCGACCATGACGAGCGGAATCTCGGCTTCGCGAAATTTTGACAACGCCGCGTGTCCCAACGAAAGCCGCGAAGCGAAGAGAATGACCCCTGCCACGCAGAGTCGCCGGAAGTGGTCCAGCGTCGTCGCCTCGGGCTCGGGATGGCTGCCGGTGATCCCGATCATGACCTGAAATCCCCTGATGGAGAGGGCCTCCCGCAGCAGCTCCAGCTTGGGGCCGAGGAAGTAATCTTCGATCCCCGGCGCGCAAATTCCGATGAGGTTCGTCCGTCCGTGACGCAAGCCCTGGGCGAGCGGGTTTGGAGAGAAACGGTGCTTCTCCATCGCGGCGCGGACGCGCTCCACGGTGTCGGGATGAATCCCCGGATGTCCATTGATCACGCGGGAGATGGTCCAGCGCGAAAGGCCCAGCTCGCGGGCAAGCTGCGACGTGGAGCGGATCGGTTCGGCGGACTCCGGGGCTTGCGCCTGCGCGGCTTTTGGGAGCGCTTTGGGAGCTGCTGTTGGGGCGCTTCCGGAAGCTTCCGGGGAAGAAAGTTTCTTTTTCGTTTGCCTCATCGTCG
>JBEBWR010000363.1:0-3180 GCA_040392045.1 Chthoniobacter flavus | reverse complement strand
GTGGATGAGCTTGAAAAGCTGCTGCTCTGACACGACACTGCACGCGATGGTGACTCCCTATGAGCGGACGATCCAGGCTGCGCGGGGCTACTTTGAGCTGGAGATGCTCAAGGAATCGCTCCAGCAACTGGATTCCCTGACGTTTGAAGAACAGCTCCGGCCGGAAACGCTGGAGGTGCGCATCCTTGTACTGATGAAGGCGCGGAAGTGGAAGCTGGCGCTTTCTGCTTCCGAGAAGCTTTGCGCGGTGGCCCCGGATGCGTCGATCGGGTTTATCCACATGGCGTTCTGCCTGCATGAACTGGGGCGCACGCGCGAGGCGAAGGAGACGCTGCTCGACGGACCCTCGGGGCTGGTGAATGACGCGACCTATCACTACAATCTCGCCTGCTATGAGTGCGTGTTGGGTAATCTCGACGCGGCGCAGGTCTACCTCGAAACGAGTGTGTCGCTGGATGCCGCGCTACGGGAGTTCTCCCGTCAGGACCCGGATCTCAAGCCGCTTTACGATTCCATTCAACCGGCATGAACGAAACGAACCTTGCCCGGGTGGAGGCTTTTTTCCGGGAGAACTTTGAGCGGCGCGGCGAGCTGGGGGCTTCGCTTTCGATCTGGAAGGACGGGCGGGAGATCGTGTCGCTGGCGGATGGATTTGCCGATCGCGACGAGTCCCGCCCGTGGAGCGCGGAGACGCCGGTGCTGGTCTGGTCGGCGACGAAGGGACCGGCGGCGGCTTGTGTGCTGCATGCGCTGGAGCGGAACGGCGAGCGGCTCGACGCGCTGGTGGCTGATTTCTGGCCGGAGTTTGCGCAGCACGGCAAGGAGACGCTGACGGTTTCCGATCTGCTCTCGCATCAGGGGGCGGTGGCCGCGCTCGATCGTCCGGCGGAGGTGCTCGATCATGCGGATGTGGTGGCGGCGCTGGAGGAGCAGGTGCCCAACTGGCCGCTCAATGGGCAGCACGGCTACCATCCGCGGACGTTCGGCTATCTGCTGGATGAGCTGGTGCGCCGGATGGAAGGGATGACGCTTTCGGACTACTGGCAGCGGTGGTTCGCCGGGCCGCTGGGAATTGATTTTCATATCGGTCTGCCTGCGGATCGGGTGAAGGAGGCAGCGGATGTCTACCCTTCGCGGAACCCTCCGGCGAATCCGGAAGATCAGCTTTTTTTCAAAGCGATGGGGCGCGCGGATTCTTTGACGGCGCGGGCGTTCACGTCACCGAAGAAGGGAGTGCACGGGGTGACGATCATGAATACCCCGGCGGTCCGCATGGCGCAGCTTCCCGGCTTTGGCGGGATCGGGACAGCCCGGGCGCTGGCGAAGTTTTACCAGATGCTCGCGCAGGGCGGGGAACTGGAGGGGGTACGCTATTTCGGGAATATTTCGCCGATGACGACGACGCTGGTGAATGGCGACGACCCCGTGCTGCTGCGCCCGACGGCATTTGCGGCGGGGTTTATGCGCGATCCGGTGGATGCGGCGGGGCGAAAGCTGCGCTCGATTTTCGGTCCGTCGCTGCAGGCTTTCGGTCAGCCGGGGGCGGGGGGCTGCCATGCGTTCGCCGATCCGGAGAACGGTGTGAGCTTTGCCTACGTGATGAACCAGATGGAGTCGGGCGTGATGCCTGCGGAGAAGGCGCTGGGGCTGATCCGGGCGTTCTACGGAGCGTAGGCGGTGACGAGGTGAATGCTATTGTCGCTGCCGCCGAGCTCGCAGAGGCCACAGCGACCGGGCGTGGCGGCGAGGGCGGAGAGGTCTGCGGCGGGGAAGCGCTCGTGGAGGGCGTTCCAGACGGTGGGGTTCCACTGGCCGGCGTTTTCCATCCACTCGGAAGCGCAGATGACGGCGCTGGTGTCGTCAAGCCGGGTTACCCCGAAATTCCCCAGCAGCGCTCCACGATTGGGGACGACGATCCGTTCGCTCCGGCGGAGGAGTACGCCCCGGCTTTCGTCCAGCTCGGCCATGAACAGCGGCGCACGGTAGCGAACGACAAAGGCGTTGTCTTCGGCCTTTCGGGTATAAACGAGGAAGAGGCGCTGACCGATCTGCGCCCAATGCGTCTGGGTGTCATGTGAGCCGAGGAGTTCCCCGTCGTCAAAGCGCCACGGCTCGGGCGGCGTGTAGTGCAGGCCATCGTAGGAGGTGGAGAGGTAGGCGGCCTTTCCGTTGCGCAGGGTCAGCCAGTAGCGGTCTTCTCCTTTGACGAGGGAGGGTTCGCCGAGACCCCGGTCGCGCGGGAGGCGCAGGGGCGTGCCTAGGGCTTCCAAGGTCAGTTGGCCCGCGCTCAGGCGACAGAGCATGACGGCAACCTCCGTGACCGCGACGAAGCCGGGCTCGGGGGAGTAGGAGGCGGCTCGCGATTTATAGTAGATGGGGATGAGCAGCCGTCCGTCCTCGCGCTCGACCCATTGGATGCTCCCGGCTCCGGCGCAGAAGTAGGCTTCCGGGTCGGGCATTTCCAGCAGCGATGCCGGGGCCCATTGGGAAGACGCGGGGGCGAGAGTAGACCAGACGGTGCTGCGTGGGCGGGGTTGCGGCATCAGCGCGCCATCCCGATATCGGCACGTATGCCCCAGCCCGAGGAATTGCCCGCTGGCGCGGTGCCACTGGGAGGTGAAGTCGGAGATCACCACGCTCTCGCGGCCGTTCTGCCACGGGGTAAGCCCCTGCTGCGCCTCGGGGCGGGTCCAGCTCTGTCCGTGATCGGTGCTCTCCATCATGTGCAGGCCGCCGAAGATGTCCCAGGTCATTTCGTCGTGCGCCATGAAGAGCTTCTGGAGGGTGACGATCCATCGGGGCGATGATGAATAGTTATCGATAGCGCATCGGGCATGAACCCAGCATGATTTGCGGTCGTATCCCCGGTGGATCACCTGCTCGCGGAGCTGGAGCGGATGGGGAATGCTAGTGAGTCTGGTTGGCATCAAAAATATATTCCGGATTGAAATGCTTCTTTACCTCTTCGCGATCGAGCGCCTCGACGTGTCCGTCCATGAAGAGGGCGTTGGCGCGGTTGCGATGGCGAAGCTGGACTCCATCGCTTACCTTCAGGATATTGACCCGGAAGCTTTCCGAGCGGACTCCCGGCTCAAACATGGCGGTGGTGGCGCTATCGACCAGCATGACGCGTTGGGAGAAGTTGGTGAAGCTGGAGAAGCGGATGGTATAGCCTTGTCC
>JBEBWR010000362.1:0-3201 GCA_040392045.1 Chthoniobacter flavus | reverse complement strand
TTCCTGTTTTTCTCTCGGGCCATGAAGATTTTGGTTATCGGTGCCGGTGGTCGGGAACACGCCTTGGTCTGGAAGCTGCGTCAGTCGCCGCGCGTCACGGAGATTTTCTGTGCGCCCGGGAACGCCGGGATCGGGGAACTCGCCACACTCGTACCCATCGCCATCAGCGACCGCGCCGCGCTGGTCGCCTTTGCCAAGGCGCAAGGGATCGGCTTCACCATCGTTGGCCCCGATGACGCGCTTGCCGCAGGCGTCGTCGACGCCTTTCAGGCCGAAGGACTACGGGCCTTTGGACCCACGCAGGAAGCCGCGCAACTGGAAAGCTCAAAAGTCTTTGCCAAAGAATTCATGCAGCGCCACGGGCTGCCCACCGCCGCCAGCGGCCACTTCTCCGACAGCGCCGCAGCCCTCGACTTTGCCCGCAAAGCGAGCTACCCCCTCGTCGTCAAAGCCGACGGACTTGCGCTAGGCAAAGGCGTCATCATCGCCGGGAACTTTGAAGAAGCCGAGTCCGCATTGCGAGCGATCATGGAAGAGCGACAGTTCGGCGATGCGGGGAGCCGCGTCGTCATCGAAGAATTTCTCACCGGCGAAGAGTGCTCCCTCCATGCGCTCATCGACGGCGAGAGCTACCTCCTCTTCCCCGCCGCGCAGGATCACAAACAGATTTTTGACGGCGACCAGGGGCCGAACACCGGCGGCATGGGCACCTTCTCGCCTCCCGCCCGGCTGGTCACCCCCGAGCTGGAAGAGCGGATGCGCCGTGAGATCCTCGACCCCTTCATGGCCGGGCTGAAAAAGGACGGGCTGCGCTTTCAGGGGCTGCTATTCCCCGGCCTCATGATTACCGCGGAAGGGCCGAAGCTGCTCGAATTCAACTGCCGCTTTGGCGACCCCGAGACGCAAGTGCTCCTGCGCCGGCTCAAGGGCGACCTGCTCGACCTGCTCGAAGCCGCCGAAGCGGGGCGGCTCCATGAAGTGACCGCCGAGTGGGACGACCGCGCCGCCGTCTGCGTCATCATGGCCTCCGGGGGCTACCCCGGCGACTACGAGAAAGGCAAAGAGATCACCGGGATCGCCGAAGCCGAAGCGCTCGGAGAAGTCACCGTATTCCACGCCGGTACCCGCCGCTCCGCCTCGGGCGCGCTTGAGACAGCGGGTGGACGCGTACTGGGCGTCACCGCGCTGGGCGAAACGCTCAAGGCGGCGCAGGCCCGGGCGTACGAAGCCGTCGGAAAAATTCATTTCGACGGAGCCACCTTCCGACGCGACATCGCCGCAAAAGGGTTGTAGAGTGTCGCCCTATGAGAATCCGTACCGCGACGCGACTCCTCGCCGGGCTTTTGCTTCTGCCTGCGCCGATGCTTCTGGCGCAGGAGCAGGGCGGCGCTCCGGCTGCCCCGGTAGCCACGCCTTCCACCTCCCCGGCGGAAGAAGTCCCGGTCATCACGCCCGCTCCTGCGGCCTCTCCGGCGGCTCCGGAGACCCCGTCT
This sequence comes from Chthoniobacter flavus, assembly GCA_040392045.1. Taxonomy (GTDB): domain Bacteria; phylum Verrucomicrobiota; class Verrucomicrobiia; order Chthoniobacterales; family Chthoniobacteraceae; genus DATMFV01. The sequence continues at coordinate 1,708 of JBEBWR010000362.1, read as the reverse complement.
GCAACTCCTGAGGCTACTCCGGCGGCTGCGACCCCCACGCCTACGCCCGCTCCCGCCAAAGCCGTTCCGCCTCCCGCGCCGCCCACCGCGCGCGAGATCACCGACGCGCTCTCCGATACCGATGTAAAGCAGGCGCTGGAGCTGATCCGGGCGAGCTACGTCGATCCCACTGAATTCACCGACGAAGCGCTCAACCGCGCCACCCTTCAGGGGCTGCTGGAGCGCCTGGGTTCCGGAGCGGGGATCGAGGAGAGCCACGCCGCCGCCGAGTCGAGCCCGCTACGCGCCGAGATTCTTGACGACCGGATCGGCTACGTCCGCATGGGCAGCCTCTCGGCGGATTCTCTCGCGGAATTCGATGCCGCGCTGGAGAATTTCAAAAGCAAATCGCTCCGCTCCCTCATCATCGATTTTCGCGCCACCCCCGCGAGCGGGAACTACGAGCTGGCCGCCGAGTACATCAAGCGCCTCTCGCCCAAGGGGAAAATGCTCTTCGCCCTGCGTCGGCCGAACAACAAACAGGAGCTGATGTTCACCTCCAGCTTCGACCCCGCATTCGACGGCGTCGTCGTCTCCGTAGTGAACCGCCACACGGCGGGAGCCGCAGAGGTCATCGCCGCAGTGTTGCGCGAAGTGAGCAACGCGCTCGTCGTCGGGCAGACCACGGCGGGACAGGCCGCCGAGTTTACCCATCTGCCGCTGCGCGGGGGCAAGCAGGTCCGCGTCGCCGTCGGCGAGGTCAACCTGCCCGGAGACCGGGAGATTTTCCCCTCGGGCCTGAAGCCCGATCTGGCCGTGCGCATCGCGCCCAAGGTCGAGGCGGAGGTATTGCAGACCGCGCTGGAAAAAGGCGTCGGCGGACTCGTCTTTGAGCGCGAGCGCCCCCGGCTCAATGAAGCCGCGCTGGTCGCCGGAGAAAACCCCGAGCTGGAGGAGTACGCCGCGCGACCCGATCCCTCCACGGGGCGGAGAATCTTTGATCGGGCATTGCAGCGCGCCGTCGATCTGATCACCACGATCAGCATCTTCGCCGGAGAGCGCGGAAAGAACTAGGGTCTGACCCCGCGGCAACTCAGTGGCCCTTGGAGCGGTGCCGGATCAGTAGCGCCGTGGCGGCGGCCCCCGCGATCAGCGCGCCGTTGAGCGTGCGGCGGACCGCCGGGTGAAGCTGGAGCCACGTATAGGCCGAGCCGGTATGCGGTGTCCGCTGCGGGGAAGGGCTGTGGACCGTGCGTTCCGAGCCGGGTCGAAAGATGTTCCCCCGCCGGTAGTGCCGCCGGGGAGCGTCCGGCGACCTTAGCGCCCGTCGCTGGCGACGGTAGGCGCGCCATGCGATCAGCGACTCCGTCAGTCGGGGCATCAGCCGATGTGCAAAGAGGACCAGCCCGCCCGGTGCGCCGATCACGGCCTCCTCCACCGGATACGCCGCTGCGTGAAGCACGGCCTCCACCACCGTCTCCGGCTGATAGAGAAACGTGAAAGGCGCGGCCTCCAGCCCATGCTTGCGCCGGGTATGACGGAGGAACGGCGTGTTCACCTCGCTTGGAACAATGCTCGTTACCGTTACCGGGCGACGCTCATGGCGCAACTCCATCCGCAGCACATTGAGAAATCCGCGCAGTCCGTGCTTCGATGCCGTATAAGCGCTCTGATTCGGCTGGCCCACTTCGGCCTCCAGCGACGAGATGACGATAAACGCGCCTCCCTG
>JBEBWR010000361.1:0-3203 GCA_040392045.1 Chthoniobacter flavus | reverse complement strand
CAGCGCCAATAATTCCGGAAGGTTTGACATCTCGTACAACTCCGCCGCCGCCGTCCGCACCCATCTGAGCATCCTCAACGGCAGCCTTAGTGCCGCCGAGATTAATGCTAATGACACCCTGCGAATGGCTAGCGAGGGAGCGCTCACTTCAAATAGCACCACCAATCCTCTGGCTATCAATGTCGGTGCAACCGACAAACCGGGGCGTTTTCAGGCGGCGGGAGCAGGCCTCACCAGCAATTCCATACTGGACATCCGTGCGGAAGGCACCCTGCAAATCGGCGTGGACGATCTTGAAACCGATGCAAAAATCGCCGCAGCGGACTTCACTCTCAGCTCCACCGCCATCTTCTCCACAGGGGCCATGCTGGAGTTCGACTTTTTCGGCGATGGAAGCGCTGATAGCCTCACCCTCAAAGGGGAAGACGTCCTGCTGAATCTGGGTACCGGCACGGTCCTCACGTTGAATCTCGTCGACGGGGCCGCACCGCTCGCAGGCCAGTCGTGGTCGCTCATCCGGTTTGAGGATATCATCGATGAAAACGCGGTCATCACCGGCAGCTTTGACCTCTCGCAGATCGATACCGACATCTGGGATCTCAGTAACTTCAATCAGGCGGGGAACTGGACCGTTCAGGTGATTCCGGAGCCGGGTACCACCGCCCTTCTTCTCGCGAGCGCCATCTTCGGCCCCTTCCTCTACTCCCGCCGCAAAGCGCGCCGTTAAAATCCGATGGCTCACCGCATGACCCGTTTTCGCCTTGGCGCCGTTCTCCTGAGCACGGTCGCCCTTACCGCATGTGACCAGATCGACCGGGTGCCTGCCCGGCCAGCGTCCCCGCCACCGGAGCCCGCTGCCAGCCCGGCAGCGACACCCCTTCCGCCTGCTTCCGCTACACCGGAACCCGAAAAGCCCACCACCCAAACCATCACCCCGCAGCCACCTCTCGGCGCTCCGATCACCCTCGCGGAGAACGGCGAAGCCCGTTGCGTCATCGTGACCCCGGCAGACGCGCAGGAAAGCGTCAATGCTGCCGTCGCGCAGTTCGTCGGCATCGTTGAGCGCTCGCTTGGCGTCACCATTCCGGTGATCCGAAGTGAGGAAGAAACCGCCAACCTCCCGGCCTCCGTCATCCCTATCTTTGTGGGAGATACCAAAGCGGCTGCCGGAATCGGCCTCACCACGACCGCTCTCCCGCCGGACACCTACCGCCTCGTCGCGGGACCGGATCGTATCATCATCGTCGGCGCGGAAGACGGCCCGCCTGCAGCTTCAAACCGCTTTGTCGTCGCCCGGCCCACTCTCTGGGCTTTGAATCATCTTCTCGAAGAATCCCTCGGCGTCCGCTGGCTCTGGCCCGGTCAACTCGGCACCTATGTCCCGAAGCATTCCGCCTTCGTGATCCGGGAAACCGACCGCACCTACCGGCCCCTGCTGGAATACCGCTCCCTCCGGCTCAACATCCCGAGAGAAAACCCCTTTGCTCTCAAGAACCGAGTTCTCGATCGACAGATCAAAGAGGAAGTCATCCGGTGGTCGGAAAATCATCAGAGCGGGAGGCGAACCGTCGTTACCTTCGGACACAGCTTCGAGCATTGGTGGGACCGCTACTCCGCAGAGCATCCCGACTACTTCGCGGAGCTTCCGGCACCCTACAAACAGCCCTTCCCAAAAGCCTCCCACGCCAAGCTCCGCATCGCGAACCCCGCTGTCGTCGAGCAGATCGCCAAAGAATACGAGGCCGCCGGAGCCCCTCTCTACTGGAATGTCTCTCCCAATGACGGCAACGGCTTTGACATCAGCAAGGAGAGCGCCGCGTGGGACTCCCCGCCCAATCAGGCCCCGGGCGAAATCTTCGCCGCACGCGGAAAACTTACCGCCCGCTACGTCCGCTTCTGGAACAACATCTACGAGCGCCTGAAGCAGATCAACCCCGACGTGATCCTCGTCACCTACGCCTACTCTTCCTACCGCAAGCCGCCGGAGCCCACCCGCCCGCTTACCGCCAAGGCCATCCTCCAGATCGTCGACGGCATGGAAGCGTACAAGGAGTGGAAGGAATGGGCGAAGTACGCGCATGGACTCTACCTCCGTCCGAACTGGTGGCATCAGGGAGCCGACGCCCCTTACCTCACCGTCAGGCCCGCCACCGACTTCATCCGCTTCGCCCACAAGGAACGGATGATCGGCCTCGATATGGACTCCATTCTCGGCTACTGGGCCACGCAAGGGCTCAACTACTACGCCATCGCCCGCGTCATGAACGACCCGGAGATCACCACGGAAATCATCCTCGACGAATACACCTCGGCCTTCGGGAAGGGAAAGCCGAAGATCGCCCAATACCTCGACTACTGGCGACGGCGCAGCGAGGAGAATCGCTATAGCCTCAACGCGGCTCCCGGCGCACCGCCCCCACGCAGCAAGTACCATGACCTCGCAAAATCGGGGAAGATCCCTGCCAGCATTCTCAACGGCAGCAAGTATGCCCTTCCCTTTCTCTACAACGAGCAGACCCTCGGCCCTGCCGAAAGGCTGCTGAACGAAGCCGCCGCCCTCATTGGAGATAGCGATCCGGAAGCCCTCCAGCGTGTGGAATTCCTTCGCAACGGCCTCAACTCCCTTCGGGCCACCCGCGAGCAGATCGTCCTCGGACAAAAGCTGAAAACCAACCCTACGAAAAAGAACCATCAGGCTTTCGAAGAGGGTTATCAGCAACTGGAGAAAACCCGGGAGTCCTTCGCCCGCGATCATGTAATCTGGCCGGAAGCTGTCCACACGTACGAAAATCGCTATAAAGTCCTCATCCGCCCCTCCGCCTTCGGGCATCATCATATTAACCTCGACGGATTCTAGCCATGCGTCTCCCTCGCCTCCTCACCCTCCTCACCGCGCTGCTGCTCCCCGCCATCACCCGGGCGGAAGTCTACTTTGATGAAGACTTTGAACCCGGCGACACCTACACCGCGAACGGCCCTATCCCCTTCGACTACGGCGTCATCCGTCATGGTCGCTGGCAGAACCTCGGTAAAAGCTACCAGACCGGCGTCGTCGTAGCGGAGGACGGAGGCCACGCCGTGAAACTCTCTCACGGCAGAGATAAAAGAGGCGCGCGGATGATCGGCAGCTTCGGCGTTGATAATCAGGACAGCGTCCGCGTCGAGACTCCTCTTCGCATCCGCCTTTCCTTCAAATACAGTGG
>JBEBWR010000360.1:0-3224 GCA_040392045.1 Chthoniobacter flavus | reverse complement strand
TCGTCGCGCTGAAAAGCGATCTCCATCCGGAAGATTCCCGTTCCGGCAGCTTCGGCAACCATGCCGGGGGGCGGCGTGGAGGGCGGCACGGGGCTGCCCATCAGTGACTCCCACCCGACCGGCTCGACCTCGCGCATGGCGGAGACGGCGTCTGACAAATCGACAAAATAGCTCACGCGGACAAGTCGCCCCACGTCCGTGGTCATCCGGGGCGGACGCACCTGCGTGTAGAAATGCGCCTGATCATTCCCCTCGTTCTTCTCAAAGACCGGCAGGTAGCCGCGGTGTCGCACCGCGCCCTGCCAATCGGCCTGAAAGCGATCCGCCGCCGTCCGGAAAGCGCTGCTGATCTGCTGCTGCCCTTCATTTCGCCGCCCGGAGGTGGCGACGTTTCCCAGAATCGCTCCCATGATGGCGGCGACGGCGAGAAAGACCGCCATCGACACCAACATCTCCACCAGTGTAAAGCCGGATCGTTTCATCGCTCGGAGAGGTGAATCACATTTTGCAGGTGGCCCGCACCGCCGGTGACTTTTGCGCGGCCGCTCTCCCACGTCACGACCGCCGGGGCGGGCCATGCCAGCACCAGCGCTACGCGCCGCATCTCCCCGGTAGCCGGGGCTTCCGAACGGAGGTAAAGAACGTAGTGCGCATTTGCCGCCGCGGCCATCGGGCGCAGCTCACTGTCGAAATAGAGCGGCCCGCCGGAGAACCCCGCGCCGCCATCCCAGAGCAGACCGCTGAGCGGATCGGCGGCCTCCCATTGACCGCTGCTCTGGAGTACAGCCGAGGCGACCGACTGCGCGGCAAGGGTCATGAGACGACCGGACTGATTCTGCTCCTGCGCCTCCCGGCCCGCTTGCAGTCCGCCGCCCAGAAGGGCGACCAGCGGGATCATCGTAAAGGCCATGATGCCGATGCTCAGGGTGACCTCCACGAGCGAAAACGCAGCACGTGATGTGGGACTCTTTCTCATAGCTCAAGTCGCTTCACATGGCCGGAGCCGCCCTCCAGGAGCAGTGCCGCGCCGGGTTCACTTTCATTTACGAGCTTCAGCGGCAATACCAGATGAGGCTCGTAGGGCGTTGACGGCGTCGGCTGAAGGGCCATCAACACCTCGCCTCCGGGCGTGAGCGTCAGGGTGTAGCTCTCCGTCGTGGATTCATAGTCGGTCACGCCATTCTTCGCGGGGAATCGCACCGTCTGCCCGACGATGCCCACGGCGTCCGAAGGGATCAGCGCTTGGGTCTGCTCATCCAGCTCGGTCTGTGGGACGATCTTTACATCCGGCAGAAAGCGGGGCGGAACGATCGGCGCGACGTTCGTCAGAGCGGTGGAGGCCGTGCCGTCGCGGGAGAGGAAGAGGGAGAAGGAGACGCCGTCCCGTCCCTGCCGCGTCGTATTCATTATCGCCAGCCAGACATAGCTTTTCTCCGCCATCGCCCGGCTGCGCGCCAGCTCCAGCCCGCCTCTCAGCTCCGCGATGGCAGCAGCCCGGCCCCGGCTTTGCAGCATGGTGCGCATGGCGGGCATGGTCAGGGAGGTCAGCACCACGATCACCGCGATGACCGCCAGCAGCTCCACCAGCGTAAAACCGCGCCGGAGCGATGAAGCACACCGCGAGGCGTCAAGCTGAGATGGGAACGGTCCGGGGGAGAGATATTGCATTTTTCCGGGGAGGATTGATTTTTGGTATACACTTTTGTATGCCATCAAATCAAGTAGAAATCAAATTTTTTGAATATTTCTGGACTAATACATCAAATAATATATACCAAAAACCCATTCAGGCATTTCTGCTTCCCCTCCGCAGAGAGTTTGTGCGGGAGGGATACCGCATGCAACGTTGAACCACTTCCTTACCTGTTTCACCCCTTTTTCTTCGCTCTCCCCGTTTTCCTATGCACCGATCACTCCTGACTCCATTGGTGGGCCTGCTCGCCCTCTCCTCTCCCCTCCCCTTTGCGCATGCCGAAGACGCTGAACCGGCGACTGCCGACGCGCGCGCGGCTGAAACCCCCGCTCCGCTCGCAGAGATCGACGAGCACGTAGTCGTCTACCGCAATGAAGGCGAGTATACGCCATTCCCCAATCTCTATCAGCTTCCGGACGACACGTTGATCACCCAGTTCAGCGGCCGGGGCAGTCGTCGGCATATCGATACGATAAACCAGAAGGTCCACCGGCTCCGCTCTACCGACGGGGGCAAAACGTGGAGCGCCATTTCCAAATCCGACCCGCTTCCGCCGCTCCCCGCATGGGAAGTGGCTCCGGACAACTGGGTGCGCGTGCGGGATGAAGGCTGGATCCATGTCGATATCTCCAGGCAGGCCGAGCTGGAGGCGGGAGGCTACCGCTTCCGCAAGGTGAACGACACGACACTCGCGCACCAGAGCCCCTACATCCTGGTGAACCGCTCCACGGATCAGGGCGCTACCTGGAGCGAGGAGCGCTTTCGCGCGCCGGATTATGTCGTCGGCCTCTACCACCACTTCTCCGCCCACACTTCGCTGAAAACCTCGGACGGCACGCTGATCCGGGTGCTTTACGGGACGTCGAAGGGACATAGCAAGCAGGAGGTCTTCATCGTCCGCTCCGAGGATCAGGGGAAGACGTGGCAGGTCCATCGCGTGCAGCCGGAAGGCTCGGGCGAGATGGGGTTTAATGAATCCGCGATTATTGAAACGGCGGACAAACGCCTGCTCCTCGTCATGCGGCCCGACCCCGAGGGGTACCTCTGGCAGACGTTCTCCGACGATGGCGGCAAGACCTGGAGCGAGCCGGTGAGCACGGGGGTGATTGGTCATCCGCCGCATCTCCTGAAGCTTGATGATGGCCGCCTCGTCCTCAGCTACGGCTACCGGCGGCGACCGCTGGGCGTCCGGGCCAGCATCAGCGACGACAACGGCAAAAGCTGGAAAGTCGCGCAGGAGATCGTGCTGCGCAAGGACGGCGAACATCGCCCCGCCGATGTGGGCTATCCCACCACCGTAGTCTTGAAAGATGGGTCGTTCTTCACTATCTACTACATTACCTTGGAAGATAATGTCACGCACATAGCCGGCACCAAATGGCGTCTGGCGCCCCACCGCTAACCCCTCCCGCCATGAGCAAAATCCCGCTAAACGACAGCTCGGACAGAGAATTTCAGATCACCGAGATGCTCTTCTCCGGCATCCTCGCGCCCGGCGCGAAGGTGACCGAGCGCAGCCTTGCCGAGAACA
>JBEBWR010000359.1:0-3236 GCA_040392045.1 Chthoniobacter flavus | reverse complement strand
CCCTCGGACCACTCGTGACGGCGGACATTGAGCCACTGCGGATGAAACGCGAGCCGGTTGGTGCAGACCCAGTTCGCCGCGTCAAGGAGGTCGGCATCCTCGGGGGCGGAAATGAGGAATGCGGAAAAGCGTCGCCGGTGTTTGGGGCTTTCGCTCTCTTCAAAGGCCCGCCAGATGCGGCCATCCTGAACGATGACCGGTACGGGCGCGGTATGAAAGCGCCCCTTGAGCAGCAGCCCGCTTTTGGCGTCGGTCGGTGTGGTCCATGTTTTTCCCCCGTCCTCAGAGCGTCGGATCACGATATCGCCAAACGATTTGGCAACGCCCATCAGGTAAAGCGCATCGCGATGCGCAAACAGCGTGGACCATCGCTGCCGCTCCAGATCGGCAAGGTGTTGCCAGATCTGGCCTCCATCGGAGGAGGAGTAGATGCTCGTCCGGGTGGTATGCATCCCCGGTCCGGACCAGTCGTGTGAGACGACCAGCGTCCGATCGGGTAATACCGCAATACTCGGAGAGGCGACAAAGATGCTCCCTGCGTCCGGGCTGGCGGCGATGACCACCCCCGGCGGCGGTGGCGCCGCCGCCTTCTCCTCCGCTCGGGCCGAGCCCCAAAGGCCGATGGCGAGCGTGGAAAAGAGCAGGCTGCGGAGCAGGAGCATACCGCTTACGCAGGCTCCGACCCGTTTTGGGATGCGGCAGGGTATTGCCCCCGGCTGCCGGGAAAGTTCGCGGCAAAGAGCCGGGCGACTTTGCCGAGCAGGTCGACTTCCGAGTGCTCCCGGAGGCCTTCGACATAGCCGCTCATCTCCGAGTCGCGGACGGTGAACAGCTCGTCGCAGAGCAGCTCGGGGATCGGCTCGCCTTCGCGCTGCGGGAAGGTCGGTTGAATCCGGAAGTAGTCATACCGGTGTAGCCGCGCGGAGTAGATCGTGCCGTCGGAAAAGATTTCCAGCCGGTAGCAGAGCACGTCGCCTTCGGCGCTGGAGGGTTCCAGTTCGTAAACTTTGACCAGGGTACGGATTGTAAAGCTCATGAAATTCGGGTGTGGATCAACTGCTAAGGGCGGGGAGAGGCTTCCAGCCCCCGTCGTTTCATCAGGTGGCGCGGGTCTGGGCCGGCCCCGCGGAAGCGTCGGTAGAGATCAGCATAGCGCCCGGTGTTGCCGCGCTCCAGAACTTCCTTGCGGAAAGCCGTGGCCGTCGCCTGATCGTAAAGCCCATTTTCCTCAAACGCGGCGAACGCGTCGGCGTCCAGCACCGCTGCCCAGATATAGCTGTAGTAGCCCGCCGCATAGCCGCCCGAGAAGATGTGCTGGAAGGTGGCGCTCCGGTAGCGGGGGACGATTGAGGGGATCAGTCCGATCTCTTCCATCGCCGCTCGTTCCACCTCCTCCGCGCTCCCGGTGATCGGCGCGGTCCGCAGGTGATAGGCCATGTCGAGGAACGACGCGGCGAGGTATTCGAGCGTGCCGAACCCTTCGTCAAAGGTGCTCACCGCCGCGATCCGTTCCAGCAGCGCGTCGGGGATGGGCTCGCCGGTTTCGTAATGTCGCGCATATTCCTTGAGCACTTCCGGGTGCATCGCCCAGTTCTCCATGATCTGCGATGGCAGCTCTACGAAGTCGCGGGCCACCGATAGCCCCGAAAGGCTCTGGTAGCGGACCTGCGAGAGCAGCCCGTGGAGCGCGTGGCCGAACTCATGGAAGAGCGTTCGCGCTTCGTCCAGCGTGAGGAGGGCGGGCTGGTCGCCGACCGGGCGGGTGAAGTTGCAGACGTTTACGGCGATCATGGGCACGCGCTCGCCCCCGGGCGTGTACGACTGCTTGCGGAAGTTCGTCATCCATGCGCCGACCCGCTTGGACGGGCGGGGGAAGAAGTCCGCGTAGAAAACGCCGAGGTGGCTGCCGTCGCGGTCAAAGACCTCGTAGGTCATCACCTCCGGATGATAGAGCGGCAGATCGGTGCGCCGCTGAAAGGTCAGGCCGTAGAGCCGCTGCGCGACGCGGAAGGCTCCCTCCAGTACGTTCTCCAGCCGGAAGTAAGGCCGTAGCGCGTCGGCGTCGAGGGCGTAGCGTTTCTTGCGGATGATCTCCGTGTAGTAGCGCCAGTCGTAGGGCTCGGGGGCGAAGTCGCCGCCCTCCGCCGCGATCTCCGCGCGGATGTCCGCTTCCTCCGCTTGCGCCTTGGCCAGCGCCGGAGTCCAGAGGTCGCGCAGCAGTTGCAGGACGTTCTCCGGCGTCTCCGCCATGGAGTCTTCCAGCGTGTAATGCGCGTGCGAGGGGTGGCCCAGCAGGCGGGCGCGTTCCAGCCGGAGGTTGGTGATCCGGAGCAGATCGGCGCGGTTGTCCGTCTCGCCATCGACGCAGCGGCTCTGGTAGGCCTCCCAGATCTCCCGGCGCAGATCGCGATTCTTCGCATAGCTTAGGAAGGCCATCACGCTTGGATTCGCCAGCGTGAAGAGCCAGCCGCTCTCCCGCCCCTTTTCCCGCGCGGATTCGGCAGCCGCCGCAATCGCCCCGTCGGGGAGACCGGCCAGATCTTCCTCGCGCCCGATGAAAAGTTCATAGGCGTTTGTCGCGGCGAGGAGGTTCTGCCCGAAGCGGACGGTCAGCAGCGACAGTTCGCTGTGGATTTCGCGAAGCCTCTCTTTCTCCCTGTCGGAAAGGTTCGCGCCCCGGCGGACAAAGCCCCGGTAAGTCTCTTCCAGCAGCCAGGCCGCCTGAGCGTCCAGCACGAGCTGCTCCCTCGACTCCCATACCGATCGGATGCGTGCAAAAAGTCCTTCATGCAGGTTGATGAAATCGCCATGCGCGGCCAACCGGGGGGCCATCGTGCGCGCCAGCGCGAGCAGGCGGTCGTTCGTATGCGCGCCATTCAGGTTGCTGAATACCAGCGCCACGCGCGTCAGCAGCGCTCCGGAGCGGTCCAGCGCTTCCACGGTGTTTTCAAAGGTGGGCGCTTCGGAATTCGTCGCGATGGCTTCGATCTCCGAGCGATGCTCGCGCAGCGCTTCGTCAAAGGCGGGTTCGTAATGTTCGTCGCGGATCTGCTCAAAGGGCGGGATGCCGAACGGCGTGGTGAACGGGGCCAATAATGGCTGATCCGTGGGGGAGGGGGGCGAACTCATAACGATACTCTGAAGGAAAAAAGGCCCGACGGGAAGGCTCCCGTCGGGCCGGACAGATCACCGATGCGTGGTGGTGACCGGAAGTTGTTGGTACGCCTGGCTTACTT
>JBEBWR010000358.1:0-3247 GCA_040392045.1 Chthoniobacter flavus | reverse complement strand
GGCATTAGGCCACAATTTCGCCGGAGGACAACTTTTTTGCCGTAAAAGATGCCGCCGAACGGAGAAAACCGCAAGTTTGCCCGCGTGGTTTCCCGCTGATGAATGATTCTTTTTGGACAAAACGCCATTCCTCCTTTAGCTTCGCGCCCTGATGAGTCTCCTCAAATTCTTCACTCTCGCTGTTGCCGCCTTCGCGCTGGCGCTTCCGGTTTCTCACGTCGCCAAAGCGTCAGATGTCGACACCTCATCGCTCAAGGACATTCGCATCGTCCTGAAAACCTCCAAGGGCGATATCGACCTGAAGCTCTTCCCCTCCAAAGCGCCCGTAACCATCACGGCTTTCCTCAACTCCGCGCAGAAAGGCAAGTACGACGGCATGGTCTTTCACCGCGTGATCCCCAACTTCATGATTCAGGGCGGCGACCCGACGGGCACCGGCATGGGCGGCCTCGGCTATAACTTCGAAGACGAATGCGTGCCCGAGCTGACCTTTGACAAGCCCGGTTACCTCGCCATGGCGAACACCGGCCGCCCCCGCTCCAACGGCTCGCAATTCTTTATCACCCACGTCCCCACGCCGCACCTCAACGGCAAGCACACGATTTTTGGTGAAGTCACCAAGGGGCAGGACGTGGTCAATGCCATCCGGCAGGGCGACAAGATCAAGAGCATCGAAATTCTCGACCCCGTGGACGAACTTTTCAAAGCAAAGGCCGACCGCCTTGCGGAGTTCAACGCTGCCATGAAGTAATCTCCTCACCTCCTATACCCATACCTTATGAAAGACATCCGCATTGTCCTGAAAACCAGCAAAGGCAACATCGACCTCACCCTCTTCCCCTCGAAGGCCCCCGTTACCGTGGCGGCTTTCCTGAACCTCGCGCAGAAGGGCAAATACGATGGCATCACCTTTCACCGCGTCATCGAGAACTTCATGATCCAGGGCGGCGACCCGAGCGGTACCGGGGCCGGCGGCTTCGGCTACAACTTCGAGGACGAGTGCGTGCCCGAGCTGATCTTCGACAAGCCCGGCTACCTCGCCATGGCGAACACCGGCCGCCCGCGCTCGAACGGCTCGCAATTCTTTATCACCCACGTTCCCACGCCGCACCTCGACGGTAAACATACGATCTTTGGTGAAGTCACCAAGGGACAGGACGTGGTCAATGCCATCCGGCAGGGCGACAAGATCAAGAGCATCGAAATTCTCGACCCCGTGGACGAACTTTTCAAAGCAAAGGCCGACCGCCTTGCGGAGTTCAACGCTGCCATGAAGTAATCTCCTCACCTCCTATACCCATACCTTATGAAAGACATCCGCATTGTCCTGAAAACCAGCAAAGGCAACATCGACCTCACCCTCTTCCCCTCGAAGGCCCCCGTTACCGTGGCGGCTTTCCTGAACCTCGCGCAGAAGGGCAAATACGATGGCATCACCTTTCACCGCGTCATCGAGAACTTCATGATCCAGGGCGGCGACCCGAGCGGTACCGGGGCCGGCGGCTTCGGCTACAACTTCGAGGACGAGTGCGTGCCCGAGCTGATCTTCGACAAGCCCGGCTACCTCGCCATGGCGAACACCGGCCGCCCGCGCTCGAACGGCTCCCAGTTCTTCATCACGCACGTCCCCACCCCGTGGCTCAACGGCAAGCACACGATCTTCGGTCAGGTGACCAACGGTCAGGACGTCGTGAACGCCATCCAGCAGGGCGACAAGATCACCGGGATCGACATCCTTGATTCCGCTGACGAAGTCCTCGCCGAGAAGGCCGACCGCGTCGCCGAGTTCAGCGCCGCGCTCAAGTAATTTTTCAGATCCACACACACGCGTATCGCGCCTCCGGTGCGATACGTTTAATGAGGGCCGCCTTGGAACCCGATTCCCCTGAAAAGGAAACGATCAAAGGCGGCTCTCCTTCGTTCCGCCAGCGTGCCGCTGGACCTTCTTCGCGCTACCGCGCGGGCCACTGCGTGGCCCTTCCGAAGTGCTGCCAAAAGTTTGGCGCTCGCTGCGTTGCCGCTCCAGGTGGTGGTGTCTACGAATTTCCAGCAATAATGAATGCGGAAACATAGCAGAGGGTAGAGAAGAAGGAGCGAGCGAGTTTGTCGTAGCAGAGCCTTTTGCTACGGCTTTTGATGGGAGAAATTACAGGTTCAATGCCATCTAAGAGAAGTCGCTCACGAATCCGGTCGGCGTCGTAGCCTTTGTCAAGAGAGGCGGCCCGCCAGCGAGTATCGCCAAAAAGTCGCCATCCACCTCCGCGACCGCACCGATCCCGCCGGGTAAGCGCCAGAATTCAGAGAAGGCTTTTCTTCCGTAGCAGAGGATGGCTCAATGACACCCCTCTGTGAACGTTGTCGAGACCCTCCTGCCGATCATCCTCTTTATCTCGCTGGGACTTTTTCTGGCGCGCATCCGCTTTCTGGAAAGCAGGGCCATCGCGGAGATGACGCGCTTTGTCTTCTGGATCGCGCTGCCGTCGCTGATCTTTGAGAGCCTCGCCTCCGTGCACCTGCCGCTCTCGCAGATCGGGCGCCCGCTGGCCGTCGTCGTCGCGGCCACGCTGCTCTGCATCGCCGCAGGGTGGCTGATCGGACGGCTGCGCGGGAGCACCCCGGGGGTCACCGCCAGCATGATGCAGAACGGCTTTCGCGGGAACCTCGCCTTTATCGGCCTGCCCGTCGTCGCCTACTCCGTGGCGGGGCTGCCGGAGGGCGACCGCTCCCGCATCATGGGGATCGCCCTCCTCATTATCGGCCCCATGATGGTGCTCTATAATCTGCTCGCCATTCTGGTGCTTCTCGGCGCGCAGCATCGCATCGGCCCGAAGGGATTGCGCCTGATGGCTAATAGTATTCTCACCAATCCGCTGATCCTCGCCGCCGGGGCCGGGATCGTAGCCGCTTCGCTAAAGCTGCATCTGCCGGAAGTGCTCACCCGCTTTCTCAAGCCGCTCGGGCAGATGACCGTCCCCATGGCGCTGATCTGCATCGGGGCGTCGCTCGCCTCCGTCTCCCTCAAAGGACGGCGTACGGCGCTCTGGATCGGGCTGGGTCTGAAAGTCGCCTTTCTGCCGCTAACGGTATGGGCGCTCTCCAGCCTGATGGGCTGTCCGGGGGAGGAGCAGCGCATCCTGCTCATCTTCTCCGCCTGCCCGACAGCGGCCGCTTCCTACATCATGGCGCGCCAGATGGGCGCGGACGCGGAACTGGCCGCCTCGGGGATCGCGCTTTCGACGGTTGCCTC
>JBEBWR010000357.1:0-3259 GCA_040392045.1 Chthoniobacter flavus | reverse complement strand
GTGCTCTGGCCTCTGCCTCTTCAAGTTCCTTTTGATTGAGACGATCCTTGAGATGAACAAGCACGAGCTTCACGGCGGTTATTCCTTTAAGGGTAAATGGAAGTCAATTCATTTGACTTTTGCAGATAATATGTCCGTATAACTTACTTTGTACAAGGAAAAGTTTGCGTATAAAATACTTTTTCTGCCTTATCTCAGGTGTGAAACCGGAGCAGATCAGAGCCTTCCGAAAAGCCAAGGGGTTGACCCAGTTGGCTTTGGGTGCGCTATGCGGTGTGGGCAAAGCCGCTGTTTCTGATTGGGAATCGGGTAAGAGCCGTCCTTCCGGCGCGGCGCAGCGGCTGCTTTGCGATTATATGAGCGGCCAGCGCTGTATCCTGCCGCTTACTGAAGAGGAAGAGCGGCTGCTGGATGAGAATGTCCGGAAAGGCAATTTCGCTTCCCGCGAGGAGTTTCTGGCTGCCAGCCTGATCCATATCATCAAGCATGGGGGGTTCACCTCCAGAGGGCGCTTGCCCAAGGCGAATTGACGGCTACTTTCGTAGCGCTTTTCGCGCGGCGGTATGGGCGCGGCGATCCTCGGGATCGTGTACGGGGAGGCGCAGGACGGTTTCCCAATGGGGGCGGGCCTCTTCTTTTCTTCCCGCCGCCTCGAGCGCGGCGGCGAGCCAGCGGTGATGCGGGGCGTAGTCCGGCTTAATCTTTGCGGCGGTTTCCAGATGCGCGATGGCCTGATTGAGGTCGCCCTGCGGCAGTTTGCCGAAAAGGGCGGAGCCCATGGCGCGCATCATGGGGTTGAGCGTGGCGATTCCGTAATGCCAGCGGCCAAGGATGTGATGCGCGAGATCCTCCCCGGGGTTGAGCTCCAGCGTGCGCTCGGCTTCACGCCGGATGATGGTGGAGTATTTCAGCTTGGTGCGGCTGTCGACGTAGCCTGCGAGCTTCCCGTAGGCCACGGCGAGCGCGAGATGTGCGTCGGCGTTGCGTTCATCAAGCTTTGCGGCTTCTTCCGCGGCGGCGAGCGCCTGACGTACGGAGGCTTCTGCTTCTGCTTTGCGTTTTTTCGCGCGCTGTTCGTCCGACAGTCGGATCTGGTTGAACGAAAGCTCGGAGAGCAGTTGGGAGTCCTTTGCGGTCAGGCGCGGGAGGGCGGCTTTGGCCTGTTCCAGCGTCTCTACGGCTTCCTGCGGCGGCTCGGTCCTGAGCTTTCGCAAGGCGTCGATCCCGCCCTCCTCCTGCGCCTCGCTCATGGGGAGATGCGCGAGCGCTGCTCCGGCGATCAGGCACCGGAGTAGCGCGCGGGAGGAAGCGGATCGGAGCATCAGGTATCAGCCCTCGTAGGCCTCCATGCCGACGCAGGAGCAGATGAGGTTCCGGTCGCCGTAGACGTTGTCCACACGGCCGACGCTCGGCCAGTATTTATGCTCCCGCAGCCATTTGGCGGGGTAGGCGGCGGTCTCGCGGGTGTAGGGGTGAGCCCAGTCGCTCGCGGTGACGACGGCGGCGGTGTGCGGGGCGTTTTTGAGCGGATTGTCGGCGCGGTCGATGGTGCCGTGCACGACGGCGGTGATCTCGTGGTGAATCCCGATCATGGCGTCGCAGAAGCGGTCCAGCTCTTCCTTCGATTCGCTCTCGGTGGGCTCGACCATGAGGGTGCCGACGACCGGCCACGACATGGTAGGGGCGTGGAAGCCATAGTCGATGAGACGCTTGGCGATGTCTTCCACTTCGACGCCTCCTGCCTTGAAGTCGCGCAGGTCGAGGATGCATTCGTGCGCGACGAGGCCTTTTGTCCCCTTGAAGAGGACGGGGTAGAAGCTTTCCAGGCGGCGGGCGATGTAGTTCGCGTTGAGGATGGCGAGGCGGGTGGCGTCGGTGAGCCCTTCTTCGCCCATCATGCGGATATACATCCACGAGATGACGAGGATGGAGGCGCTGCCCCACTGAGCCGCGGAGACCGCCGTGCGCTGCGGGTCGAGGGGGTTCCCGGGGAGGTAGGGGGCGAGATGCGCCGCGACGCCGATCGGGCCAACGCCGGGGCCGCCGCCGCCATGCGGGATGCAGAAGGTTTTATGCAGGTTGAGATGACAGACATCCGCGCCGATGAAGCCGGGGCTGGTGAGGCCGACCTGCGCGTTCATGTTCGCGCCGTCCATGTAGACCTGCCCGCCGGCGTCGTGGATGAGCGCGCAGACTTCCTGCACGGTCTCTTCAAAGACGCCGAAGGTACTGGGGTAGGTGATCATGAGGGCACCGAGTTCGTTCCGGTGCTGCCCGACTTTGGCGCGGAGGTCGGCGAGATCGATGTTGCCGTTGTCCAGGCACTTGACGGCGACGACTTTGAATCCGGCCATGACGGCGCTGGC
The DNA here is from genome assembly GCA_040392045.1 of Chthoniobacter flavus. Lineage (GTDB taxonomy): Bacteria > Verrucomicrobiota > Verrucomicrobiia > Chthoniobacterales > Chthoniobacteraceae > DATMFV01. Next base: position 893 of record JBEBWR010000357.1, on the reverse strand, counting down.
GGGGTTTGTGCCGTGGGCGGACTGCGGGATGAGGCAGACGTTGCGCTGGTTCTGTCCTTGAGCCTTGAGGTAGCCGCGAATGGCCAGCAGGCCGGCGTACTCGCCGTTGGACCCGGCGTTCGGCTGGAGCGATACGGCGGCAAAGCCGGTGATCTCGGCAAGCCAGCTCTCAAGCTGCGCGAAAAGCCCGGCGTATCCTTCGGCCTGATCGACGGGGGCGAATGGGTGGATCTTGCCGAACTCGGCCCAGGTCACCGGCAGCATTTCGCTGGTGGCGTTGAGCTTCATGGTGCACGACCCGAGGGGGATCATCGATGTGGTGAGCGAGAGGTCTTTCGCTTCCAGCTTATGGATGTAGCGGAGCATCTCGGTCTCGGTGTGGTGACGGTTGAAGATCGGGTGGGTGAGGAAGGCGGAGGTGCGGCGGAATGGCTCGGAGACTTCCCGCTCCAGTCCGGCTGCGAGCGCCGGTAGCTCGAAGGCGGCGTTCCGGATCTCGTGCCCTTCGTTAAAGACTTCGAAGAGGGCGGCGAGGCTGTCGGTGGTCTCGTCCACGGAGAGCGTGATGGTCTGTTCGTCGAGGACCCGGAGATTCAGCCCGCGCTCTTCGGCCATGGCGACGAGGGTTGCGGCGGGGGTGTTGCCGAGGTTGACGCGGACGGTGTCAAAGAAGTCGGTATGCGCGACTTCCCAGCCGAGCCGCTGGAGCCCGGTGGCGAGTGTGCGGGCCATGAGGTGGACGCGTCCGGCGATGGCTTTCAGGCCTTCGGGGCCGTGGTAGACGGCGTACATTGACGCCATGACGGCGAGGAGGACCTGCGCGGTGCAGATATTACTGGTCGCTTTGTCGCGGCGGATATGCTGCTCGCGGGTCTGGAGCGAGAGGCGGTAGC
>JBEBWR010000356.1:0-3259 GCA_040392045.1 Chthoniobacter flavus | reverse complement strand
AGCTGGTAGGGTAGCGAAGCCACATCGCTCGCGCAAGGCCCCGGAGTGCGTACCCAGTAGTTCACGTCGGTGATCCGATCATACGCCTGACGGTGCGCTACGGCGGCTTTCACCCCGATAAAGCGGAGCGTCGCCGGGTCCACCCCCTGACTGCGCCACTGGCCGAGATCCATCGGAGCAGAGCGGCGGGAAGTCAGCAGCACGGTGATCCCGTCAACATCCAGCACCGCCGACGGCCCCATCTCGATATGGATGCCCGACATCGAAGCGGCGTGGCTGTGGCGATCCTCCAGCGTGTACCTGCCGTCGGTCAGCCGGACCAGCTTCGCCGTCACCTTTACCGGACCCGGATCGTGCGGGTAGACCTTACCGCCCAGCTCCAGCGAATGTTCGCTTCCCGGCTCGGCCCCCTGAAGCGCGGCCACGCTCTCCGGATCGCAGAGGACCACTCCGCTCCCCGCCAGCTTGTGCCGCAGCAGAGCGCGGAAAATCGAGGTCCCATCGCCCGTCGCCCCGCCGCCGATATTGTCGGCAGGCTCCACGAGGCAGACCGGGAATTTCCCCTGCTTGAGCGCGTCGGCGATGGCGTCGTCAATCTCCCACTCATGCACCAGCCCCTGCGCCTTGAGTTCCTCCGCCTTCGCGTGCAGCTTCTCCGCCAGCGCATCGAGCCGCTTGCCGTCCACCTTCGCCGGATTATAGACAATCGTGAACGCCACGCCCGTATGCGGCGTATCGGCATGGGCGAACCCCGCAAAGACATTGACTTCCTCCACGCCCTCCTTCTCCTCCGACCGCGCCAGCGCCTCCAGCGTCAGCATCGGCTCGGCAGCCGTCCCCGTGCCGGGAGGCGGCCAGATAATGTTGGTGCCCACATAGCGCGTCGCAAGCCGCGACCCGTCGCGCAGCGTCTTCTCCAGCAGCGCGGCGGCGCGCACTGCCGTCTCGGCGGCGTCCGTGTGCGGATTCTTGCGGTAGACCAGCAGCCCATTGGAATGCTCCGCCATCGCAGGCGTAATATTGCCATGCAGATCGAGCACGCCAAAAATCGGCAGCCCCGCCACCTTCGGATTCGCATGATGCCGAATCCGGCGGAGCACTTCGCCCTCCACATCCGGAATCCCCGGCGACGCCATCGCGCCATGAAGCACGAGGAAAATCGCGCTGCACTCCTCTGCCTCCGGGCTGCTCAGACCCCGCTCCAGATGCTCCAGAAACGTCGTGATCACCTCGGGCGCAGGCATCGCTCCGGGCGTGGCGCGCATATCGACCGTAGGGAGCACCTCCCACCCATACCTCTCCGCTTCCACGAGGAAGGCTCCAAGCGGCGAGCCATTCCCGCGACTGGTGCGGAGCTCGTCGCCCAGCAGCGTGGCAAACTGGTCAAGCCCCATGGCACCGGGGGTAAAAGTGTTCGTCTCATGGAAGAGACCGGCGAGGAGAATACGATGGGTCATAGTCGGGAAACGTTGTGGAGCGCGCGGATCGTCCGGGTGCGCATTTCAGGAGTCAGCCGGTGCACGGGAACAGCGACGCTCACCGCCGCCTCCGGGAAACCGAGAAAGCCAAGACCGAGCGCGAGACACGCGACGCCCTGCGCCGACTCCTCATTCTCCTCGGCAAATCCGTTCTCCCGCGCCACGGCGATCACCTGTCGCAGCCGCTCCCGCGCCTCCGCCGTCGCAGCCGAGGAGATCGCCTTGCCGAAAGAAGTCGTGGCCAGAAGGCTCTCAAACTGCTCCTCCGTCAACTGCGACGCCGCAGCCCTCCCCAGCGCCGTACGGTAAAAAGGATCGCTCTCTCCGGGCGTTACAATGTAGCGGAGCGGCTGCGTCGTCTCCAAAAAATCGATATAAAGCACCTGACCGCCCGAGATCACCCCGAGGTTCACCGTCTCGTTCAGTTCCCCATGCAGCCGACGGAGCAGCGGACGCGCGGCAGCTTTCAGCTCGGTATAGGGATCGGTCGCGTTCAGCCGCGCGGCACGAGGCCCGATCACATAATCGCGGCTCCCCACCGGCCGGGAGACATAGCCCATCTGCTGCAGCGAGCGCAGCAACCGGTAAGCCGTCGGCTTCGGCAACCCCGCCGCCACCGTCACCTCCGCGAGCGAAGCGGGTTCACGCGCCGAAGCCAGGTACTCCAGCAGCAGGAAGGCCTTTTCGACAGTTGATACACTCGATACGCTCACAAGATCCGCGCGAGCATAGTGGAAACTTGTTGATTCCATCAAACGAAATTTCTATTTTGCAATGCGGAATCAACCCGGCCTCCATGTCCACTCCATCTCCTTCTCCCGATCTCCCCGCCCAGCCCCTGATCGACGGCCATACTCATATCGGCACCGATCTGCTCTTCTACCTCAACAGCAACTACCCCTACTGCCTCGATTGGGCCACGCTCACGCGCATGGGGATCGACAGCGGGATCGACCAGTTCGTCGTCTTCCCGATGGTGTCGAATCTTTCGCTGAACCTCGACGCCATGGCCCGGGGCGAACTGACCACCGAAGGGGCCGTCGAGCGCGTTCCCTACCGCTTTGAGAACGCCCGCATGATGCAGGAGATCTGCGGCTACTTCCCCGAGCTGGCGCACCGCGCCCTGCCGCTCTGGATGCTCGACCCCTCCCGCGAACAAAAGGGTCAGGTCGAAGCCCTGCGCGAACTGGCCACGAAATATCCCTGCTCCGGCCTCAAGATTCAGGCAACGATCATCCAGTCGTTCATCACCGACCTGCTCAAGGAAGGACGCTGCCTGATGGAATACGCCGAGGAGAACAACCTCCCCGTGCTGATCCACACCAGCGTGCACCCGAAAGATCCGTGGTCAAACGTCGCCGACATCCTCAAGGTCACCGAAGCCTTCCCGAACGTCCGCTTTAACATGGCGCACTCCTGCCGCTTCGACCGCCCCACGCTTGACCGGATCGGGGAATCGTCGAACGTCTGGTTCGACTGCTCGGCCCACCGGATTCACTGCGAGCTGGCCGCGCGCGACAGCTCCCTCTCCGTCGCCACGCCCGACCGCCGCTTCGTGAGCGACTACCGCGACCCCGTCACCGTACTCGGCGATCTCGCCGCCGCCTACCCCGACAAACTGCTCTGGGGCAGCGACGCGCCGTTCGACTCCTATATCGATCACAACGTCGCCCTCCGCAGCAGCTACAAAGCCGAAGCCGACACCCTGCACGCGCTCGGTCGCGAAACCGCCGTCCGCATCTCGCATACGAACAACCTCGCTTTCCTCAAAGGCCTTTAAC
>JBEBWR010000355.1:0-3306 GCA_040392045.1 Chthoniobacter flavus | reverse complement strand
GGGCTGCTCGGCTCCCGCCGCCATATCAATCTCCCGGGCGTGAAGGTGAATCTCCCGCCGCTCACGGAAAAGGACGTGGCGGATGTGAACCTCGGTACGTCGCTCGGCGTGGACTACGTGGCGCTGAGCTTCTGCCGCGAGGCCAACGACGTCCGCATCCTCCGCAAGCTGCTTCAGGAAAACGGCAGCAATGCGCGGATCATCGCGAAGATCGAGGAGCAGCACGCGGTAAAGCACATCACGAGCATTATCGAAGAGGCCGATATCATCATGGTGGCACGCGGTGATCTCGGCATTGAGTGTGCGATGGAAGATCTGCCGATCATTCAGCGCCGTATTGTGAAGGAGTGCCTCCACAAGGGGCGTCCGGTGATTGTGGCAACGCATATGCTGGAGTCGATGATTACGAACCCTGTCCCGACCCGCGCGGAGGTCACCGACGTGGCCAACGCGGTCTTTGAGCAGGCGGACGCGATCATGCTCTCCGGCGAATCGGCGACGGGCAAGTATCCGGCGGAGTGCGTGAATGTGCTGCACCGCGTGGCAAAGCGGATCGAACGCTCCGGCGGCGCGGACTATGCCGAGGAGGCGCAGTTTGTCTCGGATCGTCAGCGTACGATCAATTCGGCGGTGGTGCTCGCCAACTCGCTGCACAACTCGAAGCTCGTGGTCTTTACCCGGCGCGGCAATATGGCGGATCTCATCGCCGCCCGTCGGCCCAAGCACAGCCCGATCTTTGCCTTTACGCCGTATGAAGAGATCAGCCAGCGGATCATGATCTCATGGGGCGTGATGCCGATCCTGATGCCTTTCTCCACCGATCCGAATCAGACGATTGCGGACGCGGAGCAGGAACTGCGCCGCCGGAATCTGATCAAGCCGGGCGACCAGCTTGTGATTGTCTCCGATCTGCTCGCAGGCGAGGCGCTCTTTGACTCGATTCAGGTGCGCCCGATCCTTTAAATCGGGGAATTTGACCTCCGGGGCAGTCTGCAAAGGCGGCCCCGGTTTTTTCTTTTAAACCATCTTCGCGAGGAGCTCCATCGGCAGACCGATGACGTTGCTGCGCGATCCTTCGATCTCCGCTACGACGCTCCCCTCCCCTTCGTCCTGCGCGGCGTAGGCTCCCGCTTTGTCCATCGGGTCGATCCGGGCCATGTAGCAGCGGATTTCGTCAGGCGAGAGTTCGCGAAACCGTACGTGGCTCACCTCCACGGCGACCTGCCACTCGCCTGTCGCCCGACAGATCAGCGCGACGCCGGAGTAGACCTGATGCACGCGCCCGCTCAGGCGTGAGAGCATGATGAAGGCTTCCTCACGGTCCACGGGCTTGCCGATCGGCTGACCATCAAGCGATACGAGCGTATCCACTCCCAGCACGAGCGATTCGGGAAAACGCCGCGATACCTCACGCGCTTTCAGGAGCGCGTTAAAGCGCACCATCTCGCCCGCCGTCAGGTGCGGAGGGGCGATCTCCGTCACTGCTGCAGGGTGAACCTCGTAGTGATAACCATGCTCCGAGAGCAGATCACGACGCCGGGGCGACGCCGAAGCGAGTACCAGAGTTCGGGTGTTTTTCATTTGCGTTTCTCCTTTTTGTAATCCTTGGGGATTTCGAAAACAGCCTGTGGAATTTCCCGGGGAAGCAGCTCAAGCAGCGAAGTCGTTACGGTCTGTCCGCCGACCTCCACTTCCGATTTCACTACGACTCCCGGGATCGCCTCCAGACTCTGCCCCAAACCGGCAGTCGCCAGCAGGACGGGCGACTTCGCGTAGGCCTTCACGAGCGGAACGAGCTTCGCCTCCAGCGGGTGCGCCTTGGCAACCCAGAGGCGCAGCACCGCGTCGCCCGCGGGCGTTTTGAGCGTGCCCTCGTAGACGTCGGTCTCCAGTTCGCCGACCTTTTCGCTTCGCTTGGTACGGGTCGCCAGCTTGACGCCGTCGGTCGGCGGGAGCTTTTTCAAAAGCGCGCGGAAGTTTGAGATGGTTGCCAGCTTCGCCGTCGGATTCAAGGCCAGGATCTGTCGCCGTTTAAAATCGGTCACCAGCGACATGCCGTCCGGCTGATCCACCCGCACCCAGCCCAGCTCCCCTTTTTCGTCGAGCTTGAAGCGCGTCACCATCTTGGCCTTCTTCCCTCCGCTCTCCATTTCCTGAACCATTTCGAAATCGGCCCGAGCTGTGGATAAGAACAGGAGGCCGGCCGCCAGCGCCATCAGTGGAGTAAGAAATCGTATCATAGAAGAGCTGCTTCTTTTTAAGCTTGCATCCCTGAAAGCGGAATGTCCACACGCGCTTTCAGAAAGATTTCCGTGAGCGATTGTTTTCCGCGACATGACCGTATGCTATTTGCCCCTCTTGCCTTTCGCTCACAAAGAGGCGCATAATGCCCCCGCGTCCCATGAAATCGCTTCTTAGCAACCCAACGTTCCAAATGGCTTGCCAGCAGTTCGATACGGCAGCCAACTTCCTCGACCTACCCTCCCAATACCGCGACCGCGTCAAATATCCCAAGCGGGTGATCTCCGTCACCGTGCCGGTGGAGATGGACAATGGCGAAGTCGTCGTCTTTGAGGGGCACCGCGTACAGCATCACCTCACCCTTGGGCCTACCAAGGGCGGTCTCCGATATCATCCCGCAGTGGATGTCGGCGAAGTCGCCGCCCTTGCGATGTGGATGAGCTGGAAGTGCGCGCTCGCCGGGCTTCCCTATGGCGGCGCCAAGGGAGGCATCACTTGCAATCCGCTCACCATGAGCACCTCCGAGCTGGAGCGCCTCACGCGCCGCTACACCGCCGAGATGATCCCCTTCATCGGCCAGCATACGGACGTCATGGCTCCCGATATGGGGACCAGCGAGCAGACAATGGCATGGATGATGGACACCTACTCCACGCAGGTGGGTCACTCCGTCCCGGGCATCGTCACCGGCAAACCGGTCACCCTTGGCGGCTCCCTCGGACGACGCGAAGCCACCGGACGCGGCGTTGCCTTCCTCACGGCGCGCGCGATCGAGCAGCTCGGCTTGCCCTCGAACAGCCGGATCATCATTCAGGGCTTTGGCAATGTCGGCAGCTACGCCGCTTATTCCCTCGCCCGCCACGGGTATCGTATCATCGGCGTATCCGATCATACCGGAGCCGTCATGGACGAGAGCGGACTCGACATCAACGCCCTGCATACGCACTTCAGCCAGCACAAGACCCTTGAAGGTTTTGGCTGCGGGGACCGCATCGACGGCGACGAACTGCTCGTCCAGCCATGCGAAGCGCTGATCCCCGCCGCGCTCGACCGCGTCATCACCGC
>JBEBWR010000354.1:0-3306 GCA_040392045.1 Chthoniobacter flavus | reverse complement strand
GCTCCCGCCATCGGAGTGATCGGCGGCAGCGGGCTTTACCAGATTGAAGGATTGACCGGAGTGGAAGAGATCCGGGTGGATACCCCGTGGGGCGAGCCGAGCGACGCCATTATGCGCGGCACCCTAGACGGGCGTACCGTCTGCTTCCTTCCCCGTCACGGCAGGGGTCACCGGCTGCTGCCGACCGAGATCAATCACCGCGCAAACCTCTACGCTCTCCGCTCGCTTGGCGTTCGCTGGGTCATCGCTGTCTCCGCCGTTGGCAGCCTGCGCGAAGAGTATCCGCCCCGCAGCGTTGTCCTGCCGGACCAGTTCTTCGATCGTACGAGCCGTCGTACCGAGCATACCTTCTTCGGAGACGGCATTGTCGCGCATGTCGCCTTTGCCGACCCGACCTCCGAGCCGCTGCGCGCTTTGCTGGAGAGCGCGGCGAAGGAGATCGGCATCGGCGTGCACAACGGCGGTACCTATGTGAACATGGACGGCCCCGCCTTCTCCACTCGCGCGGAAAGTCAGGCCAACCGGCAGCTCGGCTTCGATGTGATCGGGATGACCAATCTGGGGGAAGCCAAGCTGGCGCGCGAAGCGGAGATCGCCTTCGCCACTCTCGCCATGGTCACCGATTACGACTGCTGGAAGGTGGAGGAAGAGCCCGTCTCGGCCCAGACCGTCCTCGGACATCTCACGCACAACGTCGAAGTCGCCCGGCAGATTCTCCAGCGGGTCATTCCGCAGATCCCGTTGGAGCCGAACTGGCCCGAACATTGCGCGCTGGAGAACGCGGTCTTTACCCCTCGCAACCACTGGCCCGAAGCGACCGCGCAGCGGCTCGCGCCGATTTTGGGGGATCGGATCTGAATCCGTTGTTCCCATTCAGTAGAAATTTGTCATAGTACGCTGTATCTCTATCTATGCACCGCGCATTTATCGCCCTCCTCTGTCTGGTGATGGGAGCCGTCTCCGGAAACGCCCAGGATCATCCTCCGCTGAAGCCTGTTTACAACAGTATCTACACGACGGAGAAAGTCGCCGCGCTGACCTTTGACGACGGTCCGCATGCCACGCAGACCCCGCGACTGCTTGAAATTCTGGCCAAGCGGAACGTCAAGGCCACTTTCTATCTCGTCGGCAAGAATGCACGCGAGTACCCCGCCATTGTCCGCCGCATCGTCGAGGAGGGGCACGAGGTAGCCAATCACTCGTGGTCGCACCCGAAGCTCTCCTCCATGTCGGACGCCGCCGTGCGGGAGGAGCTGCAAAAGACCCACGACGCCATCGTTGCCGCCTGCGGCGTGGCTCCGCGCACTTTCCGTCCGCCGTACGGCGCATTCACCAAGCGCCAGCAGGAATGGGCGCTCAAGGAGTTCGGCTACCCGTCGATTCTCTGGAGTGTTGATCCGCTCGACTGGCGCAGGCCCGGATCGTCCGTGGTCGCCAAGCGGCTTCTGGACGGGGTAAAGCCCGGAGGGATTCTCCTTGTGCACGACATCCATTCGCCGACGGTGGACGCCATCCCGGCCGTGATCGACGGCCTGCTGGCGCAGGGGTACCGGCTGGTCACGGTCAGCGAGCTGCTCGCCATGGATCAGCCTCGCCCCACTCCCGCTCCCAAGGCTTCGCCTGCGGCTCCGGCGAAGAAAGCGGGAAATACCCATTCCGCCCGGTAGAGAGCGAAAGCGTTTGAAAGGGGATCATCAGGGCTTGCTTTCTGATCCTGCTTTCGGGATTGTCGCCGCTGGTCGGGTGCCCCCCAATTACACCCTACCGGCTGTTACCCCGGATGATTAGTACGTTTTACCGCCGCCTGTTGAGCACCGTGATCCTGTGGATTCTGGTGTGTGTCACCGTTTTCTCCGGGCATGAGGTCGGCTTTTTTGCGCTCATTCTTCTGATGGGCATGACCAGTCTCTGGGAGTTTTACCGGATGCTGGACGGGCGGGATATGCCGAACTTCAAGTACTTCGGCAGCATCCTCGGGGCTATTTTCTTCATCGGCTCGTTTATCATCCTGCGGCAGTTTGGTATTACCGCGCTGGCGGATTTTGAGGAGGCCACGCTGGTGGGCATTGTCCTGCTGGTCTTTGTCCGGCAGATGGTCAAAGGGCTCGACGCGTCGCCGCCGCTGGCTTCGATGGCCTATACCCTTTTTGGCCTGCTCTATATCGTCTTTCTCTTTAACTTCATGACGAAGATCGTCTACGTCACTCCCCGGCTGGAGAGCGGCGTGGTCACGGGGCAGTTTTACGTCCTCTACCTGATGGTGGTCACGAAGTTCAGCGACATGGGGGCTTATGTCACCGGCAGCCTGATCGGCAAGCACCCGATGGTCCCGCGAATCAGCCCGAAGAAAACGTGGGAAGGCTTCTGCGGCGCCATTGGTTTCTCGCTGCTTGGCAGCTTCGGCATGCTCTGGCTGCTGGGCGATCGGCTGGCCCTGCTCAACCCCACGCATGCTACCGTCCTCGGCTTGTCGCTCGGGTTCGCTGCCGTTGTGGGCGATCTGGCGGAATCCGTCGTCAAGCGGGCGACGGCAGCGAAAGATTCCGGGGGGATTCTCCCGGGCATCGGGGGGACCCTCGACCTGATCGACAGCCTGCTCTTTACCGCGCCGTTGCTCTTCTTCTATCTGGTGAAAGTCGCATGATGGAGAGCGTTCGGACGAGAAATCTGGTGGTTTTGGGAGCTACCGGCTCCATCGGGCAGAGCGCGGCCAAAGTCGCGCGCGACATCCCCGAGCGCGTTCGGCTGGTGGGCCTTTCGGCGCATCGCAATGCCGCGGCGCTCGCTCAACTCGCGGCGGAGTTTCCCGAAGCCGCGCTCTGTGTCACCGACCTTTCCGATCCGCAGGCGTTGGACGCCTTCCCCGTGGACCGTCGTCGGTCGCCCCGCTTTTTTACCGGTCAGGAAGGCTTGCTGGAGCTGGCTACCCTACCGGAAGCCGACATGGTGCTCGTCGCCATCGTTGGTACGGGCGGATTGCAGCCCGCGCTGGCCGCCATTGAGGCCGGAAAAGATCTCGCGGTCGCCAGCAAGGAGATCCTTGTCATGGCGGGAGGGATCGTCATGGAGGCCGCCCGGCGCAAAGGCGTGAAAGTCCTCCCTGTGGACAGCGAGCACAACGCGATCTTCCAGTGCCTCGAAGCCTTGAACGGGCGCGATCCCTCCACGGTCAGTCGCCTGATCCTTACCGCCAGCGGCGGCCCCTTCCGTGCTGCTCCGGCGGAGAGCCTTGCCGCGGTCACCCCCGAGCAGGCCCTGAAGCATCCCACCTGGAGCATGGGCGCGAAGATCACGATCGACTCCGCC
>JBEBWR010000353.1:0-3330 GCA_040392045.1 Chthoniobacter flavus | reverse complement strand
CCGAGCTGGTCGAGGATGCGGGAGACGACGGTGTCGATGACGGCTTCCACGGTTTCGGGCCGGTTGTAAAAGCCGGGGCAGGCGGGAAGGACGATGGCTCCGGCTTCCATGACGGCGACGAGGTTGCGCGCGTGGATGAGGTTCCACGGCGTTTCACGGGGGACGAGGATGAGCTTCCAGCGTTCCTTGAGAAAGACGTCGGCGGCGCGGAGGAGCGTGGAGTCGGAGATGCCGTGGGCGATGCGCCCGAGCGTCCCCATGGAGCAGGGGACGACGACCATGGCGTCGAAGAGCGATGAGCCGCTGGCAAAGGGGACGTTCATGGAGCGGTCGTTGTGCTCCGTGACGCCTTCGGGGACGCGCAGGGAGCCCAGCTCTTCCGCGATGACCTGCCGGGAGTAGGCGCTGTAAATGAGGTGAATCTCGTGCTCCTCAGGGGAGAGGAGGTCGAGCAGGCGCTGGAGGTAGAGGGCTCCGCTGGCTCCGGTGGCGGCGAGGACGATCTTCATGAGTGGAACGTGGGAGCGAGCCTGCCGGAAAAAACGGGGCGTGTAAAGAATTGCGCCCGTTCCGGAATAGCCTCATAGTGAAAGGCAGACGGGCGCCCCGGTGCGTCCGAATCCTTTCCCGTATGATTACCCGGCTTTTACATACCCGATACCGCGTGACCGACCTGGAGAAGACCGTCGATTTCTATACGAAAGTCCTCGGGCTGGAGGAGGTGCGCCGCTCGACTTCCGGGCGGGGCTCTCAACTGGTATTTCTCAAAGCGCCGGAGAGCGACGAGATGATTGAGCTTTGCAAGTATGACGCCAGCGGCCCGGTGGTCGTCGGCCCGGATTTGACGCATCTTGCCTTTGAGGTGAAGGATATGGAGGCCTTTGCGGCGCATGCCGCGGCGCTCGGTTATCCGCTTTCCGACGGGCCGCATGAGTCGGAGTCCGGAAGCATCATCGCCTTTGTGGACGCTCCGGAGGGGTATGAAGTGGAACTCATTCAGTACCCGAAGGATTGAAGAAGTAAGAAGACCTCCCCCATGGAATTTGACTGGCTCGACGTCCCTTTTGACCTGAAGCCTCTTCCCCCCAAGGAGATTGAGGAATCGTTTGAAGACCCGTTTTCCCTCCGTATCCTGCCGGAGACGGAGGGCGGGACGGAGGCGCGCTATTTCAACCTCGGCAAGTCGATCTCGGGAGCGGCGGTCTTCTCGGTCTTCTGGACGGACGGAAAGAATTATCGCGTGATCTTCGCCCGGCAGATGACGCCGGAGGAGGAGCACTTCTACGAACGGAAGAACAGCGAACTGAACTGAACACGCCCTAACGATCATGAATGTCATCAAAAGCTGGTCGGAGATCCCCCAATTCGACACCGAGCAGGAGGAGGCGGAGTTCTGGGCGGCGCATCGTCTCGATGGTCGCCTGATGAACGGCTCCCTGCTCAAGACCGACGCGAAGGAGTCCACCACCGTGACCCTTCGCTTTGACCCCCGGATGCTGGCGCGGATCAAGCGGCTGGCCCGTTCGCGCTACCTGAACTATCAGAGCATGATCAAGCAGTGGCTGAGCGAGCGGATGGAGAAAGAGGGGATGTAGCCTCCCCGGCCTTCAAAACAGCTGAAACTCAAGCTTCCATTCCCCGCGCTTTATCGGCTATTACGGCGCACCTGAATCTTTTTTTGTGGAAAATCCAACTCACGACTCCCCCCCTCCCGACACGCTTCCCGCGCTGGCGGAAGCCGCCAAAACCCACCGCCTCTCTCCGGCGGACGAAGAAAAGGCTGCCGCGCTGCTGATTGAACAACTCAAGGGCGGCCGCGCCGGGATCACGGCGGCGATCGAGCCGCTGCTCGCCTTTCAGTGGATGGTCAGCGTACAGGCGATTTCCGCGGTATGGAGCGAGCTTTCACAGCCGATGCAACGGCATCTCCTCTCCAGCCTCGCGAAGGTGGAGACGGAGCAGGCGCGGCGGCTGCGGCTGAGCATTGCCCGGGCGGTCTTCAAGATTGATCCTGCGGCGGGGACGCGCCTTGCCATCGCCGTGGCGGCGGACCTGCGCAATGCGGAGACGGGGACGCTCTCGACGCGGAACCGGCAGCTTTTCTTTCATGTCTTTATCGGCAAGGGGAAGCCGTGGATCTGCCTGCTGCCGCTGGAGGGGGCAAAGGGAGCCGATGCGCTGGTGCACGCCGCTATCGAGATCCTGCCGCTCTGCCCGCCGATCTCACAGCTTTCCATCCTCCGCTGGATCTACGCGGGGGGGCGCTTCAAGCGGCTGGGAGAGGAGCATCTCGCCGCGATTGCCAAGTCCGTTGGTCGCTGGAATTACCGGCTGCAACAGGCGCTCAAGGCGAATATCCCCGATCTGCCCGAGGTCATTACCGCCGGTTTCAAGCCGGAGCGCCCCGAACCGAAGGCGGCGGAGAAGGCGCCCGCCGAAGCGGCTCAACCCGCAGATGTTGCGGAAGCGCCGGTGAACGCGGAAGAATCCACCGCCGAGCCTTCTGTGGAAGCGGAAGCGCCGGCGGAAGCCGCATCGCCGGAGTTTGCCGAACCTGCTGATCCCTCTGAGCCCGAGGCCACGGGAGAAGAGGCGCCCCCGGCGAAGAAGCTGACCCGCGCGGAGCAACAGGCGAATCGCCGCCGCGAGCGCGATGCCCGTCGTGAAGAACAGCGCGAGCAGCGTCGCCGCGAACGCGAGAAGGAGCGGGGGGCGGAGCGTGGCTCTGAAAAGGAGCGGGAACCGGAGAAGACCTCCGATGCCGGTCGGGTCCGGCGCGCGTTTGATCCGAAAAATTTTGACCTGCGCGACACGCTGCGCGGGGTGGAGAGCTACGTCGCGAGCCTGCGGCAGGAGCTGGAGCAGACAAAGGCGCAACTCCGCCGGAAGGACGACGAGAGCATCAGCAGCCGCCGCGCCCGTCGCGCCGCCGAGGAGGCACCCGCCGTCGACGTGGAGGAACTGACGCGCCATAACGCCCGGCTGGAAGGGACGATTGCCGATCTGCGCCAGCAACTGGACGATCTCGCGGCGCATCACGAGGCCGTGGCCGAAAGCCGCGCCCTGCATGGCGATGAGCCGCTGCCGGAGGGGAGCGCAGACCAGCTTCGGGCGCTTCTCAATATCAAGCTGCATGAGAGCTACGAAACCTATCTGGCGATGAAGGAAGACCCGCTCGACCGTGTCTTCCGCCTCGACTACCGGGATCTTCTCGGGAGCATCTTTGACGTGCTTCAGCAGGAGGGGGTTTCCCTGAAGCGTCCGGCGAAGTAGCGAAGATCCCTGGTGTCCTGTCAGCTAATTCCTTTTCATCATTTCTGATGATTTCAA
>JBEBWR010000352.1:0-3347 GCA_040392045.1 Chthoniobacter flavus | reverse complement strand
CGCCAAGAGCCAGCTCGCCCAGCGCGCCGGAGTCGACGTCACGGAAGTTTCCAACGTCACGATCTGGGGCAACCACTCCGCCACGCAGTACCCCGACTTTTACAACGCGAAGATCGGCGGCAAGCCGGCGACCGACGTGATCAACGACGAGGCCTGGCTCAAGGAGACTTTCATCCCCACCGTGCAGCAGCGCGGCGCGGCGATTATCAAGGCTCGCGGCCTCTCCTCGGCCGCCTCTGCGGCAAACGCGGTGGTGGACACGGTCCGCTGCCTGACCACGCCGACCCCGGCGGGCGACTGGTTCTCCGTGGCTGTTCCTTCCGATGGCTCCTACGGCATTGCCGAAGGGATCATCACCGGCTACCCGGTCCGCAGCAACGGCTCCAGCTACGAGATCGTGCAGGGTGTATCGGTGAACGAATTCTCCCGCTCGAAGATCGACGCGACGGTGAACGAGCTGCTCGAAGAGAAGAGCCTCGTGAACGAGCTGCTCTAAGTTTCGGTAAAGCGATCGCAGGTTTTTACAGCGGAAGGTCCATTTTTGGGCCTTCCGCTTTTGCGTTTCCTGAGGCAAGCTAAGTCAGTGACGCCGCCTTCCGCCGAATCCGCCTCCCGTCGGGCATCCGCCTATCGCTGGCTTGCGACCGGGCGGGAGGCGCTCGACGCCATGCTTGCCGCGATTGATGCGGCGAAGGAGGAGGTGCTGCTGGAGACTTATATTTTCTCGGCGGAAGCGATCGGGCAGCGGTTTCGCGATGCGCTTATCGCGGCCTGCCAGCGGGGGGTGCGCGTGCGCGTTCTGCTGGACGCTGTAGGGTCCGTCACGTTGCCGACGGCTTTCTGGGCGCCGCTGGTGGAGGCGGGGGGCGAGTTCTGCTGGTTTAACCCCTTTCGGGCCGGTGAACGGTATGGATGCCGGAACCATCGCAAGCTGATGGTGACGGATCGTGAGGTCGCCTATATCGGCGGGTATAACATTGCGAAGGTTTACTACGGCGACGGCGTTCACAGGGGATGGCGCGATCTGGGGATGGAGTTGCGCGGCGCGATGGTGGCGCCGCTGGTGGAGTCGTTTCAGGCGCAGTTTGACATCGCAGCGCTCAAGCCCCCGAGCTATCCCCCCTTGAAGCGGGCACCGCTCGATACGGAGGTCCGGGGCGAGGGCTGGCGGCTGCTCTTTTCCGGGCCGGGAAGGGGGCATGCCTCATTCAAGCGCTCGCTGGTGGGCGATCTCTGGAACGCGCGCAAGGTGCAGATTATCAGCGCCTATTTCCTGCCCACATGGCGGCTGCGCCGGGCGCTGGTGCGGGTCGTCCGGCAGGGGGGCGAAGTGGAGCTGATCCTTGCGGGGAAGTCGGATATTTTCACCGCGCAGCTCGCCTGCCGCAGTCTTTACTCCCGGCTGATGCGCGCGGGGATCAGGATCTACGAGTATGAGCCGCAGATTCTTCACGCCAAGCTCTTCATTATCGACGATGTTGCTTACGTTGGCTCTGCCAATCTCGACGCCCGCAGCCTGCGGCTCAATCATGAACTGCTCCTGAGGGTGAACCACCCCGATGTCGCAGCGCAGGGCAAGGCGCTCTTTGCCCGGGACCTCGCCCAGAGCCGCTATATCAGCCCGGCGGCGTGGAAGGCGTCGAGGAACTGGTTTCGCATTTTGTTGGAGAAAGCCGCGTACTTTCTCCTCGCCCGGATCGATCCCTATATCACCAGTATCCGGTGGCGTCGCCGCGCCGCGCGCGTGATCAAGCCCGATCTGGTCGAGGGGACCACCGACGAGTTGGCGAGGAAGGCGGAGTCCCGGTGATTGACATTCTCCCCGGAGCTCAAGCAAGATTCCTACAGAAACTATGAAGCGTTTTTCTGCTGTTGTCGCGATGTTGCTGCCGGTTCTGGCCGCCTCTGCTGCCCCTGAAAAAGGGCAGAAGACCACGCCCGCACACCCGCAGGAGACGCAGACGCCCGCGCTGGTGGACGCTGCGAAGCTTCGCGATCTGCTCCCCGAACCGCCCGCAGGCTGGAAGGCCGAGCGCGCGGAAACCCAGAGCAGCAGCGGCGACGACGAGATCCATATCCGTACCGCCCGCCGCAGCTACTATACCGGCCCGGGCGAGAAAGATCCTACTGCCGCAGTGACGATCATCGACTCCACCAATAACGCCGACTACTTCGACGCCGACGAAGAAGGCGGCTGGGAGCAGGAGAGCAAGACCGAGGACGGCTACGACAAGCGGCTCGTTCTCGACGGCATGAAAGTCATCGAGCACTACAGCAAGGAGGCCGCCACCGGCTCGCTCTCCGTCTTTGTGGGCAATCGCTACTTCGTCCAGATCGAGCTGACGAATGATGACCCCGCGAAGCTCTACGACTGGCTCAAGCGCATCGACCTCGCAAAGCTCGCCGCGTTGAAGTAATCACCGCGCGATCCGCTATTGAAGCCCCCGGGTCTTATCCGCTATGGTAAGCCCCTTTTTCCTCACATTCTGTTAATCCCAACGTATACCTGATCATGGCCGAAGAACGTAAAACCCTGGAACAACGACAGCAGATGACCGATCTGGAGCGGCTGCGCCACTCCTGCGCTCACGTTCTGGCGACGGCCATCCTCCGCATCTGGCCGGAGGCCCAGTTCGCAGCCGGGCCGCCCGTGGAGAACGGGTTTTACTACGATCTCGATCTCAAGCACCGTATCACCCCGGACGACTTCGAGGCGATTGAGGCCGAGATGAAGAAGATCACCAAGGAGAATCAGGTCTTTGAGAAAGTCGTCGTCAGCCGCGATGAAGCCCTCGACTATGCCCGGCGTGGTCGTCTTGCCGCGCTTTCCGACCGCTCCGGGCCGAGCCGCTTCAAGCTCGACATCATCGAAGGCATCCCGGCGGATGAAGAGATTTCCTTCTTCAAAAACGGCGATTTCATCGACCTCTGCGCCGGCCCGCACGTGATGCGCACGGGAAATATCGGTGCGTTCAAGCTCACCCATGTTGCCAGTGCTTACTACAAAGGCGACGAGCGCAACCCCCAGCTACAGCGCGTCTACGGTACCGCTTTCAAGAACAAGACGGCGCTCGAAGAATATTTCGCCATGCTGGAAGAGGCGAAGAAGCGCGACCACCGCAAGCTGGGGCGGGAGCTGGAGCTTTTCGCTTTCGACGACGATGTCGGCCCCGGCCTGCCGCTCTGGCTGCCGCGCGGCACGGTCCTCATTGAGGAACTCGAAGCGCTCGCCAAGGAGACGGAGTTTGCCGCCGGGTATCAGCGGGTCCGTACCCCGCATCTTGCGCGGGAAAACATGTACCTCACCAGCGGGCATCTGCCGTACTACGCGGACTCGATGTTCCCGC
>JBEBWR010000351.1:0-3350 GCA_040392045.1 Chthoniobacter flavus | reverse complement strand
CCCGGATGCAGCCCGGCATGAAAGCGCTCAAAGCGCTCATGGACAAGACCGACCGCGTGGAGATCAAAGGCCCCGGCACCGATCTCTCCTTCTCCATCAAAGGCATCGACGCCATCCCCTGCGGCGGTACGCACAACATCCCCGACGGCGAAGTCTTCACGGCGCCGGTCCGCAAGTCGGTCAACGGCGTCATCTCCTACAACGCGCCGACCATCTATCAGGGCGTGCCCTTTGATAATATCCGGCTGGAGTTTCGCGAAGGGCAGATCGTCGACGCCACGGCGAACAACACCGCAAAGCTCAACCAGATCCTCGACTCCGACCCCGGCGCACGCTACATCGGCGAGTTTGCCATCGGCTTCAACCCGCACATCCTGCACCCGATGCGCGACATCCTCTTTGACGAGAAGATCGCCGGCTCCTTCCACTTCACGCCCGGGCAGTGCTATGAGAACACGGAGAACGGAAACCGCTCGCAGGTTCACTGGGACATGGTTTCCATCCAGCGCGAAGACTACGGCGGCGGCACGATCCACTTCGACGGCAAGCTGATTCGCGAGAACGGCCTCTTTGTACCCAAACCCCTTCAGGCGCTCAATCCCGAGAACCTCGTGGGATAGCCAAGCGTTCGGATGATTGAGCGCCGCGGGTCCTGCTGCCTGAACCGGCTCCCATACCAACTCCATCTGGTATAACCCATGCGCTCCATGACTCCTTCCGACTCCGCACCGGCAGGGGCAGAGCCTCTGCGTCCTCCCCTTGCCCTGATATTGGAAGATCTGCTGGAGTTGGTTTCTGCGGAGAGCCCTTTTGCGGTCAATTTTGAAGACATTACCGGGTTTACCTTCGATGCCGCGGAGTTTTCGCTTCCCGAGCGGTATCGTGCGCACTGCTCGGACTTCTGTCTCCACGCGAAAGAGCATCAGGGCAGACATCGGGAGTGCACGATCAACAAGCGCATCTGTAACCGGCGAGCCACGCGGGGGCGCGGGTTTGCGGGGATGTGCTACCTCGGCATGACCGAGCGCGTGGAGCCACTCTGCGTTCGGGGAAAAACGCTCGGCGTCTTTTATTTCGGAGGCGTGCTCATTCTGGGACGGGAGAGCGAGGCCGTAAAAAAAATCCGGACCTTCTGTAAACGCAAAAAGATCCGGCCCGATGGTTACCTTGCGGCTCTGAAAACGGTGCCCGCCGTTTCTGCGGCGGCATGGGAAGCAGCACAGGAGCGCTTTTGCCGCATGGTGAGGCTGGCCTCGGCTTACGTGGAGAGCGCGGCTCTGCCTGTGGATAGCTATACCATGCATGGGATCCGGCAGGACGTAACGCGGGATCGCCGGATCAGCGCGCTGGCCCGCTCCGCCATCGCCCATATCCGCCGACACTACGCCTACCCTCTTTCCCTCGCCGGTGCGGCCAAGGCGCTGGGGTGCTCGGCAGTTCATCTGAGCCGAACCTTCAAGCGCGATCTCGGAATCCCCTTTGGCGAGTTTCTTCACCGCGTGAGGATCGACCATGCGAAGATGCTGCTGCGGACGCGAAATCTGAATGCGAATCAGGTCTGCTATGAAGTCGGCTTCAGCGATCCGAGCCATTTCAACCGGATCTTCCAGCGTCTGGAGGCGATGACTCCGGCGGAATTTGCAAGATCCGGGCCTGTATAGGTTTGGGGTTTGGATAGATCCAGGCCATTAAAATGTTATCCTCAGACCATCTTTTTTGCGAAAGGTGAGGTAGTCTCACGATGTGATGCCCCCGCTCCCCTTCACCCGTTGCCTCCGCCCGGATCGCGCTGCGTTCTCGCTCACCGAGCTTCTTGTGGTCATCGGTATCCTTCTTGCACTGACTCTGGTGACTCTTCCCGGATTTTCCCGGGCCGCCGAGCGGGCGCGGAGCGGGCGATGCGTCCATAAGCTCCGGCAGATCAGTGTTCTGCTGTATGGGATCATGGGAGAGAATAACGGTCGCCTTCAGCTCTTTATTGATGGCAGCGCCGGAGGGGAGAAGCGGTGGTACAATCAGGCAATGCGCTACGCGGGCTACACGCAGGACCAGGCCAAAGCAGCCTTCGGATGCCCCTCCTTTAAGGAAGACGAGACGGGCGACTGGTTCTGCTACGGCATCCGCGTCGCCGGGAGTCCCGGCGAGGTAAAGCGCGACACCCCGGAGAGCCCGCGCCTCTATAATATAGTGTTATCAGCGATCCCCGACCCCGGGCAATTCCTCTGGATGGCTGATAGCCTGAACTACGTCTCCGCGCGCCAGAGTTTCCGCCTTCATCCGACCGACCTGAGAAACGATTCAGGGATTCATCTGCGTCATTCCCACCGGGCGAACGTCCTCTTTCTGGATGGCCATATCCGCTCGCTGGACGCGGCCGGGCTCGCGCAGGCGGGGGTGACTCAGGCCATCGACGATAAAGGACAGATCCTTTCCACTCATTAGCTATGATCCCTCTCCGCATTCTTCTGATCTCCGCCCTTCTTGGCTCCCCGGTCATGGGCGCTGATGCCCCGTGGCAGGCGGACGCTACCGGAGCCGAGCCGGGCACGCTGGCGCTCTGGAAGTTTGACACCGTGGACGATCCCGGCGCGAACTCCGCTTCGGAGTACGACGTCCCGCTGAGCTTTTCATCCGTCGGGACAGAAACGGGAGCCGGGGTTCCCGGGAAGTTTGGCCATGCCTTCCGATCGCTTTCGGATCACGGCGGCTCTTCAACCCGAAACGACTCTTTTGCCGAGGCCAAAGCAAGTGTCGGCCTCTTCAGCGGACAGGCGCTTACGGTCGACTTCTGGTTTCTCCCCGAAGCGCCCTCTCACCGGGGAACTTTTTTCGACAAGAAGCGTACCGACCACGCGGGGATTCGTCTTTTCACCAGCCGGAATGATCGCCTCGTGCTGGAAGTGGGTAACGGGGAACGCACGCAGGCATTGAGCATTGAGAACGTCCTCTGGGAGCCGGGAAAGTGGGTGCATCTCGCCGCCACCTTTGAGAACAGCGGGGAGAGCGCCACCCTCCGGTTCTACCGCGATGGCGTGCTGCTGGGCGAGCGCCTTTTGCCCGGCTTCGGCAACCTCGCCAGCGGCCAACACCCGTGGCGGATCGGGAATCGGCGGGTCGCCGCCTATGCCTCCATGCCCGGCAGCTACGATAATTTCCGCATCTCATCACTACCTTTCCAACCATGAAACCTCTCCTCTCTCTGCTGGCCCTTACGTTAAGCGCCTCCATGCCTGTTGCCTACTCCAGTATCGATCTCTCGCCCGATGTCTTCTTCCGCGCTCCTCAAAAGGTGGAGGCAGAATCGGTTAGCGATCACTTTTATCCGAAAGGGGCGCGATTTCCTTTCAGCT
>JBEBWR010000350.1:0-3354 GCA_040392045.1 Chthoniobacter flavus | reverse complement strand
GTCGGAGACGACGTGGAAGAACGGCGTGGCGTGGGCGACGTGCATCTGGATGGTGGCGATCCGGTTCCCCGAAAAGCGGAGCGTGATGCGGGTGCATCCGGCGACTTCTTCGGCGGTAATCCCTTCGATCTCGGGCCCCATGACGCTGATGACGCTTTCGAGCGGATGGATGAGGTATTCGTTGAAGTTCCCTCCCGATCCCCAACTGCTGATGGCCAGCGGCGGCTGGTCGGGCTGGGCGGCGCAGTGCGCCTGAAGCTCGGTATAGCGCAGGACGGAACTGCTCTGGATCGCTACGCCGCGCTGGTCGGCGAGGGCGAAGATTTCGCAGGCGGTGGCGTAATCCGGCGCGAAGGTTTTGTCGACGTAGGTGGTTTTGCCAAGCGCGAAGGTTTCACGGCAGAGTTCCAGGTGTGTCTCCGGATTCGAGGGGGCGAGGACCATCACGTAGTCGGCCAGCGGGGCGAGATCGGCGATGCGCTCCACGGCGGTGACTCCCCGTTCGGCGGCCCATGCGGCGATGTTGTCGCGGCGGTTGGCGAAGACGGCGGTGAGTTGAAAGCCGGTGTCGTTCTCGCTCAGGAGACGGGCGAAGGTGTTGGCGTGAAAGTTGTCGATGTCGTGATCGACGAAGGCGATGCGTTTCATGGGTTTAGAGGGGACGCTGCTGGTAGACGGTTTCGACGATCTCGACGGCGCGGATGCCGTCGCGGATGCCGGTGAGCGGTTCGGTGCCGTTTTGGATGGATTCGACGAAGTGCGCGAGTTGCTCGGTGAATCCTCCGGTGGCTTTGACTTCGACACATTCGGGCTCCGGCTCTCCGAGGCGATAGATGCGGTAGACGGTAGGCTTGGCGTAGTCGTAGACGACGCGGACTTTGTCGGTGAGGATCTCCATGTCGGCGCGGCCCGTGCCGTAGTTCCACGAGGCGGCGATGATGCCGAGAGCGCCATTTTCGGAGCGGAGGGAGAGGACGGAGCTATCCTCTACGTCGGTCCCCTCGAAGGCGCGGTCGCGTTCGCCGCTGAAGGTGGCGACTTCGCCGCAGTAGTGGCGAAAGAGATCGATGCTATGGATGCTGGTGTCCATGAGGGTTCCCCCGCCGGAGATGGCAAAGCGGGAGAACCAGAGGTCTTTCATCTGGCGGGCAGGACCGCCGAAGACGTTCTGGAAGAGGATGATGCGCCCGAGGTCGCCGACGTCGAGTCGCGCTTTGATGGCCTGCTGGGCGGCGGTAAACCGGTGGCGGAAGGCCATCATCAGCCTGGCGCTGGAGGCTTCGACGGCGGCGGCGATCCGACGGCATTCATCGACGCTGGCGGCGAGCGGCTTCTCGCAGAAGACGTGGATGCCGCGTTGCAGGGCGGCGATGGCGACGTCGGCATGGCTGCGGGGCGGAGTACAGATGATGATGGCGTCGACGCCGCCTTCGTCAAGGAGCGCTTCCGCGCTGGCAAATCCGCGCGCATCGGGAATGTTCTGGCCGATGAAGGCCGCCATGGCGTCGGGTGAGATATCGGAAACGCATGTGATGGCGTAGCCGTTCTCTTTTGCTGCGTTGACATGGGCTTTGGCGATGCCGCCGCAGCCGATGATGCCGAGTTGGATGGGTTTTTGGGTCATGATAGATCAGGTGTTGAAGAGGTGCGGTAGCGCGAGGGGGCAATGCCGAAGTGCTTGCGAAAGGCGGTGGAGAAATGCTGGCTGGAGCTGAACCCCAGTTCGTGCGCGATCTGGGTGAGCGGCAGGGAGGGAGTTTTGAGCATGGTGCAGGCGACTTCCATGCGGCGCTCCATCTGGTAGGCGGCGGGGGATTTCCCCAGCTCCCGGCGGCAGAGGTCGAAGAGGGCCGTGCGCGAGATGCGGAGCTCCGAGGTGAGCGCGGAGATGCTGATGCGCTCCCGCAGGTGTTGCTCAATGTAGCGTTTCAGGATGAGGAGATGTCGGGAGACGAAAGGGGTGGTCGTTGTCCGGGCCTCCGGACTCTCCCCTGAGGTGGCGAAGCGGTGAAGCATCAGGCCGATGGTGCGCGCGCTGAGGCGGATCAGTTCCGTTCGGCCGGGGCGATTCTGGCGGATCTCCTGCGAGAGGGTGGTGAATGGTGCGGCAAATTCCTCGGCGTGGCGGATCAGAAAGCAGGGCTGGCGGAAGACGGGGAGATCGGCGTCGAGGCCGCATTGCGAGAGCACTCCGCCGAGATCAAGCGAGCAGTAGATGAAGTGGTGTGCGCGCGGGGAGACGGGGCGCATCCGGTGGCGTACGCCCGGGGCCATGCCGACGAGCATGTTCCGCTCGACGGCGAGCGCGCCGTGCTCCGTCTCCCATTCGGTACTGCCGGAGAGCTGGAGATGCAGCTCGTGGCAGGGGTGCGCGTGAATGGAGGTGGAGTATTCGGGAAAGGCCCACTCTTCCCCGGCGTGTTTCAACTCGGGGACGCCCGGCTCGGGGTCCCAGATGACGTAGCCGGTGTGAATGCCGTTGAGCAGACAGCCTTTCATATAGCAAGGAAGGAGTGTGAGGATACCGGTGCGGTCGGGCGTAACCTACGCCGCCCGACGACTCCGGGATTTCACAAAAGTCCTATCTTGTTATAGAAAAGTCCAGTCTGGTTCAGTCGCGGCTGGCGGGGTTCAATTCTCCAGCCAGACGTGGAAGAGGACGACGCTGGCGAATCGGGGCAGCTCGACGTCGCGGACGAAGCGGCATTGCGCGATCTTTGCATGGACCATCCCGGCATCGTAGACGGGGAAGTAGGAGTGCCCGTAGCCTAGGCGCGGGTCGCTTTCGAGGATGGGCAGGAATTCGCTGCTCTGCCGGATTTCGTCGTCGACGATGGCTTGCAGCTCCGCGATGCCGGAGCGGAACTCCGCTGCGGTGCAGGGGGTGCCTTGGAGGCGGTCGCGCGTGGCGTAGAAGCGGACGGTGTTCTCCAGCGACGCGAGGTGTGAGGCGATGGTGTGGCAGAGGTTGAGCTCTTTTTCCGCCAGTCCGCCGAGTCCTTCGAGTTCGGAGCGGAGGAGGGCGCGACCGGCTTCCCACTCCTTGCGGCAATCCCGGAGGAGTTGGAGGTAGCGGTCTACGCCGTAGGGCAGCGTGACAAGGAGGTCGCTGACGTAGCGGGGCTTGGCATTGCGCTGGGCTTCTTCGCGTTTCCCGGGGTCATCCCACAGTTCGCCAAGGTCGCCTCGGAGCAGGCGGAATTTCAGCGGAAGGTTGTAATGTGACTGTACGTCGAAGATCAGCGGATGCGCCGGGCCGAGGTAGAACGGGCCGCGCATATAGGCGGCGCGTTCGCCGCCGGTCATGGCGGAGTAGGGGTAGTGATCCCATGCGCTGCTGAGGTGTCGCCAGCC
>JBEBWR010000349.1:0-3361 GCA_040392045.1 Chthoniobacter flavus | reverse complement strand
TTCCGCTGGGTGAGGCCGCCTTTCGTGCCGAAGAGCTGCGTCTCCATCCGCTCGTTCTCCTTCTGGTTGAGCGCCCATGAGGCTTCCACGGTCAGCATCGCGCCGTTCTCAAAGCGGATGGACGCTGCGGCGAGATCCTCCACGTCATACTGCGCCCCTTCCTTCGCGGCCCTTTCGCGTCCGATGGGATCGAAGGTTGCGCCCATGACCCATGTGGGGCGGGGGTAACCCATCAGCCAGAGGGCGAGGTCGAGCCGGTGGACGCCGAGATCGATGAGCGGTCCGCCGCCGGAGAGCGCCCGCTGGCCAAACCAGCCGCCGAACCGGGGGAAGCCGCGCCGCCGATGCCAGATCGTCCGGCCAAAGTAGATGTCGCCCAGCGCGCCGCTCTCCACCTGCCGTTTCAGGGCGACGCTCTGATCGTGAAAGCGGTAGGAGAAGTTGATCATCAGGCGGCGACCGGTCCGGCGCGACGCTTCGAGCATCTCGCGGCCTTCGGCGGCGTTGAGCGCCATCGGTTTCTCGCAGAGGACATGCGCGCCCGCTTCCATTGCCGCGATGGAGAGCGGCTTGTGAAAGAGATTGGGCGTGCAGATGCTAACGAGATCAAGCCGCTCCGCGCGGAACATCTCCTCCGCGTCGGTGTACCGGGCGGCAATCCGATATTCCTCGCCGAATCGCGCGCGCCGCCCTGCATCGGGATCGGCAATGGCCGCCAGCTCCACGGCCGGATGGCTTGCGTACTGTTTCAGATGGGCCGACCCCATGCCGAGGCCTACGATTCCAACTCTTAGTTTTTGCATTCGACAGGGGCGGGGTTGGGGGCGGTGTCAGGGATGCGAACGGTCGGGCGCGCCCAGTGGACGGCGTTGGTGATGACCCGCTGGATCTCCGGGTGATGATAGATCGGCTGCGTCTCGTGCCCGGGGCTGAAATAAAAGATGCGCCCGTGCCCGCGCCGCCACGTGCAGCCGCTGCGAAAGACCTCGCCGCCCGTGAACCACGAGACAAACAGCAGCTCTTCGGGGTGTGGAATGCCAAACGGTTCGCCGTACATTTCGTGGTCTTCCAGCTCGATGAAGCGGCCAATCCCCTGCGTGATGGGATGCTCGGGGGCAAGATTCCAGAGCCGCTCGCGGTCGCCCGACTCCCGCCAGCTTAGCGAGCAGGTCGTCCCCATCAGGCGCTTGAAGATTTTCGAGTAATGCCCCGAGTGCAGCACGATCAGGCCCATCCCCTCCAGCACCCGGCGCTGGACGCGGTCCACCACCTCGTCGCTCACGGCTCCGTGCGCTACGTGGCCCCACCAGAGGAGTACGTCCGTTTTCTCCAGCACGGCTTCTGTCAGGCCGTGCTCCGGCTCGTCGAGGGTGGCGGTGTGGGGAAGCAGCAGCGGGTCGCGGCTCAGAAAGGCGGCGATGGCGCCGTGAATTCCGTCGGGGTAGAGCGCGCGGACGGCGTCCTTTTCGCGCTCGTGACGGTACTCGTTCCAGATGGTCACGTGAAGGGGTTCGGTCATGAGAAGGGAAGGGTCGTGAAGAAAACAGGACGGATGCCTCTTTGTGGAGTGCCCTGAATTTCTCCTCACTTTTCTCTATAAACTGGCCTTCTTCAATGCGGAATGTTTGGATAATCCTGTTGATTATAGGACAAATCCGGCATGCTTCCTTCCCTCTCTTCTCCGTTCTCCGGCGAAATGCTCCGGTCCATCACGCGTCACGCCGTGCGCGATCGGCTCGACGCGCTGGCCGAAGCGCCCATCCATATCCCCGCCGCCCGGAGCGAGATGCGGGCAATCCCGGGGATGCAGTTTCACGTAGCCCCCGAGCTGTTCCTCCAGCTTTCGGGCGAGACACGCTTTACCTTTCCCGGGGAGGAGCAGGTGGTCGGGCCGGGCGGGATCTGCATCGTTCCGCGCGGCGTGCCGCACGGGGAGCGGGTGCGGGCGCTGGAGTCGCCCTTTGCCAATCTCGTCTTCCTTCCCGAGTCGACCCTCCGGTTTCACCTCGCGCACGAGAAACGCCCCGGGCACCCGGGCGGTGTGATTGGCGACTGGCTCGACGGGATTGCGGAGAGCTGCGCCTTCCTGCTGACCGAAGCCGTCCGGCAGTGGCATAGCGATCATCCCGCGGGGAAGACCGGAGCCCGTGGAGCGCTTGCCGCCGTCTTTGCGGGTCTGCTGGCCGCGCTGGAGCGGCAGGAGAGCGTTGCTCCGCCCGAGCCGGTGCGCGTGATGCAGGCGCGGCAGCAGATCCTCCTCCATCTGCACGACCCCGGGCTGACCGTTGCCTCGCTGGCCGGGCGGCTGCGGTGCAGCGCGGGGCATCTTTCCCGGCTATTCCGCAAAGCGGGCGGCGTCTCCCTCCAGACTTATCTGCTGGAGCAGCGGCTCTCCCGGGCCTGCGATCTCTTAAAGGCCACTCCCATGAATATCGCGGAGATCAGCTACGCCTCGGGCTTTCGCGACCCTGCCTATTTCGCGCGGGCTTTCCGGCAGTGGGCGGGCTGCACTCCCCGGGAATTCCGCCGGAGGAGCGTGCCTGAAAATTAGTCCAGCGGATTCGTGGATAGGGCCCGAAAGCGAAATTTATGTCTGAAACGCGCAAAATTGATTTGTGACCTGACTATGGGATGGTAAAACCTTCCCCTTCCAAAATTATCTCCGGCTCCGGCCCCCCGGAACCGTTCCTACAGAAATGAGTTTTTTTTCGCCCATCACTGAACGTTCCGCCGCCGTGCGGTTCCTCTTCACATCGGTCTATGCCATCCTGATTGCCGGGGCGCTGACCATGGTCCTTCCGCTTTTGGTCACGGTTGCGAGCTCCACCTCCGGTGCCTACGACGTTCAGACCTTCGCGCTCTATCCGAAATTTGTTTTCCATAAGAAAGAGCTCTGGAAGCGCTATCTGGATGGGAAATACGGCGGCTCGCTGGAGAATCTCATCACGGCTTCGGGCGACGCCTCGATCACCTATTTTGAGCCGCCCTATCCACCCAAGGTCGATGCCGATCAGGTCAAGCTCTGGAAAGAATTCAAGGCGGAGCACGGCCCTTACTCCTTCAACGACGCCGGTCTCGGGTTTACGCGGAATAACGCCCAGCAGGCCGCCATGCAGAACCAGCATTTCCGCAAGTGGCTGGTCGAACGTTTCGGTGGCCTTGCCGGACTGAATGAAGCGCTCGGCGTCAATGTCTCCCGGACCACCACGATCCGCCCTCCCTCTCAGGCCCGGATTTTCGTTCCGGACGCCAACACCCCGATTTCCAATTTCTTCAAGGAGTACCTCGAAACGGTTCCGGAAGATCAGCGCCTGATCTGGAACGTC
The DNA here is from genome assembly GCA_040392045.1 of Chthoniobacter flavus. GTDB lineage: Bacteria > Verrucomicrobiota > Verrucomicrobiia > Chthoniobacterales > Chthoniobacteraceae > DATMFV01. The sequence goes on along the minus strand of JBEBWR010000349.1, from coordinate 35 downwards.
GGCAGCTTCTACCGCATGGTCTATCTCATGCGTCT
>JBEBWR010000348.1:0-3387 GCA_040392045.1 Chthoniobacter flavus | reverse complement strand
TTCTCGGTGTCGAAGGGGATGCCGTTCTTGTTCGTGGTGATCCCGGCTTTGTCGAGGGTTTCCTGCGCGAGCTTGCCGTTGAGGCCCTGCGGACGGAGGTCGACGAGCATGAGGTGGTTGTCCGTGCCGCCGGAGGCGAGACGGTAGCCGTTGTGCACGAGGCGGGCGGCGAGGGCCTGAGCGTTGGAGACGATCTGGCGCGCGTAGTCCTTGAACTCGGGCTGGAGGGCTTCACGGAAGCAGACGGCTTTCGCGGCGATGACGTGCATGAGCGGGCCGCCCTGGATGCCGGGGAAGACCTGTGCGTTGATCCCCTTGGCGTACTGCTCTTTGCAGATGATGATGCCGCCACGCGGGCCGCGCAGGCTCTTGTGCGTGGTGGTGGTGGTGAAGTCGGCGAGGTCAACGGGGCTGGGGTGCATGCCGCCTGCGACGAGTCCGGCGATGTGCGCCATGTCGACGAAGAGGTAGGCGCCCACGGAGTCGGCGATTTCGCGCATCCGCTTGAAGTCGATGATGCGGGGATAGGCGGAGGCTCCGGCGGTGATCATCCGGGGCTTGAATTCCTCGGCGTGCTTCGCAAGGGCGTCGTAGTCGATGAGCTCGTTCTCCTGGCTGACGCCGTAGTGGCTGACTTCGAAGAAGCGACCGGAGAAGTTCGCGCGGTTGCCGTGCGTGAGGTGGCCGCCGTGGGAGAGGTCCATGGTGAGAATCCGGTCGCCGGGCTGGAGCACGCTGTAGTACACCGCCATGTTGGCCTGACTGCCGGAGTGCGGCTGGACGTTGATGTGCTCGCCGCCGAAGAGGGCGCGGGCGCGGTCGAGGGCGAGCTGCTCGACGGTGTCGGCGTTCTCGCAGCCGCCGTACCAGCGGCGACCGGGGTAGCCTTCGGCGTACTTGTTGGTAAGGCAGGAGCCCTGCGCTTCCATGACGGCGCGGCTGGTGAAGTTCTCGGAGGCGATCAGCTCGATGTTCTCAAACTGGCGGATGCCTTCTTCCGCGATGGCGGCGGCGATCTCGGGGTCGGCTTCCTTGAGGGAGGGGCCGGTGTGGTCGACTTCGTCGATCCGCTCAAGCTTTTCGACGCGGCAACCGTGGCGGCCTCCGGCGAAGGGGGTGCTCAGGTAGGCTTCGACGATGGCTTCGGCGGCTGCGGCGTCGGTGTCGTTCGCGGCGAGGCAGAGGACGTTGGAGTCGTTGTGCTCGCGGGTGATTTTCGCCTCTTCCACGGTCTTGACGAGCGCGGCGCGGATCTCGGGGAGGCGGTTGGCGGCAATCGACATGCCGATGCCGCTGCGGCAAAAGAGGACGCCGTAGTTCGCTTCGCCTCTCGCGACGGAGTGGGCAACCTTGGAGGCAAAGTCGGGGTAGTCCACGGAGTCGGCGGAGTTTGCGCCGAAGTCGGTGACTTCGATGCCCTTGCCGGTGAGGTAAGAGTGAACCGCGTTCTTCAGCTCAAAGCCGCCGTGATCGGCGCCAAGGGCGATGCGGAGTGGAGAGGTGGAGTTGCTCATTGGCTATTTTGCTTGGTTGATGAATCGGAGGACTCCGGAGAGGGCCTGCGAAATCTGGTCGCAGCAGCGCAGGTATTGCTCGGGGCTGCCGCCAAAGGGGTCGGAGATGTCGGGGTTTCCCTGATTCGGGGAGAAATCACCGAGGAGATGGATCTTTCCGTCGGCCTCGGGGAAGTAGGCGAGGATGGTGTCGCGATGGTCCCGGGTCATGGCGAGGATGAGGGTGGACTCTTCGATGAGCGCGCCGGTGAGCGGACGGCTGCGGTGGGGCGTGAGGTTAATCCCCCGGGCCGCGAGGGCTTTGACGGAATGGATGCTGGCGGGCATGCCCTTAGACGCGGAGACGCCTGCGGAGCCGGTGGAGACGCGCTCTTTGACTTCGGGGGTTTTTCCGATCAGCTCGCGAAAAAGCCCTTCGGCCATCGGGCTGCGACAGGTGTTGCCGGTACAGACGAATAAAATGTGCTCTCGGGATGCCACGGGTAGAAACGTACAGAATTCCATGGAATCGCGGCGGTGTCCATTCTGGAAATTGATTGCTCAGGCCCCAAAGCGCCTCAAAAGATTTCGATGCCTTTAACCATGAGCGGACGCGTGCCGCCGCTTTTCCGCTTCTCCACATCTTTTTCATTGAGTTTTCATAAGATCGAGGCGCTTCATGGAGGGCATGAAAAGGCGTATTCGGCAAATCGTGGAAGGGATTCCGATCTTTGGCCGCTGGCTGATGAATCTCTATCATCTTTTCCGGGAGAGGTTTTCTCACCGGAGCCTTTCATTTTGGATCAACCGGGCGGTGCCTGAGGAGCTGGCGCAGGTGGTGCAGATCGGCTCCAATGACGGAAAACACTGGGATCCGATTCATACCCTCATTCTCCGAAGAAGAAAGTGGAAAGGTCTCTTTGTGGAGGCTGTCCCTTACCTTTTTGAACAACTGAAAGAGAACTACCCGAAGGATGAGCGCTTCCGATTTGAGAACGCGCTGATCAATCGGGGGGAGCAATGCCCTTTCTACTGGGTGGATGAGCGGGCCGCGCGGGAAGCGATTCCCGATCTGCCGATATGGAGTAATATGCTGGCCTCCATGAACCGCGATCATATCGTTCGGCATATGAATGAGTTGGAGCCGTTCATTCGGGAAACCACTCTTAAAGGGCTCTCGCTCTCCGATCTCCTGAAAAAGCACGAAATCAGCGCTCTCGATATTCTCCATATTGATACCGAGGGAGCCGATTACCTCATTCTTTCACAACTCGACCTCTCCTGCTACCGGCCGAAAGTGATCGTTTATGAGCAGTGCCACCTTTCTCCCGGGGAGCGCGCAGCCTCCATTGCTTTACTTCAGGCGTTCTACGACATTTATCATTTTGAGGGCGATTATCTGGCCATTGAAAAAAGCCGGGCTGCGACAGTCGGTCAACTGGTGGAGATTGCCGATCTGAAAGTGCAGCCTGCCTGAATCAGGCGACCGGGGCACGCGGCGAATCCCGGGTTCCGGAAGACGCGGGAAATCGGTTGCCTCGGGGGCCGGGACGTTTTACGCTAGAGGCGTTTTGGACGATTCGACCCTCCATAGCGACTGCGAAACGCCGCCGCCTCCGGCTTCTCTTGCCGGATGGTACCGGTTTGCGCTTCTGATGACGGGACATCCGGAGGCAGCTACGCGGGCTCTGGCGGAGACGCTGGAGGGGCTGGGCGAACGTTTTGCCCGACTACGGACTCCGGCGGCTCGGCGTGGGTGGATGGTGGCTCGCTTGCGCAAAGAGGCGCGTCACGCGGGGATGCCGCCGGTGGAGCCGTGGGGCGCGTTTGCCGCGCTGGCAGAGCCGGGGCGGACGGCTTATGCGCTCTATCTCGCTCTGGGGGAGGATCTTCC
>JBEBWR010000347.1:0-3394 GCA_040392045.1 Chthoniobacter flavus | reverse complement strand
TTTTCCCATTCCCCGGGGAGCAATGCCGGAATCGGTTTGCCAAACCCCGGGGAATGGCGTTTTCTAGGGGCGACGACCCTCACCTTTCCCGCCATGCGTAAACTTTCCGTCTTTGCCACCCTCGGAGCCGCTTCGCTGCTGCTCGCCTCCTGCGCCTCGGTATCGCTGTCCTCGGGCGACGAACGTCTCCGCCCCCCGCAGACCTACTTCCACCTGCCTGATCAGGCGGCGGAAGCATCGGAGGCCGTGTCGAATGTCGGCTACTGGCATGAGGAAGTGGAGAAATCGCTCGACCGTCACCTTCAGGCAAAAGGCTTCACCCGGGGCGACTCCAGCGCACCGCTCTACGTCGCCTTTCACGTGATCTCCCAGCACGGGCGCACCTTTACGCTACTGGATAACTACCAGGGCTACTCGCTCTCACCGAAGGAGCAGGCTGAGCAGAAGGAGATCGAGAACTTCCTGACCGCTCCCGGCGCCACGAACCGCCGCATTCTGATCGTCGATGTCATCGACATCAAGCAGCGCAAGATCATCTGGCGCGACTGGGTACAGGCTCCGGACAAGCCGTCGGGCGCCCGCCGCACCGCGAAGGAGCAGCGTCGGCAGATCGATTACGCCGTTTCCTTCATCATGGCGAAATTCCCGCCGCGGTAGAGCGGTGCGGGTACATCCCGCAACAGTCCATCGAGCAGACCGAAAAGGCCCATTCCCATCTGAGAGAGGACCCGGTAACCGTTTCGCTGGAGACGTTCGCCGTCCCGGTTGATTTGGGACACGCCGCCGAGCCAGCCTTCGGGAGTGAGGTACGAGGCGGCGGCGTTGCGTACTTCGCAGACGCAGGCCAAATCACTCTCAGGGAGATGGCCAAGCCATCCGAGCTGTACGGCGGACACCAGCGCGGCGGCGATTCCACAGGAGCCGGAAATCTCCGGACCTGTTTCCGGCGCATCGACAAAGCAGCTCCAGAGACCATTCACTCTCGGCTGGCGGACGATCCATTCGCTGACCTCTTCAAAGGCGCGGCGAAATTCCTCCGGACAGGCGCTATCGGGGAAGTGCGCCGCCGCACGGCTGATCCCCAGCAGGAACCACGCGACGCCGCGCGCCCAGTTTACAAAAGCGCGCGATCCATCCGTGCGAAGGCTTTGGGTCAGCCGCCCCGGACGCCAGAGCTTCGGGATGCGGCGTTCGATCAAGCCGATGCCTGCCTCGATCAGCCGTTCGCGACCGAGGCGGTACCCCAGCGCGATGGCGGGGTAGGCGAGGGTATAGCAGGCTTCCGTAGTGTAGTCATCAGCGCCGGGCTGCGTGATCTCCCGCGTATTTCGCATGACAGCGTAGGCTTCGAGAGCATGGAGCCGGACGTCATTGGGATCAAGTGGCAGAGAGGCCAGAGTGACAAAAGGCAGCGCGCATTCGTGACCGTAAACCTCGTTCACCCGGAGGGTGCTGCGCGGATCGCAGTAGCGTAGGGTAACGCCGTCGGAGGAGAAGTAATCCCAGTGTTGGGTCAATGCGGCGCGGGCGCGCTTCGCCACGGCGTCCTCTCTCTGGGCATAGGTGCTTAACCCCTCCATGACGCAGCCTTCGAGCCAACTGAAGGGGTGCAGTGAAGCGAGGGAGAAGAGGCGATCCTGAAATTCGAGGTATCGATCACGCGATGGTGTCGGATAGAGCGATGGCAGGAAGCGCTCTGCTCCGGGGCTCCCGGGAGCGGAAGTGAAAATCCTGACGACACCTTCGGCATGCGGCTCAGAGGAGAGAACGAGGCCGTTTGCTAACGCAGCGGCGGCTTCATCCCCGGTCAGATCAAGAATGAACGGCTCAAACGGGCAGGCAAAGCGGATGTCAAAGATCCCCAGCGGGCGGCCCATGCCGGTGGTCGCCCGGATCGGCGTCGGTTGATTCCCTCGGATGTCGTAGCCGATGGCGATGGCCAGCCGGAAGCCATTCGCGGCGGCGGGAAGAGCGGTGCCGCGCGGTGGAGTCAGGCGAAGAGCGTTGGGCCCGCAGCCAATCGGCGTGGCGGTGAAGCCGGGATGGATGGCGTGTCCTTCCGGGAGAGGGAAGGAAGAGGCGGGACCGCTTGAAGGACGAAAAAAAATCATGGAGAGGGTGGAGGATTATAGATGCCGCCGAACCATGGGGCGGAACTGACGGCGGCGGGAAGGAGGGCTGTCTCGGTGATCGGCGCGGCGTGCCCGTCGCAGTAGAGGGCATTGAGGGTACCGCGATGACGGGTGGAAAGAGGCGTGTGGTTTTTGAACTCCTCGCGGAGCTGGCTTGGGGCGGCGGAGTACCAGCCGTCGCCGGGTTGATTGCGCGAGTCGCAGTCCACCGCCATGAGGATTTCATGCGGCTGCCGGAGGTTCGCAGTGTTGGCACGGGTATTCCGGTCGGCGATGCTGGGGGCAAGCCCGGAGCGGTTGATCCCGTAGGAGATGTAGGCGGCGCCGGCGGCGGCGTTCTGCTTGAGATACGGGTGAATGTCTTTCACCGACGGGCAGATGAAAGCGCCGTAGTCTGCCACATCGGCGGCTTTGACTAGCGATGTTGCCCAAAAGAGGCGGTCTTTTCCCTCAGTGTTTTCATAAAAGGAATAGGGATAGGTCTGCTGATGACCCGCAAGGTAGACATTCATATAGGCAGCAATCTGTCGGAGATTGGCCAGACAGCGGACCTCTCTGGAACTGTGGCCCAGACTTCCGGCGAGCGGAAAGAGGATGCTCAGAAGGACGACGACCAGGCCAATGGCGACAAGCAGCTCCAGAGTGGTAAATGCCCGGAGGCGCGGCGGGCGGCGACGGTCGGGGAGAACTTGTGGATTCATGGTTGCGACGGGTCAGACTTCTTCGGGGCGAACCGGACCCGGAGCAGGCGTTGCCCGCCGGAGGGGACGGTGAGCGCGGTGAGCGACTCGGGCGGTTGCCCCGTCTTGAGGTCGATGGCTTCGACGATCTCCCGGTCTTCGATCGCGACCGGGGCGGTCAATGCTTGCGGGCTGCGGTAGTTGCCGATCAGGACAAGCGCGGCTTCGTCGGTGCCGAAGGCCGAGACGGTGAGGGGCTGCTTTCCGGTGGCGGCGGGGAGCGATTTTCCGGAGGTGAGCAGCGAAGCATGAGGGGCGAGAGTTCGCAGCGCTTGCGCGTGATAGTAAAAGTCCATCGGCTCGAAGTCGCTGAAGGCGTAGTAGGTGATCCCTCGCGAGCCATTGAGAAAGGCTTCATAGATCATCTGCTCCAGTTTCTCCGGAGGGAACTCTCCATAGGTTCCCGCCGTCAACCACGGGACAATCTGCCGCGAGCCGATAGCCCGATAGCTGGCGGAGATGGTGTCATGAACGCGCTGGGCATCGCCCTGAACATAGAGCGACGGCTGAGCGAACTGGACA
>JBEBWR010000346.1:0-3399 GCA_040392045.1 Chthoniobacter flavus | reverse complement strand
GAAAAGGGGCTGGAGAGCGTCTACGCCTGCCTCGCGGCAAAGGAATCGGCGGAGAAAGGCCGGTTCTTTGAAGTCCGGCAGGTTGGCGGTTGCTAGAGCCGCGGCGTTCATGCTACAAGGACGGCTATGGAACCCTTGCTGAAAGTGGGCGATCCCGCCCCCCAATTCCGCTCCACAGCCGTCGGCGGACGCTACGGCCTCGGCGCTCCGATTGAGCTTGCCGACCTGCGCGGGGAGACGACGATCCTCTATTTTTATCCGAAGGACGACACGCCGGGCTGCACCACGCAGGCGTGCGGTCTGCGGGACGCGTGGGAGCAGCTCTCCAACCGCGCCTTCGTCTTCGGCATCAGCCCGGACTCCGCCGAGAGCCATCGGAGCTTTATCAACAAGTACAATCTTCCCTTCCCGCTCATCACCGATGAGAGCAAGGAGATCGCTCAGGCCTATGGTGTCTGGGTGGAGAAAAGCATGTACGGCAAGAAGTACATGGGCGTACAGCGCGCCACCTTTGTCATCCGTCCGGACGGTGAGATCAGCGCCGTCTTCCCGAAGGTAAAGCCCGCCGAGCACGTCAAGGATCTGCTCAAACATCTCCAGTAGCGGAGTCGCGAAAACGGGGTAAAGTTGGGGGGCAATGAACACCCTTTCCCGGTTGGCCGGGCGGTTTGAGAAACTGCTCGGCAAGCTTCCCTCCCCGATCCGTACCCCGGTGGAGCGCGAGTGGCATCCGCTCAAAGAGCTCTTTCTGGAGCGTCGCCCGGCGCGCCTGCTGCTCGTCGGAGAGGACGCCGAGGCCTATCTGCGCTCGCTCATGCCGTCCGACGTGCGGCATGACTTCTCCGCGCCCTGGGCCGCCGCCGTTCATTCGCGGGGAAGCCTGCGCTACGTCGTTGCCCGGGATCGCGCGGCCACGGCCTACACCTATACCGTCATCGCCGCGGACGCCCCCGATCTGTTCCTGCTCGTCGGAGACCCCACGCCCGAGGCGCTTGCCCTGTTGGAATCGCTCCACCAGCGGACCCGGGAACGCTATCGCGTCGGCCTGCCCGTGATCGTCGCGAGTGCCGCCCCGGCAGAGTGGAGCCAGCAGCTGTTTGCCAGCGCGACGGTCGGCGGCTCCATCGCAGCCGTCGTTCCCATTAACGAGCGCGAGACCGTGCTTGCCGCCATCGCCAAAGCCCTGCCGGGAGCCGCCCGCCTCGACTTTGCGCGGCTGACGGGGGAGCGTGTCGTGCAGCATGAGATTGCGCGGACCCTGACCCGCGCCTCTGCCGCCGTCTGTACCGCCATCGGTACGCAGCCGATCCCCCTCGCGGATCTCCCCATCCTCACCGCGCTTCAGGGCGTCATGGTCGCCGGGATCATCACCGCCTCGGGGCGGGAGATGAATACGCGAACGGTTCGCGATTTCCTCGGGGCGATGGGAGTGAACGTCGGGGCCGCCTTCCTACTGCGGGAGGGGGCGCGCGCCGCCGCGAAGTTCTTCCCCGGCTGGGGCAACGCCATCTCCGGCGCCGTTGCCGGAGCGGGGACCTACGGCGTCGGCATGGCCGCCGCCGCGTACTTTATCGACCGCCTGCCGCTGGATGAAGTACGGGCTCGCCTGAAACTCTCCCGAAAGCGGAAAAAAGAGCTGAAGTAGATCGGGTTGACCCGCCGGACGGCGGTTTCGGATTTACATCCGGCGGTCATCCGGGTAGCCGTGGCAGGTGATGAAAAAGCACCTCCTGCTCCTCGCTGTTGCGGCCTCACTGCTGGCCGTCGCTCCCGCCGCTCTCGCGGACCGCGTTCCTGAGTATCCGATTCAGGATGCGCTCAATCTTGCCCAGAAAGTGCTGGCCGAGCGGAACGAGCCGAATGTCTACATCGAGAGCATCGTCCTCACCCGCTCCTCGGTCTTCTCCGCCAAGCGCCACTGGTTCATCACCTGGTCGCGCCCGCTGACCGCGCAGACGGCCAATACCCGCGAAGTCGGGCTCTCCATCTCCATGGATGGCCGCGCCGCCCGCGTGGTAAAGTAAGCTTCCCGATCTTTTTTTCGTCATGAACCACGCCGCCACCCGCGCCGCCCTTGCCGAAGCCGGCAGTCGTCCGACCAAAAGCCTTGGCCAGAACTTCCTTCACGACGAGGAGGTCGCGCGGTGGATCGTGGATCAGCTCCAGCTTCAGCCGGGGGAACACCTTATCGAAGTCGGACCGGGCCTCGGAGCGCTCTCGGAGTGGGCCGTCCCGCAGGCCGCCTCGGCCACGCTGGTGGAAAAAGACGGACGGCTGGTGGAATACCTCCGCGCGCATTTTGAAGACGAGCCGCAGGTGGAGATCCGGCACGAGGATGCTCTCGCCTACGATATCCGCCAGCTCTTTCCCTACGGACCGGTAAAAGTGCTCGGGAATCTCCCCTACTACGTCTCCAGTCAACTGCTTTTGCGATTCACCACCGATCCGACCCCGGCGGCGCGCATGGTCTTCACGCTCCAGAAGGAGATGGCCGAGCGTCTTTCCGCCTCTCCCTCCACCAAGGAGTACGGCGCGCTCACGCTGATCGTCGGGCGTCAATGGAAAGTGGACTACGTCCGCACGCTCCCCGGCAGCGTCTTTTACCCCGCGCCGAACGTGGAGAGCGGCGTGGTCGTCCTGTCCCCGCGTGACCCCGACGAGTATCCGGACTGCGACGGTCGCCTCTTCAACCGGCTGGTCAAAGAAGGCTTTGCCCAGCGGCGAAAGATGCTGCGCAAGATGCTCGCTCATCACGACCTCGACTGGTCCGCGCTCTGCGCCGCCGTCGGCATTGAGGAAACCGTGCGCGGTGAGGCGCTCTCCCTCGGCCAGTGGATCGACCTCGCCCGCTACGTCGAGAGCGTGAAACACCCCGGTATCCTTGACGTCATCGCTCAGGATGTGCACGGCGAGATGTTTGACGTCGTGGATGAGGAGAACAACGTCATCGGCCAGCTCAGCCGTCATGAGGTGCACCGCCAGCGGCTCAATCACCGCGCCATCCACCTCTTTGTCGTCAATAAAAAGGGCGAGCTGTTCATCCAGAAACGCTCCCGGCACAAAGACGTCCATCCCGGTCGCTGGGACTCCAGTTGTGCCGGCCACCTCACCGCCGGGCAGGACTATGAGGAAGCCGCCGCGCGTGAGCTGATGGAGGAGCTGGGCATTGAAGCTCCGCTCCACCTGATCGCCAGCATCCCCGCCTCCCGGGCTACGGGGTATGAATTTGTAAGACTCTATCAGGTCGAGCACAATGGCCCCTTCACCTGGCCCCGCTCGGAGATTGAGACCGGCGCGTTCTTCCCGATCCCGCTGCTGGAGGAGTGGATGCGCCGCCGCCCCGGAGACTTCGCCTACGCCTTTCAGGAGTGCTTCCACCTATGGAGGAAGCTGACGGCC
>JBEBWR010000345.1:0-3404 GCA_040392045.1 Chthoniobacter flavus | reverse complement strand
CCGATTCTGGATGTGACGGAGTGTTATATCACGGCGAAGGATTCCCGGGCCATCAGATCGGCAAGGCTGAATCTGGAAGTCTATCACAAAGGTACGAAAAAGGAGTGGCTTTTCGGAGGCGGCATTTCTTTTAGCGATAGTCCCAAGCCGCTCAACCTGAAAGCCGTGGTGTTCTTCCGACATGAGAAGGGCAAGCGCGGCAGGGGATACCTCTCGATGGTATGGGAGGATGGCCGGAACGCGAGCCGCTTCGACTTCGATCAGGCGGATCTCCCGTTCGCCAAAGGCGTGGTCACCGGCCGCTTCACATCGTCTCTGGACGCTACGGGGAAGATGCCGGTTTTCTATATCGTGGTGAACCCATTGGCAAAGGGCGACTACCGACTGGTAAACACACCGGAAAAGCTGGTGGAAGCCAACCCGGGTTGCACCGTGGTGATCGGCACTCTTGTTCTTGATGGGATTAGCGAAGCGCGCTGAGCGCTTTGGTAAGGCGGCTGATCTGCTCGGCGGTGTGGAGCGCAGTGAGGGTGATGCGCAGGCGCGCGCGGCCTTTGGCGACGGTGGGATAGCGGATGGCGGGGACGAAGAGGCCGCTTTCCTGGAGCTGCGCGGCGGCGGAGAGGGCGCGCTCTTCTTCTCCGAGGATGACGGGGACGATGGCGCTCTGGAGGCGCTCGGGGGTGATCCCGTGCGGCAGGCCTTCGGCGAGTTGCTTGAGGTTTGCGACGAGTTGCTGGCGACGGCGTTCGCCTTCGTCGGTTTGCAGATGGCGGAGCGCGGCGAGCGCGGCGGCAGCCAGCGCGGGGGGCGGGGCCGTGGAGTAGATGAAGGAACGGGCGCGATTGATGAGCAGGTCGATGATGGTCCGCTTCCCGGCAAGGTAGCCACCGGAGACGCCGAGGGCTTTGCTGAAGGTGCCCATCTGGAGATCGACGCGGTCGCTCACGCCGAGCCGCTCGGCGAGTCCCCTCCCCTGATGGCCGACGACTCCGACGGCGTGCGCTTCATCGAGCAGGAGCAGCGCGCCGTAGCGCTCCTTGAGCGCGACGATCTCGCGCAGGGGAGCCCGGTCGCCGTCCATGCTGAAGACCGATTCGGTAACGACAAAGATGCGGGCGTCGGGATGGTCCTTCAGTTCGTTCTGCGCCCATTGCAGGTGGCTCTCCAGCTTGGCGGTATGGTTGTGCGGGAAGACGCGTAGGGTCGCTCCGGAGAGCCGCGCGCCGTCGACGAGGGAGGCATGAACGAGCTTGTCGAGAATGAGGACGTCGTCTTTTCCGGCGAGCGCGGAGAGCGTGCCGACAGCAGTGGCGTAGCCACTGGAGAAGGTGAGCGCGGCTTCCGCGCCTTTGAAGGCGGCGACGGCTTCCTCCAGCTCGCGGTGGACCGGGCGGCTGCCACAGACGAGCCGCGAAGCGCCGGAGCCGACGCCGTATTGATCAATCGCGGCCTTGGCGGCTTCGGCGAGAAAGGGCGCGGAGGCGAGGCCGAGGTAGTCGTTGGAAGCAAAGTTGACGAGGGAGCGGCCTTCGTGCGTTACCGTCATCGCTTCAGGGTCCGGCGAGATCTCGCGCAGGCGGCGGAGGAGCGAGCGGGCGCGCAGGCTTTCGAGTTCTTCTTCGATGCTTCGGCTCATAGGCTTATTTTCCCTGAAATGCCGGGAAGTCCCAAGGAGATTTTACGCGTTTGGGAGCGCGACGGGTTGTGAGTTGTTCCACGGTAGGGCAAGAGTGCGGCCATGGATACCGAGCAGGCCATGATGGCCGCCCCATCTACCGAAGCCGCACCCGCTGATGGTGCGGAGAACCAAAGGGAAGAGACGATGAACGCGCTGCTCTCGCAGATGAGCACGGACGAAGGCGAATGCGCACCCGCTCCGGAAGAGGAGCCCGCTGAGCCGGAAACGCAAGAGGAGGAAGCTCCGAAGGCGAAGAATTTCCGGGGACGCTGGGATCACCTCGATGATCAGGAGCGCCGCGTGGTGGAGCTGACAGCGAAGAAAGGGCTGACGCTCAACGAGGCGTTCCGCGCGGTGTATGGAGAGGATCAGCCGGAGACCCCGGCGGCTTCCGACGCCCCCGGCGATCCGCTGGAGGCGCGGATCGCGGAGCAGCAGGACAAGCTCGACGACCTCAAGCGCCGCAAGGCGGAGGCGCGCGGCGACCTTGCCGAATACGACAAGGCGGCCGACGCTTACTTTGAGGCGCGGGAGGAACTGCGCGAGCTTCAGGCCGAGCGGCGTCGCCAGCGCGAGCTGGAGGCGGCGGAGGCCCTGGCGGCGCACCGGACCGCAGAGGCGCAGGCTGAAGCCGCGCTGCTGGAGGAGTATCCGGATGCGTTGACGCCCGGGACGGAGCTTTTTGAAGCGTGCCGCGAGGAGCTTCGCTATCTGGAGGAGGCGAAGAGTCCGCTCGTTCGCGATCCTCAGGTGCTCTACAAGGTGGCGCGCCGCTTTGCGCGGACGCTCGGGCTGGAGAAAAGCCCGTCGCGCCGCCGCGCCCGGCCCGTCCCCGCCAACGCCGCGCCGCTGGAGACCCCGGTGGCCGCGCTGGAGCGCAAGCTCTCCGGAGCCCGCTCGACCAGCTCGATGCTGGAGCTGATGCGCGAGATCGGTACGCCCTTTGAAGCGTTACTGAAACGGTAACGCGCTTTTCCCGACGCCGCTCCTTCTCCCGCCCCAGCGAATCTTTGCCGGGAGGCTCATGGCAGCCCCGGGCAGGCCCCTCTCCGGGCGGGGGAATCGCACGGCGTCACCACATTTGCAGACTATTTAATCTATCTATGCCTACCAGAAATCACATCTCCGCCACGGGTCTCGAAGCTTATCGCGCCCAGGCGGCCAGTAACGTCGGCCAGCTTTTTTCCAACTACATCGATCTGGCCGTCGAAGAGGAAGACCTTTTTGCCTCGCTTGAGGGGCCGGAAGGTTCGGACCGCCCGCTCTGGGTGAAGACCGATCTCTCCGCCGGAGGGGCCGACAAGGTGTTCTTTAACGCGATTGCCTCCCTTGGGGGCGACGGCGTGCACGGCGACGAAGTGCTTGAGGGCAATGAAGAAGCCCTCGCCATCGGCAGCTACGCCTGTCAGGTGGACTTCATCCGTCACGCGGTCGGCCTGACGAAGAAGGACATTGAGTTCCTCGCGGCGGGTCGCAGCATTGAAGCCGCCGCCGCGCCGCTCGTGGCCAAGTGGCTCGGGCGGAAACGCCAGCGCGACATGCTGATGAAGTTCATCACCTCGTCGGTGGGGCTCAATACGCTGCGCCCCAATAACAAGGCAACCCGCGATGCGCTGACTTTCAGCGATACGCTCTCCACGGGCCTGATCGCTCAGGCAAACGCGGTGGGCACCTCCATCGGTGCGAGCCCGATCAACATCATGCGCGACGGCTACTCGAAGGT
>JBEBWR010000344.1:0-3409 GCA_040392045.1 Chthoniobacter flavus | reverse complement strand
TCACCCGAGAGGGTATGCCATGGATGGTGTCGGGCGGGGCCAAGGCTCATATCGGTTTCCTTTCGTTAACTCCAGCAAGGCAGGCAGGGCAGCCTCCGCAGCAGCGCGTCCGAGGGCGATGTACTTTCCGGGACGACCGAAGTCGTGCCAGCGCCCGTCGGGTGCTGCTGCGCGGAGCGCCACGGTGGCACGCCGACATGCCAGCTCGGCGATGCGCATCTGCATCCCGTCGGTACTTCGGAGGAGGGTATCAAAGAGGTTGCCATGCGCGAAGTAGTTGAGGTAGCGGGAGATCAGCCCGGGGGGGACGATGCCGTTCGCCCTCCCCTCCTCTACGTAGCGGCGCATCTGTGCGGGCGTGGGGATGGTGTTCACAGCGATGACCCGCTCGATCCCCATCTTGACGAGGGTATGCACCGGCAGCGGCTCGGAGATGCCGCCATCAAGGAAATAATCGCCGCCGATACAGACCGGCTCGCAGATGCCGGGAACGGCGATGCTGGCCTCCACGGCAGCGGCGACCTCGCCACTATCGAACTGCACGCGGTTCATCGTCGCCAGATCCGTCGCTACCACGCGCAGTGGAACGCCGAGCTGGTGAAAAAAGACATTACCGATCACGCTTCTCAAGCGCCGGATGGTCCGACGCGACCGGGTGAACCCCCGACGAGGGGGGAAGACCGGGTCGATCAGGTTCAGCCACCCCCAGCGGCCCTCCACCTCCCGGGCAATCGCCTCCAGCCGCTTCCCGTCGTGGCCGCTGGCCCAGATGGCGCCGATGTAGGCTCCCATGCTCGATCCCGCGATGACATCGACCTCAATCCCGTGCTCCTCCAGCACCTGAATCACGCCGATATGTGCCAGCCCCTTTGCTCCGCCGCAGGAAAAGGCGATCCCGATACGCTGCTGACAGATCTCGCGGGCGAGGCGATTCCGCTGGTATTGCCGATCCGGCCGCCAGCGCTCGCCCTCTTCGACGAGGTGGATATGCGCCGTCTGCGCGGTGTCCAGCTCGCCCAGCAGTTGCAGCGCCTCGCGCTCCCGCCCGTGACGGGTGAAGAGGTAGGCGAGGTCGCACTGGACCATCCCCTCTCTCAGGGAGGGGCGCGTGGCGTCGCGCAGCAGCTCGGGCGAGAGATGCAGGAGGACAATATCGTAGTGCATTCCGAGATGGCTCAGGAGGGGGGCGATATAGCCCGGCTCGTCCGGCGATCCGTCCAGCCGGACCCGCAGGACGGCATACCCCTCCTCGGCTTCCATCATGGCTTCCTGTAAACAGAAATCGCCCTTCAATCCCTGACACCGGCTGGAGTAGTGTCGCCAGTCCGAGAGGGCAAACTCCGTATCGGGATCGGAAACGCACTCCAGCAGCAGTACCCGACGGTCGCCCAGCCGATGCACCGCTGCCGCCAGCGCACGGCTCTCCTCCAGCGATCCCACCGGACGCCCCATGGAGAGCAGCGAGACAATCCGGCGCGGCATACAGCGGCCCCGGTCCGGCATCGGGCCGCCGCCATTACGGATCGCTGCCGCCCGCAGACTCTCGCTGAAGCGCCCGGCGATAGCGGGGCGACTGGCAAAGACCCGCTCCAGTTCTCCCGCCGGGATGCGGAGGAGCACGGAATGCGTCTGAACGACGACCGTTGCGGCAAACGGCTCGTTGTTGAGCAGCTCGCGTACTCCTACGGCGTCCCCCGGACCGTAGGCGGCAGGCAGGGCTGGCCGCCCCCGCGCCTCGCAGCGCCCGGAGAGCAGCAGGTAGACCGATTCACACCAATTCCCCTGCTTTACGATCACCGCCCCCTTGGGGTACTCATCCAGCGCGGCCTGCGAGATGAGCCGCCGTAGCGTGAACGCGGGGATCAGACCCAGCAATGGATGCGACTGGATGAAGCGGGGATCATAGCTGCCATTCTGCGACTTCACCATCCGACTCTCCTTCCCTCGGTCAATATCGGGGGGTTGCCCCGATACCGCGGCTTCAGTGCCTCTGCCAGAATTACGGGGATGAAGCCGCGTCTGCATGTAGTGCATCCCCTGATCCCCGGTCGCCGGGGCTGGTATCTTGGCCGTTCGCGACGGCTCTTCGCCCTGCTGGCGGCGCTCTGCCTGCTGCCCTTTGCGTGGCTTGCGCCTACGACTGACGACGCTCCACGAGATGAAAGCTCTGCCGATGCTTCACAATCGTATTCGCGGGAACAATGCCGCGCCACTGGCTGCCGGGATAAACAATGCTATCACGCCCGATAATACTACCGGGGCTCAAGACGGAGTTGCAGCCGATCTCCGCGCGATCGCCGATGAGTGCGCCGAATTTTTTCCGTCCCGTGGGGACCAGCCCGTCGTTCGTCGCCACGGTAATCTCCGTCTTGTCGAGCTTCACATTCGAGAGGATCACGCCTGCGCCGAGATGCGCCTTGTAGCCGAGGATGGAGTCGCCGACGTAGTTGAAATGCGGCACCTGCGCCTGATTAAAGATGATGCAATTTTTGAATTCGCAGGAATTTCCGAGCACCACGCCGTCGCCGACAATCACGTTCTCGCGAATGTAGCAGCCCGAGCGGATCTCGCATCCCTCGCCGATCCACGCCGGTCCCTTGATCATCGCTCCCTGCTCAATCACCGTTCCCGGGCCGACATAGACGGCCCCACTGACAAACGGCCTGCCGATCAGCCGGGCGTGAATCGCGGGTTTGAGCCGGAACTTCAGATACTGGCTGATCTGCCCGAGCGCCTCCCATGCCTGCGTCGTGCCTTCAAAAAGGGCGCGATGATCGGTATGGTCGAGATCGAAGAAATCAGCGGCGGAAAAGGTCTGGCTCATGGCGGGAAGAGAAATCCAATACTTACGATTTGCGGGAGAGTTTCTGGCCTTCCCTGGTATCCTTTACGACCCAGCCGAGCACGGCGATTTCGTCGCGCAGCGTGTCGCTCTTCGCAAAGTCCTTTGCGGCGCGCGCGGCAGCCCGGGCCTCCAGCAGCTCCTGCACGGCGGCGGGAATCGCGGCCCCCTCGCTCTGGAATTGCAACACGCCGTTGACCCGCTCCCACCAGTTCAGCAACGCACGTGCGTCGGCAGCGGTGAACACCTCCTGATCCATCAGGCGATTCGACTCGCGGATCACTTCAAAGAGATGCCCCAGCGCGCCGGAGATATTAAGATTATCATCCAGGGCATCCTCAAAGCCGGTCTGCGCGGCGAGCGGATGGGCCGAAGGAGTAGCCTCGCTGCCGGCGCGATCGGTCAGCCGCGCCACCCATTCGTCAATGCGCCCGAGCGCGGCGCGCGCGCCTTCCAGCCCGTCGAAGGTGAAATTCAGCGGCAGCCGGTAGTTCACACTCAATAGCACATAGCGCACCTCGCGCCCGCTCCAGCCGCGCTCCAGCAGATCGCGCAGGGTGTAGAAAT
>JBEBWR010000343.1:0-3423 GCA_040392045.1 Chthoniobacter flavus | reverse complement strand
GAGCGCTGCATCCCGATCTTTTCCATGACGCGCTGCGAACGGCGATTGACGGGTAGGGTCAGGGCGACGATTTCACGCAGACCCGCCTTTTCAAATCCGTAGCACAGGGCGGCGCGCGCCGCCTCCGGGGCCATGCCGCGTCCCCAGAAACGCCGGTGAATCCGCCACGCGACTTCTACGGCGGGGGTGAAATGCGCCTCGTAGGTGATGACCCGCAGGCCTACCATTCCCACGAAGTCTCCACTGTCCTGCTCTTCCACGGCCCATTGCCCGTAGCCGTGCTCGGCGAAGTGAGCGCGCACGGTTTCGATATAGGCGTCGCTCTCTTCGCGGGTCAACACTTTGACCAGATGCTCCATGACTTCCGGGTCGGCGTTGAGCCGGGCGAAGGCGTCGCGGTCGCGATCTTCCCATTCGCGGAGGATCAGGCGGTCGGTAGTAAGCATGGAGACGGACATCGGGAGAGTGGAGCAAATGCGGTCCGAAGAAAAAAGATCATTTACCCGCTTCGCGCTTTTCTCTACGCTTCCCGGCTTTTCCGATCATTTCCCAATCCACCATGTCCCCACACGAAATTTTCGCCCGCATGAGCCCCGATCTCGCATCGGAGCTGCTCGGATTCCTCTTTGATAAAGAGAAGCAGCTCTACAAGGCTGCCATTGAGGCGCTTGCGAAGCAGCGCAGCCTCCGGCCCGTATTTGTCGAGCGCAAGCCGCGCGATGAACGCTTTGAGTGGATGCAGCAGGCGCTCTCCCGCGTGGCGAACTCCGCCGTCGCCGCCAATCTGCTCCAGATCTGGCTTGTGGAAGGGCATGCGCCGCTGCTCTGCGACTTCCTCGACGGCCTCGGCATTGAGCATGACGAACATGGCACGGTAGAGGAGCTGCCGCCCGCTCCGGAGAAGGAGAAGCTTGCCGCCGTGATCGAGACGCTGCTCTCGAAGTACGACCGTCAGGTTGTCGCGGTCTACCTGAACACCTTTCAGGCGCTTGATGACGAAGGCGGCTGGTCCACGTTGGGCGAGCTGCTGGAGAGCGATGATCGCCTGAAACTGGCGGCCTGAATGGCCTGATTAGCCCATTCACGGTTCACCGGGTTCTTTGCCCCGGTTGGAAATCCCCTTTTCAGGGTTTACAACCGGGGGTTCCTCCTCCATATTTTCCGCCCTCATGTCGACTTTAATCCAGATTCTGCTCGCGGTAAACCTGCTGGTCGGGCTTCTGATCATCCTCTTCACCCTGATGCAGCGCCCGAAGCAGGAAGGGCTTGGCGCGGCCTTTGGCGGCGGAATGACGGAGAACCTTTTCGGCGCGCAGACGACGAATGTCCTCGTATCGATCACCCGCTGGCTCGGTGGCATCTTTCTGGTGCTCTGCCTCGCCATTTCCGCGCTCTACGCGCGTCAGGGTAATCAGAAAAGCGCCGTAGAGCAGGAGCTGCTCAGCGCTCCAGCCGTAGAGCAGAAGGAGGGCGCTCCCGCTGCCTCTCCTGAAGCCACGCCCGCTGGTGAAGCCACTCCGGCCCCTGCTCCGGAGGCAACGCCTGCTGAAACAACGCCTGCTCCTGAAACCACTCCTGAGGCCGCTCCGGCAGAGGAGGCGACGCCTGCAACTCCCGCTACGGAGGAGGCTCCCGCCGCTCCTGCGGAAAGCCCCGCAGCGGAAGCGCCCTCGACGGAAGCTGCTGCTGAAACCGCTACGGAAGCGACGGCACCGGAGAGCACCGAGGCTGCCTCGGCGGAGGCCGCTGCTCCGGAGGTTACTGAAACACCTGCGGACGCTGCGCCGTAATAGACGGCCCGGAGCCCGGGGTTCGAATCCACAGTGTGAAACTTCGCTTTTCCTGTTTGCGCTTCGTCCGACCGCTCTTTTTCGCCGTTAGCCTGATTTTTACCGCCCTCGGGGTGACCGGATGCAACCCCGGTTTCCCGAGGGCGGATTTCGTTTTTCTCAATGGAGCCGAGCCGGAGTCGCTCGATTCGTCGATCATTACGGGCCAGCCGGACGGGCGGATCGTAAATGCGCTTTTTGAGGGGCTCACGCGCTTTGACGCTCATGGCCGCGCCGTGCCGGGTGTGGCGGAGCGCTGGGAGGTAAGCGAGGATGGGTTGACCTATACTTTTCACCTCCGGGCCGATGCCCGATGGAGCAATGGCGATCCGGTCACGGCGGACGACTTTGTCGGATCGTGGCGCCGTGTGCTGACGCCGGAAACGGCCGCCCCGTACAGCTCGCAGCTCTATCCGGTGAAGAATGCGCAGGCGTTCAATGAGGGGAAGATCACGGATTTCTCGCAGGTGGGCGTGCGCGCGCTTTCCCCCGGGGTGCTGGAAGTGACGCTGGAAAATCCGACGGCGTTCTTTATCGATCTCTGCGCTTTTGTGACGCTCTCGCCGGTCCATCTGCCGACGGTGGAGAAGTATGGCGATGCGTGGGTGAAGCCGAAGCATATCGTCTCGAATGGCGCGTATACGCTCAAGGCATGGCGGGTGAATGATCGCATCCGGCTGGAGAAGAGCCCGGCGTACTGGGGGCGCGATCAGGTCCGGATGAAGGTGATTGACGCGCTCCCTACCAGCAGCGCCAATACGGCTTTTAACTTTTACGCTACGGGGATGGCGGATCTGATTCTGGACAAAGGACTGGTGCCCAATCAGATTCTCGATGAGTTGAAGAAGCGCCCCGATTTTCATTCGGCGCCCTTTCTCGCCAGTTACTTCCTCCGGTTCAACTGCCGGAAAGCGCCGTTCGACGATCCGCGCGTGCGGCGGGCGCTGGCCATGGTGATCGATCGCGAGTTGCTTGTAGAAAAGATTACCCGCGCGGGGGAGCCGCCAGCCTATAGCATCGTGCCTCCCGGCACCGGCGGCAGCTACAAGTCTCCCCCCGGGCTGGGGTATAATCCGGAGAAGGCGCGCGAACTGCTGGCGGAAGCCGGATTTCCCGGCGGTGAGGGATTCCCGCGCTTTGAGTATCTCTATAACTTCAGCGAGGCCAATGAAGCCATCGCGGTTGAGCTGCAGGCGATGTTTCAGCGCGAGCTGGGCATCACGATGGAGCCGAAACGCGAGGAGTGGAAGTCGTACCTCAACTCCATGAGCAACTTCAATTACGATGTCGCCCGGGGCTCGTGGATCGGCGATTACAACGACCCGAATACTTTCCTGAGTATTTTTACATCGACGGACGGCAATAACCGCACCGGATGGGGCAATCCGGATTATGACCGCCTGATCGCCAGCGCGGCGGAGGAGCGCGATCCGGCCCGGCGTTTCGCGATTTTCCACGAAGCCGAAAAACTGCTCATTGAAGAGGAGGCGCCGATCTGCCCGATCTACTTCTTTGTCGGCATTCAGTTCTATGACCGCGAACGCCTCGGCGGGCTGGAGGCAAACCTGCTCGACGAGCATCCCCTCTCCGCGCT
>JBEBWR010000342.1:0-3433 GCA_040392045.1 Chthoniobacter flavus | reverse complement strand
CGGAGGGGGTGGGATTCGAACCCACGGAGCCTTTCGGCTCTCCGGTTTTCAAGACCGGCGCAATCGACCACTCTGCCACCCCTCCTTTGTCTGGTCGGAACTCTTTACGAGCGGGGTTGGAATGTAGGAAAAGCCGGTTCCCTTTGCAAGCGAATCGGGCGCATTTGGATTGCTTTTGCAAAATCCGGAATAGAAAATCGCCTTCCTTTCCCTCACCCTCACCCGACTCATGTTTCCTCTTTTGCAAAAGCTTATTTCCCCCGCTACCGCCCTCGGCTTGGGGCTCAGCCTTGCCCTTGGCTTTGTCACCGACGTATCCGCGGCAGAGACCGCCGAGCCGTCCACATCCGCAGCGCCAGCCGCGCCCCTTCGCGTTCTGCATATCGGCAATAGCTTCTCCATGAATGCCACCAGCTACCTGCCCGCTCTGGCAAAAGCAGGTGGCAAACCCCTCGAAATTTTCGGAGCCACCCTCGGCGGCTGCTCCTTCGAACGGCATGCCAAACACCTCCGGCAAGCCAAAGCAGGCGAGAAAGAAGGAGACGTCTACACTCATAACCCTTCGCTCGGTGAAGCGTATAAAGACAAAAACCGTGTCTCCCTTCCTGAAGCCCTCAAAGCCAAGCCGTGGAACATCGTCACGATCCAGCAGGTCAGCAGGCAGAGCTTCAAGCCGGAGACCTTCGAGCCGTACGCCTCCGAACTGATCTCCGAGATCAAATCAGCCGCTCCGACCGCGACCATCTGGATTCATCAGACCTGGGCCTACCGTCCCGACCATATCCTTCTCAAAAAAGAGCAGATCACCCCGGAGAAAATGCAGGCACTGGCCAACAGCGCCTATGAAAAGCTCGCCCGGGAGCATGGAATCACCCATTTCCTCCCCTCCGGACTCGCCGTTCAGTTCGCCAATCGCAGCGACGACTGGCGCTACCGTCCCGACCCGGATTTTGACTACAGCGCCCCGCTGCATCGCAAACTCCCCGTGGAACAAAGTATCTACGCCGGTCCCTCGTGGGCACGGAAGTCCAAGGCCGATGCCGAGGGCAAGCGGAAGGTCACCCTTGATGCCTCCCATCTCAACGACGCCGGAAAATACCTCACCGCCTGCGTCTGGTACGAAATGCTCTTCAACGACTCCGTATTGAACGTCGATTTCACCCCCAAAAGCCTTACCTCCGAGCAAACCGCCTCCCTTCGGAAAATCGCTCACGAAGCCGTCGCCGCCTACCGCCAGTACGGGCTCTCCGGCCTGCCGCCCGCTGAAAAAGCGGAATAACAAGAGGCTTCCCGCCGACTTCATCGCCCGCTATCTTCGCCCCTATCATGCTCGACATCCGGCTCATCCGTGAAAACCCCGATCTGGTCCGCCAGAAACTCGCCAGCCGTGGCGGCGCCCTCGCCGTGCACGTCGACGAAGTGCTGGAGTACGACCGTAATCGCCGCGAACTCGAAACCCGCCTCCAGCAGCTCAACGCCGACCGCAAGCGCCTGAGCAAAGAGATCGGCATGCGTCGCTCCAAGGGAGAAGCCAGCGAAGAACTCGAAGCTGAAGTCCGTGGCATTGGCGACGAAATCGCCACCGTCAACGCCGGAGCCGCTCAGGCCGAAGAGCAACAGCGCAGCCTGCTCCTCCAGCTCCCGAACCTCCCCGACGACCGCGTCCCCCTCGGCGAAGACGCCAGCGAGAACCCCATCGTCCGCATCCACGGCGAAGCCAAAACCTTCAGCTTCCAGCCGCTTGACCACATCGCCCTCGCCGCGAAGCACCAGCTCTTCGACCCCGAGCGCGCCGCGAAAATCAGCGGCAGCGGCTTCGTCTGCTTCACCGGCGCAGGAGCGCGACTCGAGCGCGCCCTCATCAACTTCTGCCTGAACCTTCATACCGGTCAGCACGGCTACACCGAAGTCAGTCCCCCCTTCCTCATCCGTCGCGACGCCATGATCGGCACCGGGCAGATCCCGAAATTTGAGGACGACATGTACGGCCTCGAAGAAGGCCAGCTCTTCCTCGCGCCCACCGCCGAAGTCTCCGTCACCAACCTGCACCGCGAAGAAATCCTCGCCCCCGCGGATCTCCCCAAGCGCCTCGTCGCCTACGCCCCCTGCTTCCGGCGTGAAGCCGGCTCGGCCGGACGCGATAACCGGGGCATCATCCGCGTGCACCAGTTTGACAAAGTCGAGCTCGTCAACATCGTCGAGCCCGAGCAGTCGTGGGAAGCCCTCGAAGCCATGACCGCCAGCGCCGAAAACGTCCTCAAAGCGCTCGGCCTGCACTACCGCGTCATCGCCCTTTGCACCGGCGACATGGGCTTCAGTTCCGCGCTCACCTACGATATCGAAGTCTGGGCCCCCGGGCAGGGCACGTATCTGGAAGTCTCCAGCTGCTCAAATTGCGTCGACTTTCAGGCCCGCCGCATGAACCTCCGGTACAAAGGCGAAGACGGGAAAAACCGCTTCGTACATACCCTCAACGGCTCCGGCACCGCCATGCCCCGCCTCTTCGTCGCGCTCATCGAAACGTGGCAGCAGGAAGACGGCAGCATCCGCATCCCTGAAGTCCTCGTCCCCTACTTCGGAGCGGAAGAAATCCGGTAGCCGCCCTCCATGACCGCCGCCGGCTCCACGATTCTGCCGCTGCATCTGCCATGGGAATCGTGGCGGCGGCAGCGAATGCTCATCGCCGTCTCCGGGGGGTGCGACTCCGTCGCCCTCCTGCATACCCTCCATGCCGCAGGCGCGCAGCGACTCATCGTCTGCCATTACAATCACAGGCTGCGCGGCCGCGCCTCCGGGAACGACGCCCGGCTCGTCGCCGCGCTCGCCCGCCGCCTCGGTTATGAATACGAAGGCGGAGCAGGCGACGTAGCCGCACTGGCGCGCTCCACGAAACAGCCCGTCGAAGTCGCCGCGCGACACGCCCGCTATGCCTTCTTCGCCACCGTCGCCCGTCGCCGCCGCTGCCGCCCCCTCCTCCTCGCCCATCACGCCGACGACCAGATCGAAACCCTCCTGCTTAACCTCTTCCGCGGCGGCGCGCGCGCAGGACTGGGCGGTATGCGCTCCGACACCGTGCGCACCATCGACGGGACCCCCCTCCGCCTCCTCCGCCCCTTCCTCCCTCTCTGGCGTCGCGACATCGAAGCCGCGGCAACCGCCCACGGCTGGAAATGGCGCGAGGACGCCTCAAACCGCTCCCCCGACTACACCCGCAACCGCATCCGGCTCGAACTCCTCCCCCTGCTGGCAGACCTCTTCCAGCGCGACATCCGCAGCACCCTCCGACGAACCGCCGACATCCTCCGCAGCGAAGACGATTTCCTGCGCACCCTCCTGCCCGAGCGCGCTCCGGAGCAGCTCTCCGTCTCCGCCCTGCGCGAGCTTCCCCTCGCCCTCCAGCGCCGCCAGATCCTCCAGTGGCTCCAGGAGCGCG
>JBEBWR010000341.1:0-3445 GCA_040392045.1 Chthoniobacter flavus | reverse complement strand
GGGCATGGAAAAAGTGATTATCGTTGGCTCGGGTTGCGCCGGGCTTACTGCCGCGATCTATGCGGCGCGCGCCAACTTTGCCCCGCTCGTGCTGGAAGGCTCGGAGCCGGGAGGCCAGTTGACGACGACCACGCTCGTGGAGAATTTTCCCGGTTTTGTTGAGGGCATCGACGGCCCGAATCTGATCATGAACATGAAAGGGCAGGCCGAACGCTTCGGCGCCCGCTTCCGCTACGCCTCGGTGGAGGATCTGGAGCGGTGTGACGGCTTCCTGCGCGTAAAGGTGGACGGCGAATGGCTCGAAACGCAGTCGCTCATCGTGGCGAGCGGCGCTTCGGCCCGCTACCTCGGGCTCGACCGCGAGCGCGAGCTGATCGGGCATGGCCTCACCTCCTGCGCGACGTGCGACGGCGCGTTCTACCGCAACGTCCCCGTCTGCGTGGTGGGCGGCGGTGACTCGGCTGCCGAAGAGGCCGGTTTCCTCACCCGTTTTGCCTCCGAAGTCTTCCTCATTCACCGCCGCGACTCGCTGCGCGCCTCGAAGATCATGGCTGACCGCGTGCTCGCCAATGAGAAGGTGAAGCCGGTCTGGGACTCTGTGATCACCGAATACCTCACGGACGACGAGGGCGAAATGCGCGCCGTAAAGCTCAAGAATCTCAAGACGAATGAAGAGAGCGAGCTGGAGGTGAAGTGCGTCTTTGTCGCCATCGGGCACACGCCGAATACCGGCGCCTTCAAGGGCAAGCTCGACATGGATGCCGACGGCTACCTGCTCCGCAAGAACGGGACGGCTACGAATCTTCCCGGCGTATTTGTCGCGGGCGACGTGGCCGATACGGTCTACCGTCAGGCGATCACCGCGGCGGGTCAGGGCTGCGCCGCGGCGCTCGACGCCGAGCGTTACCTCGCCTCTCTCGGGGAGTAATTTCCCTGACTGTTCTCTGTGAGAATCTGTGATGTTACCCAGTTTTACTCCCCCGTTTCCGGGGGGGTAAAACGGTATATTCACGAGAAGATCCGCCACCTGCGGGAGCGCTCGGACGATGAGCATCTTCTCATTATCCCCGGCGACCGCGACGAGCGGCGGCAGGAGGAGCGGTGCGTGGTCTACACGGTGCATTCGCCGCTCGTCTCGCGGCAGTCGCGCTATCGCGCCTTTGTCCGGCTCTCCGCGCTCGACGAGATTCTGGAGGCGGAGCGCCCCGATCTCATCGAGTGTGGCGACCCCTACCAGCTTGGCTGGCGGACCGCGAAGACCGCGGCGCGACTGAAGATCCCGGCCATCGCGTTCTATCACTCGCACTTCGCCGAAGCCTGCCTGCGCTCGGCGCGACGGTGGCTCGGCGGCGGGGCGGCAGATCGTACATTGCGGCTCTCGCAGCGCTATGTCCGCTCGCTCTACAACCGCTTTGAGCAAACACTGGTCCCCTCCCCCGCGCTGGCGGAGCTGCTGGTTCAATGGGGGCTGGAACGGGTGGCGGCGGTGGACCTCGGCTTTAATGCTTCAATCTTCCGCCCGGAGCCGGACGACGCCGATCAGACCCGATGCGGTCTGGGCATTCCCCTCAGGGGCGAACGCCAACTGCTCCTCTATGTGGGCCGACTGGCCGGAGAGAAGAACACGCAGACGCTCTTTGCAGCGTACGAACTGCTGGCGCGGGAGAACCCGGGGCGTTTTCATCTCCTGATCGTCGGCGACGGACTTCAACGGCGGCAGGTGCAGCGACTCCAAAAGGCTCAGCTTGGCGTGACCTGGCTGCCGTACTGCGACGATTCCCGACAGCTCGCGGCGATCTACCGGAGCGCCGATCTTTTCATTCACCCGGGAGTGCAGGAAACCTTCGGGCTGGTGACGCTGGAGAGTCAGGCGTCGGGAACCCCTGTCGTGGGAATTCGCGGCAGCTTCATGGACCGCATCATCTTCGGAGGGCAGGCGCACTGGTCGCGCGAGGATTCGCCCCGGGCGCTGGCCGACGCGATCCGCCTGACCGTCATCTCCGATCTCGACGCGATGGGACAGGCCGCAAGCCGCGCGGTACACGCCCGGTACGCGTGGGAGCGGGTGTTTGAAGCCGTTTTTGGCATTTACCGCGAGACAGTGGCCGCCTACAAAAGCCGTCATGGTTGAAGCGGATCGACAGTTTACCGTACGCAAATATCGGCCGGAGGATCGCGAAACCGTCCGGCGGCTCTGCTGCGAGACGGGGTTTCTCGGCAGGCCGATTGATCCGGTTTTTGAGGATCGCGAGCTGTTTGCCGACTACCTGACGGGCTACTACACCGATCACGAGCCGGAGTCGGCTTGGGTATTGGAGGTCGATGGAGAGGTGCGCGGCTATCTGCTGGGGTCGCGATGCCCCGAGCGGCAGCGACGCTACAGCTTTTACCAGAATATCAGCCTCTTCCTGCGCGGCATCCTGCGCTATCCCCGCTATGGGGAGGCGACCAAGGCGTACGTCCGCTGGATTCTCACCCGGGGGCGCAAGGAAGTCCCGGAAGCGCCGAGGGATTGCCCTCACTTTCATATCAACCTGCTGCCCGACGCCCGAAAGGTGGCGACGACCCGGGCGATCATGGACGCCTACCTGCGTTACCTCCACGAGGCCGGAGAGACACAGGTCTACGGCCAGATGGTGACCTACGAGGGGCGGCGCGGGGAGCGGATGTTTGAGCGCTATGGCTTCCGCGTGCTCAACAAATCGCGCGTGACGAAATTCGACGACGTCCACAGCGAACCGGTCTACCTCTGCACCGTGATCAAGGATCTGACGACGAACCGCACGCTCTACGCTCCGGCACAATGAACTGGACGATCTTCGCCATCGGCAAGCCGCGCCTCGCTTTTGCGCGGCAGGGGGTGGACGAGTACCTTGGGCGGATGCGCCCCTTTGCGCAGGTAAAGCTGGAGACGCTCAAGGCGTCGCAGCGCGAAGCGGAAAGCGCGCTGCTGCTGGCACGCAGCGAGGGGATGCTGCGGATCGCCCTCGACGAGCGGGGCGACCTGCCGACGAGCCGGGAGTTCTGCGACCGGATGCTCGGCTGGGAGCAGCGGGGGATCAAGCAGGTGGCGCTACTGATCGGAGGGGCCGACGGGCATACGCCGGAACTGCGCAAGGCCGCGGACTGGACCCTGGCGCTCAGCCGCCTGACGCTCCAGCACGAACTGGCGCTGGTGGTACTTGCCGAGCAGATTTACCGCGCCTATACGCTCAAGGCGGGGCTTCCGTATCACCGGGATTAAGCCCGAGGCCATCAATTTACCGGGAGGCAACTGAAAGCCTTACGAAGGCAGCTCGGCGGCTCCGCTCTTTGCCTCGGGCTTCTTCACCAGCAGGGAGTAGACGATCCCGGTGGTGAGGATGATCCCGACGATGCTAAGGCTCACCCGGTTCGGCAGATGGTAGCCGAAGGCGCTGCCGATCAGCTTGCCGGAGACGTAGAC
>JBEBWR010000340.1:0-3464 GCA_040392045.1 Chthoniobacter flavus | reverse complement strand
CCGACTCTTTGGAGCGGTGCGTTGAGGGAGATTACTTTGAGGATTGAGAGATACTGGCTGCGCCCCATTGGGAGTTTTATTCCCGGTGGGGCGCTGTCCATTGGAGCAGGTCGGGGGGGAGAGGGGCGCGCCAGTCGTGGGTGATGCCTTCCAATTCTACGAAAAGGCGCTCGGAGTGGAGGGCGTGGCGATTGAGCAGGAGACGGCTGGCTAGTGCCGGGGTCCAGCCGGTTTCGATGAATTCCAGATAGCAGCGTTCGTCCGGGCCGTAGATTTTGTCGCCGATGATGGGGTGCCCTACATGCGCGAGGTGGACGCGAATTTGATGGGTGCGCCCGGTCTCCGGAAAGGCGCGAACCCATGCAAACTCGTCTCCGGCGCTGGTTTTCCGGCGGAAGCGCTCTTCGACGACAAAGCGCGTGATGGCCTCCGCGCCTTCGGGGTGGACGCACCGCTTGAGCCAGATCGGGCTGGGCTCCTTTTCGCCTTTGCGCAGGATGGGGGCGGAGACCGTGATTTCGTCCCATTCGGGCCATCCCCAGGTGAGAGCCCGGTACTCTTTGGTAAACGCGCGGCGCAGCATGGCGGCGTGACACCGCCGGGCGGCCTCGGCGGTTGTGCAGACGAGAACCGTACCGCTGGTTTCGCGGTCGAGCCGGTTGATGATGGAGATCTGGCCGCCGTTGGCCAGTTCAAAGGCAAGCAACTCCCGGAGGTGATCCCAGAGGGTGAGGGGGCCGCCCGGCTTTTTCGGGTGGACTTGGAGGTGGGGCGGTTTGTTGACGACGATCCAGTCGGCGCTCTCGGCGATAATGTCGATCAAGGCTGGTACGCTCCGGTCACCCTGCGATCGTCCTGCCGCCATTCGTAGCCGTGGGTGACGGGATTGTAGATGTAGCTGGCCGCCGGTCTTTCGGCGGGGCCGTCCGCCGCTGTGTCACGAGGCGTTTGGCAGGCGCAAAGGCCAAGAGCGGCGATGACCAGTGTGAGAAACGGCAGGAGTGGGCGGCGGGATGTCATAACGCGGGGGGATTATACGGTAGCGCCGCAGCGTTGTCATCTCTGCCATGGAAATGTTACGTTCCGGTCTTGTGACTATTTTTGAAAAAATCGCCCGCCGTGAGATTCCGGCGGATATTGTCTACGAGGAGGAGGATTTCTTCGCGTTTCGCGATATCAATCCGCAGGCTCCGGTACACGTACTGATTGTGCCCAAACGGGTAATCCCCCGCGTGGGCGAGGCGGTTCCCGGAGATGCCGAGGTGCTGGGCCGGATGCTGGCGGCGACGGGCGCGATCGCGGAGAAGCTGGGGGTTCGGGAAAGCGGTTTCCGTCTGGTAATCAATAACGGCCGAGATTCCGGCGAGGAGGTCCCCCATCTCCATATCCACCTGCTGGGCGGCCGCTCCCTGACCTGGCCCCCCGGCTAGGGGGGGGCTTCGCCCCTCTTTTGCGCTTCGCTTGTGCCTGGCAGCGGGGGGGCTGCCACCCGATGGCTGGGGCGCTGCGTTTGAAGAGGGATGACTCTGCGCTTGAAAAGACGGTGTCAGCCGCTACTTTCGGCCTTCCTATGCAACTTCTTCCCGGTTTCCGGGATTTCTACCCGGAGGAAACGGCACGTCGGAATTATATCGTCTCGACGTGGCGCACGGTCGCGCGCCGATACGGCTTTCTCGAGTACGATGGCCCGATGCTGGAGACGGTGGAGCTCTATAAGAAGAAGAGCGGGGGGGAACTGGTCGGGCAGCTTTTCGATTTTGAGGACAAAGGCGGTCGCCACGTGACGCTCCGCCCGGAGATGACGCCGACGCTCGCCCGCATGGTGATCGCCCGCGAGCGCGATTACAAGAAGCCGATCAAGTGGTTCTGCGCTCCGCAGTTCTTCCGCTACGAGAAGCAGCAGCGCGGACGGCTCCGCGAGTTCTGCCAGTTTAACGCGGATATTATCGGCGAGGCCTCCCTTGCCGCTGATGCGGAATTGATCGCATTGACGATTGATCTGCTCCGCGCCTTTGGCTTTACGCAGGATGATTTTGTCGTACGCATTTCGGACCGGAACGCCTGGCTCGCTTTTCTGCGCGCAAAAGAGGTGGACGAAGACCGTGCGCCGGATTTCCTCCCGATCATTGATAAGATCGAGCGCGACCCGGAGGAGGTGATCCGCAAGAAGCTGGAGCCGTTCGGGATTTCGCTGGAGGAGGTGCGCGCTTTTATCGCGAATCCGAGCGAGCACTTCGATGATTTCCGTACCCTCTCCGCCGAGCTGGATGCCCGGGGGCTCTCGGGCTTCTACCAGCTCGATCCCACGATTGTTCGCGGCCTCGCCTATTATACGGGGGTGGTTTACGAGGTGTTTGACCGCCAGCGGACGCTGCGCGCCCTTGCCGGGGGCGGACGCTATAATCACCTTCTGAGGGAGTTGAGCGACGGTAAGCTGGATCACCCCGCTATCGGCTTTGGCATGGGCGATGTGGTCTTGAGCGAGTTGATCGCCATCACGCCGCATGCGTTGGAGCAGCAGCGGGCTTGGCTTGCGCGGGAAACTGCCGCTGACGCTTATCTGGTGATTGCCAGCGAGGCCCGCCGCCCGGAAGCGCTCGGGCTGGCCCGACAGCTCCGGAATGCCGGGGTACGCCTCGATTTCCCGCTCGCTCCGATGAAGTTCGGCAAGCAGTTTCAGGCTGCCGAAGCGCTTGGCGCACGCCATGCGATCATCGTCGGCGACGAATGGCCGCTCGTAAAATTCAAAACCCTCGCCACCCGCGAGGAGATCACGCTGCCTCATGAAGAGGTAGCCACCGCTCTTGTACCCTGACCTCGGACCCTGACCTGAACTCCTGACCCACCATGTACCGCACCCACCTCTGCAACGCCCTCCGCAAGGAGCACATCGGCCAAACTGTCACCCTCTCCGGCTGGGTCAACTCCCGTCGCGATCACGGCGGCGTTATCTTTATCGACCTCCGCGACCGCGAGGGAATCACGCAGGTGGTCTTCCGTCCGGAGGAACACCCGCAGGTGGCCGGGCAGGCTCACGCGCTGCGCGGTGAGGATGTGATCCGCGTCACCGGCCTCGTTGCCGCACGCCTTCAGGGGACGGAGAATGGCAAGCTTGCCACGGGCGACATCGAAGTGATCGCCACGGAGCTGACCGTGCTGAACAAGGCGGACGTACCGCCCTTCCCTCTCGACTCCACGGTGGCGAACGAAGACCTTCGCCTCACTTACCGTTACCTCGACCTGCGCCGCGCCGAGATGGCGAAGAACCTCCGGCTGCGCCACCGCGTGACCAAGGCGACGCGGGATTACCTCGATGAAAACGGCTTTCTGGAGATTGAAACGCCGATCCTTTCAAACCCCACGCCCGAAGGCGCGCGCGATTTTCTCGTTCCTTCGCGGCTGACTCCCGGCAGCTTCTACGCGCTGCCGCAGGCTCCGCAGCAGTACAAGCAGCTTTTGCAGGT
>JBEBWR010000339.1:0-3479 GCA_040392045.1 Chthoniobacter flavus | reverse complement strand
ATGATCGACAAGCTCGCGCTGCTCTCGCCGCCGAACGGCACCGCGACGAATGAGGAGGAAGCCGTAGCGGTGGCCAATCGCATCGGCTACCCCGTGGTGGTCCGCCCGTCGTTCGTTCTCGGGGGGCGCGCCATGGAGATTGTTTACAGCGAGGACGATGTCCGCCGCTATATCCGCAACGCCGTGGAGGCCAGCCCGGAGCGCCCCGTGCTCGTCGACCGTTTCCTGGAGGACGCGGTGGAAGTGGACGTGGACTGCATCTCCGATGGCGAGACGGTGGTGATCGGCGCGATCATGGAGCATATCGAGTACGCGGGGATTCACTCGGGCGACAGCGCCTGTGTCATTCCGCCCTTCTCGCTCTCCGAGTATGTGAAGGAGACGATCAGCGACGCCACCCGCGCGATGGCGCTGGAGCTGGGCGTGCGCGGTCTGATGAATGTGCAGTTCGCCGTGAAGAACGAGATTGTCTACGTTCTTGAGGTGAACCCGCGCGCTTCCCGTACGGTTCCGTTCGTCTCCAAGGCGATCGGCGTGCCGCTCGCGAAGCTCGCCTCCCGCATCATGGCGGGATCGACGCTCAAGGAACTGGGCTTCACAAAGGAGGTGCACCCGCCGCACTACGCGGTGAAGGAAGCGGTCTTCCCCTTCATCAAGTTCCCGAACTGCGACATTGCGCTCGGGCCGGAGATGAAGTCGACGGGCGAGGTGATGGGCATCGACGAAGACCTCGGCCTTGCCTACGCCAAGGCGCAGATGGCCGCGCAGCCGCCGCTGCCGCAGGGGGGGAATATCTTCATCAGCGTGCGCGACTCGGACAAGGCGGAGGTCACCGGCATCGCCCGCGAGTTCGCGGAGCTGGGCTTCCGGATCTTCGCGACGGCAGGCACGGCGAACGCCCTTGCCGCCGCCGGAGTGGCCGTGAACAAGCTCTACAAGGTGACGGAAGGCCGCCCGAACGTGCTCGACATGATCAAGAACGGCGAGATCCATTTCGTGATCAATACGCCGAGCGGCAAAATCCCGCGTCAGGACGAGGTCAAGATCCGCAGCGCCGCCGTGGGCAACCGCATCCCGATCATGACGACGCTGAGCGGGGCAAAAGCCAGTCTGCGGGGCATCGTGGCCGTGCGCAATCGCGGCATTGATGTCCGGCCGATTCAGGATTTTCACGCTCAGTTCCGCAAAGCCACTGCTTCCGCCACTGTGTGACGCCACTGTCTGTAGCTCCCGCCGATGGTCCCCCTGCGCCGGAGAGTCTCTGGCAGGACGGGGGACTGTCCGTGCTCAACGCCGGGGGGAGCGATCCTTACCAGCCGTTTCCCGACGGGGCCGGAGTTCCGGCCTCAGGCGGGGCGCGGGCGCATGCGCCGGTCAATTATCACGCCTACGCGGCCTGTACGCGCGGGGCGTTTCACCGAAAGGCGACGACGCTGCCGCCAAGCGGACCGGTGCTGGTGCTGCTGCGGCGGGATCTCAAGCTGGCGCTCAAGACCGTGGAGGCGCTCAAAAGCGCGAAGCGGCCCGTGGCGATTTCGCTGAAGGAGTCGGGGTATCATCAGGTGGCCGCGATGCTGAGCGATGCGCGGCGGCTCTCGCAGTTCCGCGAAGTCTGTGCGCTGGCAGATGGGGTGATCTCCAGTACGCCGGAACTGGTCCCGTTCTATCGCGGAGCGGGCGCGCGGGTGGTGGAGTTTATCCCGACGCCTTATCCGGTCGATGTATCGGCCTGGGATTTCTCCCGGCCATTGCGCGAGCGGAGCGGCATCTTTATCGGAACGCGCGAGTTCAGCGTGATCTCGCGGCAGCATCTCGCCGCTCTGCTGGCGGTGAAAGGACTGGGCGCGGAGGTTCCCGTGACGGTGGTGAATACGGAAGGCCGCAGCGGGCGCCGCCAGCTGGAGGCGCTCGACATTCCCCGGCTGAAGATTATGGAGGGGCGGCTCGATTACCCGGCTTATCTTTCGATGGTGGCGCGGCACCGCGTGGTTTTTCAGCTCGACCGCAGCGCGGTTCCCGGGCAGGTGGCGGGGGACAGCCTGCTCTGCGGGATGCCCTGCGTAGGCGGCGACGGCGCGATTGAGCGGACGGCCTTTACGGAGAGCTGCGGCTTTGGCCGAAGCACGACGGAGCTTCAGGAATTGACGCTCCGGCTTTTGAAGGACGACGAGGCGTGGACCGCGCTCTGGAGCGCCGCCCGCCAGCGCGCGCTGGAGCAGCTCTCCTTCCGCGCGGGAGCCGGGCGGCTCTCCCGCTTTGTGGCGGCATTGTGAGCCGCCAGCCCGGAGCGGCGATCAATTCCCGGCGTCAATTTCCGGCGACGAGGCGGCATTCCAAGGCATCAACCAGCGCGATCCAGCTCGCTTCGATGACGTTGTCGGAGACGCCGACGGTGCCCCAGTTCCGCTTGCAGTCGGTGGAGACGATGAGCACGCGGGTGCGCGCCGCCGTTCCCTGTCCGCTGTCGAGGATGCGCACTTTGTAGTCGCTCAGGGTGATCCTGTCCACTTCGGGGTAGATCGGGCGGAGCGCTTTGCGGAGCGCGGCGTCCAGCGCGTTGACGGGGCCGTCGCCTTCGTCCACGACGTAGACGAGGTCGTCGCCGATCTTGAGCTTAATCGTGGCCTCGCAGGTGTTACAGGCCATCGCGGTAGAGCGCCGGAAGGTGCAGTGGTACTCCAGCAGCTCGAAGAGCGGCTTGGGAGCGGAGAGCTGTTTGCGGATGAGCAGCTCCAGCGAGCCGTCCGCGGCTTCGTACTCGTAGCCGAGGGCTTCGCGCCGCTTGATCTCCTGAAGGATGGCCAATACCTGCGGCGAGCCTTTCTCCAGCGTGAAGCCGAGCTGCCCGGCTTTGAGGAGGACGTTGCTCTGGCCGGAAAGCTCGGAGACGAGGATGTTCTGCGAGTTCCCCACGGCTTCGGGGACGATGTGCTCGTAGCTCCGGGCGAGCTTCTGGACGGCGTTCACATGCAGGCCGCCTTTGTGGGCAAACGCGGTGGAGCCGACATACGGGGCGCGGATGTTGTGCGGGCTGTTGGCGAGGTCGTCGACGAAGAGGGAGACCTGCCGGAGCTGCGTGAGGTCGGGGACCACGGGGATCTCCATCTTGAGCTGGAGCGTGGGGATGACGGTGGTGAGGTTGCAGTTCCCCACGCGCTCGCCGTAGCCGTTGAAGGTGCCCTGAATCTGGACGGCTCCGGCGCGGACGGCGGCGATGGCGTTGGCGACGCCGAATCCGCAGTCGTTATGCGTATGGATGCCGACGGGCATGCCGATCTTTTCGACGACGTCGCGGACGATGGCCTCGACTTCGTGCGGCAGCGTGCCGCCGTTGGTGTCGCAGAGGATCGGCAGATCGACGCCTGCGCCGACGGCGGAGCGGAGGGTGTTGACGGCGTGCTCGGCGTTCTCTTTATAGCCGTCGAAGAAATGCTCGGCGTCGTAGAAGACTTCGCGCCCGTGCTGCTTGAGGTAGGCGA
>JBEBWR010000338.1:0-3516 GCA_040392045.1 Chthoniobacter flavus | reverse complement strand
TGTGCTGGAGCGCATCCGGCGCGAGGGGTTTGTCCGTGCGCGGGTGGATGGCGAGGTGGTGGAGCTGGGCAATACGCAGGCGCCGGTAAAGCTCGACAAGGCGCGGGCGCATACGATTGAGGCGGTGGTGGACCGCCTGGTGGTCCGCGAGCAGATGGAGGAGAGCGACGGGCTGCGGCAGCGGTTTTCCGACTCGGTGGAGACGGCGCTCAAGTGGGGGCGGGGGCAGCTTGTCGCGCTGATTCAGGAACGCGGCGCGGAGGAATGGACCCAGCAGCGGCACTCGACGGACTTTATCAATCCGGAGACGGGCTTTATTATTCCCCGGCTGACGCCACGGCATTTTTCTTTCAACAGCCATCTCGGCGCTTGTCCGGCCTGTCACGGGCTGGGGACGGAGCAGATGTGCGACCCGGAGCTGATCTGTCCCGATCCGGCGAAAACGCTGGAGGAAGGAGCCGTTCAGCCGTGGGCACGGGCGACGAAGCGGATGCAGAAGTATTACGAGGGGCTGCTTCATTCGCTGGCCCGGTCGTACAAAGCGCCGCTCGACAAGCCGTTCGGAGAGCTGTCGGAGGCATTTAAGAACGCGCTTTTTTATGGGACCGGGGACCGGGGAATCGAGATCAGTTGGGGGGAGAGCAGCAAGCGCGGGAAGACGGCGGCCAAGCCGTTTGAAGGGATCGTGGCCCAGCTCAGCCGCCTCTATGATGAGAGCGAGAGTGAGCTGACGCGCAACCGTATCCGCGCTTACATGAGCCGCCGCCCGTGCTCGGTCTGTCATGGCGCGCGGCTCAAGCCGGAGATTCTCGGGGTAACGCTCGGAGCGGAGGGGGAGGGGAAGAGTATTCAGGCGCTTTGCGGGATGACGATTGGCGAGGCGCGGGATTTCCTCGTTGGCCTGTCGCTCTCTGCGCACGAGCGCCAGATCGCGGCGGAGGTGCTGCGGGAGATTCTCGCCCGGCTGAGCTTTTTGCTGGAGGTGGGGCTGGGGTATCTGAATCTGGATCGCGAAAGCGGGACGCTCTCCGGCGGTGAAGCCCAGCGCATCCGGCTGGCGACGCAGATCGGCTCGGGGCTTGCGGGGGTGCTCTACGTTCTCGACGAGCCGAGTATCGGCCTTCACCAGCGCGATAACGACCGCCTGATCGGGACGCTCCGGCGGCTGTGCGATCTGGGGAATTCCGTGATCGTGGTGGAACACGACGAGGACACGATCCGCGCGGCGGATTACCTGCTCGATCTTGGCCCCGGCGCGGGAGCCCGGGGCGGGGAACTGGTGGCGCACGGGACGGTGGAGGAGGTGATCGCCACGGAGGGCTCTCTGACGGCGGATTATCTCTCGGGGCGGCTGAAGATCCCGGTACCCAAAAAGCGGGTGGCTCCGGAGGGGCGGCGCGAACTGGCGCTGGACGACCGCGTGCTCTCCAGCGGATGGCTGACGGTCGCGGGCGCTACGGAGAATAATCTCAAGAATGTGACCGCTTCCTTTCCCCTTGGCTGTTTCACCTGCGTAACCGGGGTTTCGGGCAGCGGGAAGTCGACGCTGGTGGATGATATTCTCCGACGGGCGCTTTTCCGGCACTTTTACCACTCCAAGGAGCGTCCGGGGAAGTTCGCCGCGCTCTATGGGCTTGATCAGGTGGATAAGGCGATTGTGATCGATCAGACGCCGATCGGGCGGACGCCGAGATCGAATCCCGTGACCTACACCGGCGCGTTCGGGCCGATCCGGGCGCTTTTCGCGCAGCTCCCGGCGTCGCGGGTGCGGGGATACGATCAGGGGCGCTTTTCCTTCAACGTCAAGGGGGGGCGCTGCGAGCATTGTCAGGGCGACGGCGTGATCCGCATTGAGATGCACTTTCTGGCCGATGTCTACGTGGAGTGCGAGGTGTGCCACGGGCGGCGCTACCAGCGGGAGACGCTGGAGATTACCTACAAGGGGCGGAATATCGCGGACATTCTCGACATGACGGTGGACGAAGCGGCGCGGTTCTTCCGCAATGTCCCGACGATCTCCGACCGCCTGATCGCGCTGGAGGATGTGGGGCTGGGCTACGTGCGGCTGGGGCAATCGGCGACGACGCTTTCCGGCGGCGAGGCGCAGCGCGTGAAGCTCGCGGCGGAGCTGGCGAAAAAGGCGACGGGGCGGACGGTCTACATCCTCGACGAACCGACGACAGGCCTGCACTTTGCCGATATTCACAAGCTGCTTGAGGTGCTCCTCAAGCTGCGCGATACGGGCAATACGCTGATCGTGATCGAGCACAATCTGGAGATGATCAAGTGCGCCGACTGGGTGATCGACATGGGGCCGGAGGGCGGCGAAGGCGGCGGACAGATCGTGGGCGAAGGGCGTCCCGAGGAAATCGCCGCACTTGAGGAAAGCCACACGGGGCGTTATTTAAGGAGAATCCTGTCATGCTAAGCCGCCGCCTTTCCCTGATTACCGCCCTTTCGCTCCTTGCCGTTCTGCCGGGCCGGGCGCAGGAGGGCGTGCTGGATCGTGCGCTGGAGCCGCTGGAGCATGGGGTTCCCGAGGCGACGGTGTCGAAGCTGCGCGAGGCGCTTTCCGGAGAGCTTTCGCCGGAGGAGCAGGCGAAGGTGCGGCTCAAGCTGGCGGATGCGCTGCTCGCCGCGAACCGTGCGGAGGAGGCGTTGCAGGTGCTGGAGGAGGTGGGCAACGCGGATTCGCCGGAGTTCATTTTGCTGCAAGCCCGCGCTGAAGCGCTGCTGGGACGATGGGAGAAGGCGCTGGAGCTTTTCGGGCAGGTGAAGACGCCTGCGGGCCTGCTCGGGCAGGCGGAGGCGTTCGCCGCGCTGGGGCGCAAGGAGGAGGCCATCGGGGTGCTCAAGGCGGCTCCCGAGCCGTCGCAGGTGATGCGGCTCCGATTGGCGGAGCTTTATCTGGAGACGGGGGAGCTGGAGCCGTGCGAGGCGGTGCTGAGCGAATTGAAGGTGGAAGGACGCGCAGCGGAGAAATGGAAGCAGTACCTCGACGCGCGCCTCCTCTTGGCGAAGGGGATGCCGAATTTCTCTCTTGGCCGTTTTGAAGATCTTCAGCGCGATCCGGCGGATACGACTCCGGCGCTCTTTACCGGGGCGCTGCTCGGGGTGAGCGATTCCCGGGCGAAGCTCAGCGGGCTTTCCATGGCTGACGGCGTGCTGGAGCAATTCATCTGGCAGCATCCGGATACACCCTACCTCGGCGCGATTTTCGCGAAGCTGGATGAGATTTACACGAGCGAGGAGAATCCGTCGGATTCGGAGCTTCGCAAGTGGATCGCGGCGGAGCATCCCCTGCGCGCGGGGTATGCCAGCTATTACGCGGCGCGGCTGGCCGCGCATACCGGCAAGCGCGATCGGGCGCTGAAGTTTCTCCTCGGCTTTGAGGATCGCTATCCGCAGCACCCCATTACGGCCGCCGCTCTGCTGCTGAAGGGGCAGGTTTATACGGAGGAGGGCGATTACGCGAAGGCGCAGACGGTGCTCGACGCTGCGATGCGGGCCGCCCGG
>JBEBWR010000337.1:0-3524 GCA_040392045.1 Chthoniobacter flavus | reverse complement strand
AAGTCGATCTAAAATGCGCTGAAAAGGGACCGATGGACCGATAATAAGATGAATCAGAGGCATCTCATTGGATGTCATGAAGGATGAAGGCAAGTACGCGAGGCCCGGTCTGGCAGCGCTATGCGATGGCGGTGGTCGCGGTCACAGCGATGACGGCTCTTCGCTGGGCGGTCCAATCTCTTGCCGGGACGGCTCTCCCGATGTCCACGCTCTATTTTGCGGTAATCGCGGCGGCGTGGTGGGGCGGCCTTGGTCCGGGGCTGCTGGCTGTCGCGCTCAGCCTTGTGGCGACCAGCGTGTTTTTCATTGGCGATTTCGGAAAGTTCAACATGCCGCTGTTGTTCCAGTGGGTGCTCATGGGGACGTTTGTTGCTGTGAACCTAATGGTATGTCTGATGGTGGAGGCACTGCATCGGGCCCGGTATAGCGCGGAGACGCGCACGAAAGAGATTCAGGAGAAGCATGATGCGCTTGCGCAACGACGACAGGCGGAGATGGCGCTGGCCGAAGAAGAGGAACGATCCCGCCTCGCGGTAGAGATTTCGGATCTCGGCACCTGGGAATGGAATTCCGATACCGGGGAAGTGCATTGGTCGCCCCGGTTGCGGGAGATTTTGGGTGTTGCGACGGATGCGGACGTGCAGCGGGAGAGGGGATGGGCATTGATCCACCCTGAAGATCGGTCCGTGCTGGAGCGAGAGATGGCCGCTGCCCGGGACCCGGCTGGCCCGGGGTCTTTTACCTCTGAGCATCGCATCCTGTGGCCGGACGGCACGGTGCGGTGGGTTCAAACTCGGGGGTTGTATCTCTTCATCGGGGAAGGCTCGGAGCGCCGTCCTGTGCGGGGCATCGGGGCGGTGTTGGACATTACGGAGCGCAAACGCAACGAAATCCGGATGCAGCGGCGGGAGGAGGCGGTGCTGGCGCTCGCCACGACCCAGCCTGCGAGTCTCGAAGGACGCATTCGACAGATCACTGAGGCGGCGGCGGGAGCCCTTGACGTAGAGCGGGTTAGTGTCTGGCTTTTCACAATGGATCGGCTTGGCATCGTGTGCGAGGACTTGTATGTGCGGAGCCAGCGCAAGCATGAGCGCGGTGGCCGCCTCGATAGTAGCCGGTATCCGAATTATTTTGCGGCTCTGGCGCGGGGAGCCCCGATTCCGGCGGACGACGCCCGCAGGCACGAGGCCACTGCGGAGCTTTGGGATGGTTATCTGGAATCACTGGGGATCAGTTCCCTGCTGGATGTGCCGATCTGGGTAGGCGGGAGGCATGCCGGTGTAATCTGCCACGAGCATACGGGAGCTGGCCGCCATTGGAGTGCCGATGATCAGGAGTTCGCCGCTTCACTGGCCACGACAGTGGCGCTGGCTTTGGAGGCTGAGCAACGCCGCCGAGCGGAGGAGGCGTTGGCGGAGGCTGAGGAGCGTCTGCGTTTGGCCGCCAAAGCGGGGGGGGTGGGCATTTTCGATGTCAATTTCAAGACGGGCGAATATTACTGGTCGCCGGAGATGAATACGATCCTGGGCTTGTCGTCAGAAGCGGAGGTGTCATTCGAGCGCATCTCCTCCCTGATCCATCCCTTGGACCGTGAGCGGGTGGTCGGGGAAGCCGAGCGGGCGCTCACACCGGAAGGGCCGGGGGACTTCGAGTCGGTGCACCGCATTCTTCACCCCGATGGCGCCGTATGCTGGATGCGTGTAAACGGCCGGACGGACTTCGCGGGAGAGGGGGCGGAACGCCGCGCGGTGCGGGTGCTGGGGACGGCGCAGGATATCACCGCGCTGAAAGAAGCCGAAGAGGCGGCGCGCGAGAGCGGCGAGTACTTCCGCACGCTGGCTGATAACATCGCTCAGCTTGCCTGGATGACCGATGAACACGGATGGACTTTCTGGAATAACCAGCGATGGCTCGATTTCACGGGGATGACGCATGAGGAAATGCAGGGCTGGCGCTGGCTGGAATTTGTACACCCGGCGCATATGGTCCGGGTAAGGGAAAAATTCCGGTGGCACATCGCCATGGGGAAAGTGTGGGAGGATACTTACCCGCTGCGAAGCCGGGACGGGAGCTACCGGTGGTTTCTTTCGCGGGCGCTCCCGATTCGCGATGCTCAGGGGCGGGTGCTGCGGTGGTTCGGGACGAATACGGATGTTACGGAGCAGCGCAACACAGAGGATGAACTGCGCGAGGTCGACCGGCACAAAAGTGAATTCCTCGCGATGTTGGGCCATGAACTGCGCAATCCGCTTGCGGCCATCCGTAACGCTCTGGTGCTCTGTCAGGTGGACGGTGAAACCTTTGAGTGGGCCAAGGGCGTAGTGGATCGCCAGAGTGCGCAGCTCGCCCGGCTGGTGGATGACCTGATGGATGTTTCGCGCATTACGCAGGGAAAGGTGGAACTGCGGCGGGAGCGGGTAGAGATATGCGACGCGGTGAGGCAGGCTGTGGAAGCCACCCGATCGCTCATTGCCCAGCGCGGACATGAACTCTCCGTGGAGTGTCCGCCGCATCAGCTTTGGGTGGAAGCCGATCCGGCCCGGCTCCAGCAGATCGTGGGAAACCTGCTCAGCAATGCGGCCAAATACACCGAACCGGGAGGGAAAATATCGGTGACGGCTACGATGAACGACGTGTCAGAACCTTCCCGGAAAATTACCGTTACCGTCCGCGATAACGGTGTTGGCATTCCTTCGGAAAAACTGCCGCAGATGTTCGAGATCTTTACTCAGGCCGAACGCAGTCTCGATCGGGCGGAGGGCGGACTGGGATTGGGGCTGACGATCGTCAAGAAGCTTACCGAGATGCACGGCGGCACGGTGAGCGCATGGAGCGCCGGACTTGGCAAAGGGAGCACCTTCTCCATTCACCTGCCTGCCGCAGCCGCTCCGGCGGCGAACGAATTGGCGGCGGTTGGCGAACCGCGACATGCGGCCACGGCAAGCTCCGCAGCTCCGCCGCGTCAGACGGTTTTCAAGGAGCAGCGAATCCTTGTCGTAGACGACAATGTCGATGCTGCTGAAGCCCTCTGCAGGCTCCTCCGCCGCACGGGGTGCAAGCTGGAGATCGCCCTCGACGGTCTTTCCGCATTGGACCGCGCACAGGAGTTTCACCCCACGGCGGTACTGCTGGACATCGGACTGCCGGGTATGGACGGGTACGAGGTCGCCCGGCGTCTTCGCGCGGAAGAACACGAGAAGCACACGCTGCTCGTGGCCATCACCGGATACGGACAGGAGGAGGATCTGCGCCGCTCGCGAGAGGCGGGCTTTGATCGACATTTGGTAAAGCCGGTGGACATCAATGAGATAAAACAGCTTCTTGAGATGTCGAGTTAAGGCCGCATCCGGACCTTGTATCGGGGGGACCGGTCCGAGGCGCGTTCAAATCGTCAATTGGGCATTTATTAGCGGGTGCGTTGGCAGGGGCGGTGATCGCAGCCTTATCTTACCAAAGCTCCGAGAAAACTGCCAATGGCTTGAATCTGTAGTGATTGATATAATACCCTGATTTTCAATTGGTTG
>JBEBWR010000336.1:0-3561 GCA_040392045.1 Chthoniobacter flavus | reverse complement strand
TCTTCGCGGAATCGCCCCTCGCGCACCTCCGTCCGCAGATCGCGATTCGTCGCCGCCACAATCCGTGCTCCCGGCCGGATCAACTGCGAACCGCCCACCCGCTGAAACTCCCCCTCCTGAATCGCCCGGAGCAGCTTCGACTGCATGGCGATCCCCAGCTCCCCGATCTCGTCGAGAAAAAGCGTACCGCCGCCCGCTTCCTCAAAGCGGCCGATCCTCCGCTTGTGCGCCCCGGTGAACGCTCCCTGCTCGTGACCAAAAAGCTCGCTCTCGATCAGCTCCGAGGGGATCGCCGCGCAGTTCACGGCCACGAATGGCGCCTCGCTGCGCGGGCTTTGCTGATGGAGCATCCGGGCGATCAGTTCCTTCCCCGTCCCGGTCTCGCCCGTGATCAGTACCCGCGCCTCCGAAGCCGCCACGCGCCGGACCAGCCGCAGCAGCTCCAGCATCGCCGGAGAGCGCGTTTGAAAGGCGGCGCTCTCCGCTGTCTCTTCCGCGATGGCGCGCCGCGCCCGGGCCAGCAGCTCGCTTGGCTCCACCGGCTTGGTCAGATAATCGGTCGCCCCCAGCCGGATCGCCTCAATGGCAGTCTGCGCCGTCCCGTGACGCGTGATCATGATCAGCGGAGCCGTGATCCCCTGCCCCCGGATACGCCGGATCACCTCAAAGCCATCCAGCTCCGCCATCACCAGCGTCGTGATGATCAGGTCAAAGCCGTCCCGGGCGGCCAGTTCCACCCCGGCGACCGGGCTGATGGCGGTCGTTACGCGGTAAGTCGGCGAGAGCAGCGCCTCCATTTCCTGAAGGAACTCCGGGATATCGTCGATAAACAGCAGCTTCGGACGCCGAGCGGGAGGCATGGAGAGCAGCTTTGCCGCAAACCGCCCCGGTCGTCAATGCAGCGGAGCCGTTTCATCCGCCACCCACGCGAGATAACCCGGCAGCCCGCCCGCGATATCGAGCGCGATCACCTCCGGCACCTCGTACGGGTGCAGCTCCTTCAACCGCGCTTCAAGCGCCGGATAGCGGGCCGCGCCGGTTTTGAAAACCACGGGCGTCTCCGTCGCCTCCTCCACCTTTCCCTGCCAGCGGTAGACCGATTCCACCTCCGGCTGAACGTGCGCACACGCCGCCAGCCGCTCCTCAATGCAGCGCCGGGCAATTTCCCGGGCAAGCTCCCGGTTGGGAAAAGTGACAAGTACGAGCAAGGTCATCGTTTGAGCAATTCGCCGATGATGGCAATCCCGCGTGCAAGGTCGGCTTCCTCAGCGCGCGCGCAGTTCAGCCGGATCGAGTGGGTCGCCCCGGGAAGATCGGCAGAGGGGTAAAAGACATTCCCCGCCGCGAAGGCGACTCCTCGCTCCAGCGCCGCCGCGCGAAGGGCGGGGAGGTTCGTCCCCTCCGGCAGCGTCACCCAGAGGAGGAACCCGCCCTCCGGCGTAAACAGCCGCGATCCCGCCGGTAAATGCTCGCGCACCGCCTCCATTACCACCGCCCGCCGCGCCGCGTAGCGGGGCCGCAGCCAGTCGAGATGCGGGTCAAACCCGTCCGCCGCGAGGAACTCGCGCAGTATTCCCTCCGTGATCGTCGAGCTGTGGAGATCCTGCTGGCATTTCTTTGTGGCATAGGCCTCGTACAGCTCCGGCGTCCCCGGCAGGCAGTATCCGGCGCGCAGGGCAGGCGCGAGGGTTTTGGAAAAGCTCGTGACAAAGGAAACCGTTGAGCCGTCGTCAAACGCGCGGCAGGGCGGCGGCGCGCCGCCGTCGGTCAGCTCCGCATAGATGTCGTCCTCCAGCAGGCGTACCCCCGCGCTCCGGCAGATCTCCACCAGCTCCTTGCGCGCAGAAAGGGGCATGCTCGCTCCCGAGGGATTCGAGAGTAGCGGGCAGATCACAAAGCACTTCGGCGTCCATCGGTGCAGCAACTCCCGCGTCTGTTCCAGATCAATCCCCGCCTCCGAGCCGACCGGGATCGGCAATACCCGCGCCCCCATCGCCGCGATCAGC
This sequence comes from Chthoniobacter flavus, assembly GCA_040392045.1. Lineage (GTDB taxonomy): Bacteria > Verrucomicrobiota > Verrucomicrobiia > Chthoniobacterales > Chthoniobacteraceae > DATMFV01. The sequence continues at coordinate 1,555 of JBEBWR010000336.1, read as the reverse complement.
TCCAGCAGCCCGTAGTACCCCGGAGCCTCGCACGCTACGATATCGCCCGGCTGCACCAGCACCGCGAGCATCAGCTGAAGCGCCTGAGTGCAGCCCGTTGTCATGATCACGTCGTCCCCCGAAAGCCCCGGTACGCCCCGGGTCGTCAGCCGGGCCGCGATCAACTCGCGCAGCGCCGGATCGCCTTCGGGGCGATGGTAGGTGAATAGCTCGCGTCCGTCGTGCTCCCCGGCGCGGTGAAACGCCTCCGTCAGCGCGGGAACCGGCAACGCGTCCAGCCCGGGCACACCGGCGGCAAGATTGATCAGCCCGGGCTGACCCGCCTGCCGCATGAAATCAATCAGACGCCCCGGGGCCTCGAAAGTGAATGGCGAAAATGGCGTTTCCATCAGCCTCATTGATACACCCGTCGCGCCATGCAGGTGAAACGCGAAATCAGACTTTTCTCCCGGCGCGAATCCGCTACCGTGCATCCTCATGCAACTCCTCGATTGTGACCTGCCCGGCGTCCCGAAAATCCGCAGTGGCAAGGTGCGGGAAATTTTCGACCTCGGCGACACGCTCCTCTTCGTCGCCACCGACCGCATCTCGGCCTTTGACTGCATCCTGCCGAGCGCCATCCCGCACAAAGGCGAAGTCCTCTCGCAGCTCTCCACCTTCTGGTTTCGCCGCTTCGGCTTTGTGGAGAATCACGTGCTGGAAACGGAGTTTGACCGATTCCCCGCCGTGCTCCAGCCCTTCCGCGAGCAGCTCTCCGGGCGCTCCATGATCGTGAAGAAAGCGCAGCCGCTGCCCGTCGAATGCGTCGCGCGCGGCTACCTCGCCGGGTCCGGCTGGAAGGACTATCAGGAGAACGGCACCCTCTGCGGCATCCCCCTTCCCTCCGGGCTACAGCTCGCCAGCCAGCTCCCCGAGCCGATCTTCACCCCCTCCACCAAAGCCGAGAGCGGGCATGACATGAACATCGGCTGGGACGAATGCGTCCGGCTCGTCGGCGAGCGCGTCGCCACGCGCATCCGCGAGCTGACCCTGCGCATCTACAGCGAAGGCAGCGCTTACGCCCGGGAGCGGGGGCTGATCCTTGCGGATACGAAATTTGAGTTTGGCCTGCTCGACGGCGAAGTCATCCTGATTGACGAATGCCTCACGCCCGACTCCTCGCGCTTCTGGCCCGCGTCCGACTACCGCGTCGGCATCAGCCCCCCGAGCTTCGACAAGCAGTTCGTTCGCGACTACCTTGAGACGCTCGACTGGGATAAAACGCCGCCCGCCCCCGAGCTTCCCGGGGAAATCATCGCCCGCACCAGCGCGAAGTACCTCGAAGCCTACGAGCGCCTCACCGGCGAGCGCCTCCCGGGCGCGTAGAGAAAAAGCGGCTTCGCCGAAAAATTCTGCTTTCCATTTTAGAAAAGCGGGCTATAGTGCCGCTCCCGTTGGAGGAGTGGCATTCGCCACCGCCTCAACGCTAAGGAGATGGTGGCCGTAGCTCAGTCGGTAGAGCTCCAGATTGTGGTTCTGGCTGTCGCGGGTTCAAGTCCCGTCGGTCACCCCATCT
>JBEBWR010000335.1:0-3563 GCA_040392045.1 Chthoniobacter flavus | reverse complement strand
TCGCTGATCGGCGTTTGCAGATCCTGCTGAAGCAGCCGGGCCTCCACCGCGCTTACCTTCTGCGATTCAAAGATCGCCGAGCGATACCCCGGGACATCCAGCACAATGCGGGCAGGCGAGTAATCCAGATCCAGAGCGGCGTTGGAATAAGCGAGCGTCTCCCCCGGAGCATCCGGCTGGACAATGAAATGCTCCACCATTCCCCGCACCCGGCTCTGCTTGCCCAGAGGCACCTTCGAGGTCACCTCCCGGGTGGTTCCATCCGCAAGCCCGAAGCCGAGGCTTCCGGAAGCCTCGCCCGCCACGGAGCGCACCTCAATGGTGCGGTAGCGGCCCGTCTGGTTCGTGATCTTGAGCTTCCGCTCCAGTTCAAACCCCGACTTTCCCCGGGAAATAAAGCTCTCCCCGGGCGTCACCGTCCATCCATAGCGGGCGCGCTCAAAGCGAGCGGGGAGTTCAATCGGGCCGAAGGTGGAAGGAGTCTGTAGCCCTCTGGGGGCCGCCGGCCATGTCGCCGTTTCATAGACCTTTCCGGTACGGGCCGGGCGGTTCCGGGCGATCTGCACATACCAGCGGCTGATATCGGGATCAATCTTCAGGCTGGCATGAGGGATGGAGAGGAGCATCTCCCAGCCCGTGGTCGTCTTGCGCGTCTGTGCCGAGGTATTGCCCCGCCAGTCGCGGGTCGTGACAAAGCCGCCCTGGGCATACGCCCGCTCCTGAACAGCTCCAATGACGTTGGAGATGACCTGAAGGTAAGAGGCTTCGTCCTTGTTCGCGCGAATAAAGAACTCGATGGAATCGTCGCGAAAAGCGGGACCATTGCGTTCCGTCACTTTCGCCACCAGCTCGCCCGACGGTTCCCCGGCTTTCACCAGCAGATGCAGCGCATTACCGTCCGTGAGAAAACAGGCCTCCGTAGGATAGGGCGTCGGCTCCAGCGAGAAAGGCGCGACGAAATCGCGCACCCACGCTCCCTCCTTCTCCGCCGCGGCCAGCGCCGCATCCAGCGAAAGCGGAGAGCCGCCGGTTTCCACCCACGTTACTGATAACGGCGGCGCATCGGCCACGGCAAAACCGGCCGAAACGATCAGGGCAGTGAAAAAAGAGAGGAAGGAAGAGCGCATGATCAGAAGCAAGAGAGAGGGATTATTGGAAGGAAGCGAAACCGAGGTCTTTGAGTTCCTCCGCATTAAGCGAGCGGACGTGTCCGTCGAGAAAGAGCACATTGGCCTTTCCGAAGTGATGGCGTCCCGCCCCTTCCTTGCCAATGCCGATACGGAACGTCTGCGAACCGCCCGCGCTCCCGATGCTATCCATAATAAAAGGGTAGCTTGCCGGGTTCTCCACCACGCGCACTTTCAGGCGGTGCTTCGGACTGGTGACCGTGGAGTACGGCCCCTCCACCATATTCAGCCCGTACGCGTGCCACATCCAGGCCACGTTCGTGATGTCAATCGTCGCCTTGGCGGAGGGACAGCGGAAAGTCGCTTTATCAGGGAGATAATTGAGCTTGAAGAGCATATTGGGCCAGAAGTCATTGGCCACCTTCCCGCCCATTACACTCTCAAAAACGCCCCTCCGGTCACCGGCGTAGGAGAGTGCGGCAGGCCCGATCTGTCGGAGTTGGGAGACACACTTCGCATTCTGGGAGGAGAGCCGCATTTTCATCACGGCCGGCATCAGAAGGGAAAAAATCGCGCCGACCACCACCACGGCCACAATCAGTTCCACCAGCGTCACGCCGCGTCTGCTGTGGGTGCGGTTTACGGAGCAAGGAAAGACGGAAAGCATGGGGGGAGTGCGCATCTGGAATGGAATTTATGATCCAAAAAGACAATCAGATCAAGGTTATTTTGACGGAATTCATATCTAAATAACGACTGATTGTGTGTTGTTATTTGGATATTAAGCAACACTCCCTCCTTTTTTACCTTACCGGACCCATTCCAAAGAGCCGGGCAGCGCCCGGCCCGCGCGGGAGCGCGAAAAAAGCTACGCAGTGGCCTAGGATTGGCGTTGTTGGAGGTAGTCCACCAGTTGGGCGGCGAGTTTGGGGCCGATGCCCGGAGTCGCGGCGATCGCTTCCACCGGCGTCTTGCGGAGACGGGCGACCGAGCCGAATTTCTTCAGCAGCGTCTCCTTGCGGTTTGAGCTGATCCCCGGGCAGTCATCGAGAATACTCTCCGCAATGCGGCGCTTCATCAGAAGCTGATGATAACCGTTTGCAAAGCGGTGCGCCTCATCGCGGATCCGCTGGAGCAGCTTCAGCGCCCCCGAATCCTCCGGCAATCGAAGCGGCAGAGGACGACCCGGACGATGAATCTCCTCAAACTCCTTCGCCAGCCCGATAATCGGAAGCTCGTGGAGACCGAGGCGTTGAAGCTCCTTGCAGGCCGAAGAAAGCTGACCCTTACCGCCATCCACAATCACCAGATCCGGCAGGCGCAGCATGGAACCCTCGCCCACCGCCGCCACCGTACGGCGGGCCGCCTCCAGCGGCGGCTCCTGATTATACTCCGGAGAATGATCAATATCATCCGCAGGCGCGGACTGCGCCGCCTCAGAAGCTCCCGCCAGAATCCGCGCATAGCGACGGCGCACCACCTCCGCCATACTCGCAAAATCGTTCTGCCCCTCCACTGTACGAATCCGGAAGCGCCGATAATTTCCCCGATCCGGCAGCCCATCACGGAAGCGCACCATGGAAGCCACCACATGCGTCGTCGAAATATTCGAAATATCAAAGCACTCCATCACCGAGGGCGGCTCGGGAAGCCCCAGCGCATCCTGAAGCGCCCGCACGTCGCCCAGCGGATCGGCCACCGCCCGGGGGAGACCGGGTCGGGCAAAGCGGGTACGCAGCGGCGAAGTCGTCGCCCGGAGATGATCGAGCATATTGCGCAGATCCGCCGCCCGTTCGAAATCGAGCTTCTCCGCCGCCTTCCGCATCTCCTCCTCAATCTCCGTGAGCAGATCGCGCGATTGCCCCGCGAGAAACTCACACGCCTCCTCCACCCGCTGCCGATAGCCCTCCGGGGAAAAAGCCGTCAGACGGCTCAAAACCTGAAAAGCGGACGACTTCAGTTCCTTCTCCGTCGGCGTCCCGCGACCGAACGTCAGCACCCCGAACTTCTTCCGCATAAAGTGCAGCGTCTGCCGCGCCGCGGTCGAATTCACGTAGGGGCCGAAATAGCGGGCATTATCATCGCGGCGAAAGCGGGTGAACCGGAAGCGGGGCCACTCCTCCGCCATGTCCACCTTCACCATCAGAAAGCGCTTATCATCGCGGAAAGCCACATTGTACTTCGGCTTGAACTCCTTGATCAGCTTCCCCTCCAGCAGCAGCGCCTCCGGCTCGCTGCGAACCGTGTGCCACTCCAGATCCCAGACACTGTCGATCAGCGCCCGGGTCTTCTGATCCGCCGTACGGAGGCGCGAAGCCACGAAATACTGGCTGACCCGCTTCTTCAGATCGCGCGCCTTGCCCACGTAGATCACCCGGCGGAGCCGGTCGCGCATCACGTAGACCCCCGGTTTATGGGGAATTTCCCTTACCTTGG
>JBEBWR010000334.1:0-3583 GCA_040392045.1 Chthoniobacter flavus | reverse complement strand
GGCACCGGGCGCGTGCAGTTCCTCAATCCCGTGGCCGAAAAGCTCACCGGGTTCAGCAGTCAGGAGGCCGTGGGGCAACCCGCCGAGGAGGTTTTCCGCCTGCACGATGTCACCACGGGCGATCCGTTGCCGAGCCCCGTGCAGCAGGTACTCATCACGGGAGCCATCGCCGGGCATGCCGAGTCCGCGACGCTGCTGCGACGCGACGGAGCGCGGATTCCCGTGGAGGACAAGGCCGCGCCGATTGTGGACGCCCGCGTGGGGACCATCGGCAGCGTCATCGTCTTTCGCGACGTGACCGAGCGTCGCCGCGTGGAGGAGATGCGCCGGGAAGCCGCCCGCCTTTACTCTTCGCTCGCCGAGGCCATCCCGCAGATCGTCTGGACCTCCCGGGCGGATGGCGAGGTGGAGTTCTTCAACCAGCGGTGGATCGAGTACACGGGCCGCGATCTGGATCAGTCGCGAGGGCGGCTCTGGCTCAGTGCGTTTCATCCGGGCGACTCCCCGCGCGCGGCCGAGGAATGGCAGTCGTCCATTGCTTCCGGGAGGCGCTTTGAAGTCGAAGCGCGGATCAACCGCCGCGACGGTTCCTCGCGCTGGCATCTCATCCGCGCCCTTCCGGTTCGCGATCGCGATGGGCGGATTGACCGCTGGTTTGGCACCTGCACGGACATCGACGACCAGAAGCGCGCCGAAGAGACGATGCGCTTCCTCGCCGACGCCAGCACCATCCTCTCCGCCAGTCTTGAGGAAGCCAGCACGCTCCAGAACGTGGCCGAGCTGGCGGTACCGAAAATCGCCGATCTCTGCACTGTGCACCTCGCCAGCGGCGATACGCTTCAGCTCGCCGCCGTGTCGCACATGGACCCCAAGAAGGTGGAGCAGATGGTGGAGATCGAGCGGCTCTACCCGCATGCTCCGAGGCAGGCCCGGGGCATCGACAATGTCATCCGCACCGGCCTCGCAGAGCTTTCTCCCGAGCTGGACGAAGGGCTGCTGCGCACGATGGCGGTCGATCATCATCACTACGAGCTGCTGCGCGAGCTGGGCATCCGCTCCTCCATGAGCGTTCCTCTCCGCGGGCATCGGCGGACCCTCGGCGTCATCACCTTCTCCTCGCTGGAGTCGGGTCGGCGCTTTGTCCCGCGCGATCTTTCGCTGGCCGAGGAAGTGGCCCGGCGCACCGCGCTCGCGCTCGATAACAGCCGTCTGCTCGCCGAGATTACCGAGACGAAGGAGGAAGCCGAGAACGCCAACGCGGCGAAGGACCAGTTCCTCGCCGTTCTCAGTCACGAGCTGCGCACACCGCTCACCCCCGTTCTCCTCGCTGTGGAGGAGCTGCAAAACGATCCGCATCTGCCCGAGAACGCCCGCGCCGTCATGTCGATGACTCAGCGGAATATCGAGCTGGAAGCGCGGCTCATTGACGATCTCCTCGACCTCACCCGCATTCAGCGCGGCAAGCTGGAGCTGCAAAAGAGCGTCACCGATACGCACGCCCTCCTCCTGAGCGCCATTGAAATCTGCCGGAGCGATATTCAGCTCAAAGAGCTTTGTCTCTCCCTGAATCTCGCGGCCACGCAGCATCATATCGACGCCGACCCCGCGCGGCTCCAGCAGGTCTTCTGGAACCTGATCAAGAACGCCGTCAAGTTTACGGAGAAAGGCGGGACGATTGAGTTCCGCTCGCGTAATGAGGAGGGGCAGCTCATCATCGAAGTGGCCGACAGCGGTATCGGCGTGGCCCCCGAGCTACAGGAAAAGATCTTCAACGCCTTCGAGCAGGGCGAGCGGAGCCGTACCCGTCAGTTCGGCGGCCTCGGTCTCGGGCTTGCCATCACGCGAAACCTTGTGGAAGCCCACGGCGGGGCCATCCGCGCCACCAGCCCGGGCGTGAATCAGGGGACCACTTTTATCATCAAGCTACCGCCCGTGGAGGAGAGCGCCGTGGAGAAGGCCCGCCCGGCTCCTGTCGCCGACAAGCCTGCCGCGAAGGTCACGCTGAAGATTCTCCTCGTGGAGGACAATCCCGACACCGGCGCGCTGCTCAAGAAGATCCTCATCCGGCGCGGCTATCAGGTGGATCATGCCGACTGCATGAACGCTGCGCTCACCCTTGCGGGCGACGGCTCCGGTTATGATCTCCTGCTCAGCGATATCGGCCTGCCCGACGGCGGCGGACTGGAGCTGATCCAGACGCTACGCCAGCGCGGGTTCGACCGCCCGGGCATCGCCATGAGCGGCTTCGGCATGGAAGACGATGTCCGGCGAAGCCGCGACGCCGGATTTGCCGAGCATCTCACCAAGCCGATCAGCATCGGCAATCTTGAAGAAACCATCCAGCGGCTCGTCTGCTAAACCTTCCACCCTTCCCTCTATGCAACGCACGCTCCTCCTTCCTCTGATCTGTCTCACGGCGACTCCGCTGATTGCCGCTCCCGCGAAAACCGAGCATCTGGCGCTCTACACCGGGACGCCCGTGAAGATCGACGGGAAGCTCGATGAACCGGTCTGGAAGCAGGCAAAGGCCTACCCGATGTATCTCGCCGTGCGGCCTACGGACCCGGACCGGGATACGGCGCAACTGACGGAGGGGGCGAAGGTGCAGCTCGCTTGGGATGACGACTACCTCTACCTTGCGGCGGAGCTGGACGACTCCGATGTGGTCGCGGAGGTGGATGAGGACAACGCCCATCACTACCGCTCGGGAGATGTGCTGGAGCTTTTTCTTCGCCCTCCGGGGAAGCGGCATTACTGGGAGCTGTATGGAGTGCCGAACGGGCGGCAGACCACTTTTTTCTACCACAGCCGGGGCCGCACCGGGCTTCCCGGCTCGCTGATCACCGGGATGGGGATGAAAGTCGCCGCCGAGGTACACGGAACCCTCAACGATGATTCCGACAAGGACAAAGGATGGACGCTGGAAATGGCCGTCCCGCGAAAGGCATTGGCCGCCGGAGGTGCCGTGATCGACGTGGACGCTCCCGCATGGCAGATTCTCGTTTCGCGGTACAACTATTCCGTTTATCACGAAGTACAGGGGGGCGAACTTTCCACCACGTCAGAGGAGCCCAGCCCGACGTTTCACGACTTCAAGCATTGGGGGACGCTCCGCTTTATCAAACCGGAGAATCAACCGGAATAGCCGGTCAAACCGTGGTGGGCGGACAGCCGAGGATAACGCGCTTGGTCATGACCAGCTCGGTGCCGACTTCCTGCGGGAGGTAGTCGACCTCATCAAACGCGTGACGCATCAGAAAGATGCCCAGTCCGCCCGGCCGGACCTGCTCCAGCGAGCGCCCGGCGAGACGGCTGCGGTCCACGGTTTTGCCAAAATCGCGCAGCTTGAAGCAGATCGCCTCCTCGCTCCGCTCGCAGCAGAGGATGATCGGCTGACCTTCGCCGGATTCGTCGTAAGCGTGACGGATGATATTGCTACAGGCCTCGTCCACGCCAAGAACCAACAGCTCCGCCTCCTGAACGTCGATACTGGGCAGGCTGTCCAGAAACTGGCGAACAAACGTGCGCACCGAAGCGAGCTGCCCGGCGTGGCTGGGGAACTGATACGTCTTTTTCATGGAGT
>JBEBWR010000333.1:0-3596 GCA_040392045.1 Chthoniobacter flavus | reverse complement strand
CTGCCTCAGGACGGTCGCATCGCGCTGGAGTTTGAAGGGCAGCCGATTGATGTGCGCGTCGCCACGATCCCGACGGTAACGGGCGAGAATGTCAGCCTCCGTCTGCTCGGGCAGCAGCGGTTTACCTTTGAGCGGCTCGGGATCAGTGGGGAGAACCGCGCGCAGGTGGACAAGCTGTTGACGAAGCCGAACGGCATCGTGCTCATCACCGGGCCGACGGGAAGCGGAAAGTCGACTTCGCTCTACACCTTCCTCACTGCGCTGAATACCGAGGCGCGGCGGATCGTGACGATTGAAGACCCGGTGGAGAACAAGCTCCCGGGGGTATTGCAGATCGCCGTGCGTCCGGAGATTGATCTGACCTTCGCCCGTGGACTGCGGGCGATTCTTCGCGGCGATCCCAATGTGGTGATGATCGGCGAGATGCGCGATCTGGAGACGGCGGAGATCGCGATTCGAGCGGCGCTGACAGGGCATCTCGTCTTCAGTACGCTGCATACGAATGACGCCATTGGCGGGATCACGCGTCTGATCGATATGGGGATCGAGCCGTTTCTGGTCTCTACCGCCGTTCGCGCTTTTATCGCGCAGCGGCTGGTGCGGCGGCTCTGTGATGAATGCCGGACAGAGGCGCACTACCCCCCGGAGTATCTGGAGCAGCTCGGCTTTGTTCTGCCGCCGGATCGGACGATCTACAAAGCTGAGGGGTGCGACGCGTGTCGCCAGACGGGGTATCAGGGGCGCACGGCGATTTTTGAGATTTGCATGGTTTCCCCCCGAATGCAGGAGATGATCGCGAAGAATCATTCCCAGACCGACTTGCAGGCGGCGGCGGTGGAGGAGGGGATGCAGTACTTGCGCGAGAACGGATGGGGCCGGGTATTGGAGGGAGTGACCACTCTTGAAGAAGTGCTGCGTGTCACGGCAGAGGAGGGCTCACACTGATGCCCGCGTACTCCTATGAAGCGGTGCAGCGGGGCGGCGGGCGGACACACGGCGAGGTAGAGGCCCGTTCCCGCGCCGAGGCTTGCGACAAGCTGGAGCGCGACCGGCTCCAGCCGCTATGGCTGAAGCTCAAGAGCGCGAAGGGGCCCGAGGTATCACCCGTCGCGGGCGCTCCGGAGTCCACCGCAGCGCTGCCTCAAGGCGGATTTCGCCTGAGCGCCAAAGAGGTGATGCACTTTACGGAAGAACTGAGCGATCTGCTGGAAGCGGGGCTTCAGCTTGAGCAGGCGCTTCGTGTCATGGCGAACCGTCAGGATGCCTCCTCGCTCAAGAGCGTGGCCGCGTATCTCCGCAACGAAGTGCGCGAGGGCGTGGGCTTTTCGGTGGCCATGCGCAGGGCGTCGGGCAGCTTCGGCGAGCTGTTCTGCAACCTCGTCGCGGCGGGAGAGCAAGGGGGCGCGCTTCATGCCATTCTGAAGCGGACGCTGGAGTATCAGAAGCTGGTGGCGGAGTTGAAGAGCAAGGTGGTCGCCGCGCTGGTCTACCCTGCCTTTATCGGATTCGCGGGGCTGGTGCTCATTATCCTGTTTGTCAGCTACCTTGTGCCCCAGCTTGGCAGTCTGCTGGGGACGACGGGAGACAAGATGCCGCTGGCGACGGCGCTCCTCATTAGCGCCAGTCAGTTCATGGGGGCCTACTGGTGGCTGCTGATTCTGCTGGCGATCGCGGCGGCGTTGGGATTTCGCGCATTGATCCGCAGCCCCAGAGGGCGGGTCTGGTGGGATGATTTCCAGCTGCGCATTCCGCTGGTGGGTCCGGTGCTGCGGGCCAAATTCCTCGCTCAACTGGCGCAAACGCTGGCAACGCTGACTTCCAACGGCATCGCGCTCTACGGGGCGCTGAAGCTGACCCATGCCGCCACGCCTAATGTCTACCTTCAAGCGCTGCTCCACCGCATTACGAACGATGTGGGCGAAGGCAGCTCGCTCTCGCGGGCGGTGGCCCGTACGAAAGCTTTCCCATCGGTGTTTGTCGATATGATCATCGTCGGAGAGCAGACCGGCGACCTGCCGATGGCTCTGGAAAAGGCGGGGGCGCGCTACGACAAGGAGCTCAACGTCGCCATCTCCGCGCTCACCAGTATGATCCAGCCCGCCGTGATTGTCGTCATGGCGGGAGTTGTCGGCGTCGTCGCCTACTCGATGATGGGCGGCATCTTTCAGGCCGTATCCGGTCTGCGCGGGCAGTAACTTCCAATCGCTAGCTTTTATATGAAACCACTCCATTCCCTCCACCGCCGGAAGGCATACACCCTTGTTGAAATCATGCTCGTGCTCTCGATCATCGTGGTCCTGATGTCGGGCGGCATTTACTACCTCATGGGGAATCTCGACGTCGCGAAGAACGCCCGCGTGAAAAGCGACATCGAGGCAATCACCGCACAGCTGAAAGTCTATCAGATGCAGAATCTCGACTTCCCGACCTCCGCGCAGGGCTTGCATGCTCTGGTGGAGCTGCCGAGCGCTCCTCCAAAGCCGCGCAACTGGATCAAGCTACTCAAGTCCGACGCGCTGATCGACCCGTGGGGAAGCGAGTATCAATACCTCAAGCCAGGGAAGCATAATCCCGAGAGCTTTGATCTCTGGTCGCTCGGGCCAAACAAAACCGCCGACGAAAAGAACATCGGCAACTGGTAACCTCGTGATGCCGATCCGGAATCCAGAACGCCAGCAGCTACCGCCCGCTTCCATCAGGGAGAGAGCGGCGGGTGGTGCGTTCACGATTCTGGAGATCATCATGGTGCTGGCGATCATTGTTCTGATCGTCGGCGCGGCTGTCCCGGAGGTTTCCAGCATGATCCTCGGAGAGCAGCTCAAAGCGCCCGCGCGGAAGCTGGAGGCGATGGCGATCACAGCCCGCTGCAACGCACTCTCCGAGCAGCGGCCCTATCAGATTGTGATCCGGCAGGACGGGTTTCACCTTGAGCGGCTGGATGATTCGCGGAAGGAGGGAGTGATCTCCGACTTTGAGCTATCCGGCGATGTCGTGCTCGAAATGGCGAGCTGGCCGGAGGAGAAGTGGCATCGTCCGAAGCGGCATATCTGGTATTTCCCGCCCTCGGGGCTTTGCGAGCCGATCCGGGTGATGTTCCGCAAGGGGGATTCGTATTACCTGCAAAAGTACAGCGCGGTCACGGGCTGGGATCAGGAGGAGGAATTTGTCATCCGATGAACCGGGGATTCATGCTGCTTGAGGTGGTGCTGGCGCTCTCGATCTTTATCGTGGCGGTGGTCGGGCTGGTAAAGGTGCTCAATGCCGGGCTGAGCGCAGACTATGAGCAGCAGCGCCTGACGACGATGCGGCTCAATCTCCAGAGCCTGCTGGATGAAGCGTTGGCGAGTCCGCCCGTGGAGGGGGAGACCGAGATGCCGGAGGATGTCTTTCACGTGAGCTATCGCAGGGAGATTCGTCCGGCGGAACTCCGGATTTCCGGCGGGAAGCAGCTCCACCATTTATTCAAAATCACCGTGACGGCGCACGACGCGCTCCGCGATCATCGGGTAATCGGCACACTCTGGACCTATGCATCGCCGTAGCAAATCACAGGGCCGGAGCGGGCTGACGCTCATTGAGGTGATGGTCGCTCTCGG
>JBEBWR010000332.1:0-3603 GCA_040392045.1 Chthoniobacter flavus | reverse complement strand
CGTGAACCGGAGGAATACGCCATCCAATGCTTTCACTTTTACCGGAAATTCCAGCAGGAGAGTCGTCGCCGACTCTTTGCGCGACGTGGCAGTGATTGGAAGCCAATTTCCCTCTGTGCTCAACACCTGCCAGTTTCCCTGTGAAAAGTCCTGATCCGGCATCCGCCAGATCACTTCATCCATACTGTCATCGGTAGGGTTTAGAGCGGCGAGAAGTATTCCGTCTTTAACCGGTGTGCTATAGGCGTGCATGGGAGCATTCGTTACCGCGGCAAATGCGGAATCCGGTGCCATTTCGGCAAAAACCCGCTGGAGCAGGTCTCTCCGGTAAACGTTGAAGAAGCCCATGAAGAACTGTCCCTCGCCATTCAATGGATAAGTGATACTCAAGATCCGACCTCCGAGCCGATTGCGGAATAGAATTGCGCCGGGCCAGAGCCGTTGATGATCCGCCGTGAACACTTCCGTCAGGATTTCGGCCCCATCAACCGGCGCGAACTCCGCAAGCGAGGGAGAACAGCGCTGAGCAGACATCCGGGGGAACGCCGGAGATCCTCCGCAGCGGCAAAACCGTTCGGCGACGATCTGCTCATAGGCGTAGCCTTCCTCGTCGAGTCGCCGGGGTTGAGCTCCATGAAGGCCAATCAGCTCTCCAAACCCTCGCTCCAGAAGAATCGCGGCGGACTCGGCATCCAGCACTACACCACAGCCCAGGAGGTCACGAATCGCTTCGTCTGAAAGGCAGCGCAACGTTTGCTGATTGGCCAGATACAGTCCTCTCTGGTCGCCCGCTGTAGAGGCAAAGCGATAGCTCATCCCGAGGATGGCACAGCTATCGGCCCATAAAGTCGTAATCTGAGAGAGATCCGCCATACGTCTATTGGAAGCGGAGAGCTGCCGATGATAGGCGATTTCGGGGCTAAAGAGGACGCGTACACCGCCGGAGACGCGATCATCAATCTCCAGCTCCCTCAGGCGATTCAGACGCGGCTTTAGCTCAGCCAGCATTTTCCCGAAATGCGGATCGAGAGAAATACCATTACCCAACATATCATAATGATTGATGGTGATTCCCGCACTGCCAATCAGGGCGCTATGAAATATCTGCCAAGCCGAGTAGGCCCGACTCTTCGAGTAAGCGCCGCATCGGGGAGAGTTTTCCAGCTCAGGATAGATCTCGATTTCCCCATGCAGATGCGCTATCGTTAACCGCGTAAGGCTGGGTGGCGTGGGAAGGGCATGATATTGGGTATAGGGTTTCATGCTGGGACGCCCGATAAAAGGAGCGCCGTCTGCGGTCACTTCCTGCAAAAGATGCCAGTCGCGTCCTTCAGCAGCATGAAGGTCCGGATTCCCGCTCATGAGACCGATCCGGACAGATGGTGACGCATCTTTCATCCGGGAGACTACTTTGCGCAAGGGCTCCAGCAGGCTATCCCGCGACAGATCAAGCCAGAGTTTGCGATAGGGATGAACCGGCCCGGCTCGAAAAATAGCGTCCTGAAGCTCTTCGCGGGAGACGGACCGGCCTGCCTGCTCCGAGAATCTGCGCAAGTGTTCGTCGCAGAAGCACCCGCCCCAGCCGAGGATGCCTCCATGATTCCTCAGACGCCAGTCATCTTCGATCCAAAGCGTGACCGGCTCAATCCCGCCCACCATACGGGCGAAGGTACTGGCGAGGTATTCCTGCCATTGGGGACAAAGGGGGCAGGGAGAAATGGGGCTTTGTCGGCCGTTTTCCCCGACCATCAGACGGAAATTCTGCCCTTCTCTCAACGCTCGTCCACGAGGGCTGTGATAAAGCGTGGCCCAGGGATTCAGACTCAGCGCGATGCCTTCGCTTGTCAGACGGTGTTTCAGGTTTTGCGCGAGGGTGATGAAATCGCTCAATTCCTGCTCCAGCGGGTACCCGGCACTCAACTCTTCGGCGGCCAGGAAGAGCATGACCTCCTCCACCTGACTTTTCACGCAGAAATGTACCAGTTCTTCGATCCGTGCTTCGGCTTCGAAGTGAGGGTCGATCAGATACCGGAGGATGTAGCGATAGCTCATTAATCAGCCTTGGTTTGAATCGACTTTACGATGATTTCCGACCCGGGGGCGACGACCAGCGCGAAGCGCATCGAGGCGGGAATGCCTTTCCGGTATCCTTCCGCGGTGATGTGCACGCTAAACGTTAGGGTTGTGTCCGTCTCCCCTCCGACGGTTTGCATTCCTTCGCCGCTCTTTGGAGAGATCCCGAGAGAAACCTCTGAATCATTATACAAATAACAGAATGCGCCGATACTGCCCTGCCCCGAAGCAACCAGGGTTACCGTGACATGGCCGGAATCCGGTACGGGAAATAAATCCCGGAAGTAGAGATGAAAGGGGCGCTCAACTGCTTCGGGGGTCTTTAAGAAAAGCCGACGTTCTCCGTCTATCGATTTTAGCACGGCTTCGCCGTCGCTGAACCTGGTGTTCTTAATCCAATTGGGCGGGGTTCGACCAACATTGCGTTCGGGAAGGGTATCCCAGTTGGCCAATTGGTCATATGCCTGAGCATTGGAAAAGCTGGGGCTGCTGAAGAGCAGAACGCTAGTCGCAAAGGTCAAAAATGCGCGGAGGGAGGGTGTGATCATATTTTAGGGAAGGATCGGTGCGTGATGAATTCTTAGGGAGGCTATCGCTCCGGCAAACCACTCGTTGCCAAATCCGCCAATGGAGGTCACGGTATCGTACATTCCTGGTCCGGAAACAGGAAACCGCTCCGAGACTTCGCCATTCACTTTGAACCAAAGATGCGTCTGGTCGTAGAATACCTGAATACGATTCCACTCACCCGCTTTGACGCTCAAACGTGAGTTGCAGAGGGGGGATGCCTCCCGCTCTCCGGAGAAGCGGGCCTTGAGCGTCCCCTTGTCGATCAGCAGAGTCAGGCTGCCGGGATAGTAGCTACGGTTGGCAATCAGAATTTGCCGACCTCGAACATGATCCGGCCTGATCTCCATATCGATTGCAAATCCTGAAAGTCGGGGAAGCGCCCCTTGAGGCAATGTAATGTAAGTCCCCTTACCATCAAACCGAAGTACCTCGCGCCCTTCCGCCGAGCGCTCCCAAGTGGGGGCGGATAGCGAGGCATTTGCAGGATAGTCGGAATGCCTGATAAATGGGGTGCCATCCGCAGATTCTCCGCCTCCTCGCTCGGTTGCCTGTTGAGAGTATCCGCCGAGAATTCCGAAGAAAGGACGACCCGCGTCGGTGGTTAAGACACTGCCATGTGCGGAGGTGAAATGGTAGTTCAGATCAGGCACGGAGGTCCTGACTTTCACAGGTTTTTCGTCGACCGCCGACCAAACCACTGTCTTGCTTTTCTCCGGGGCAGCGCCGGCTATGATTGGTCGACTACGAAAGATACGCCCTGACATTCCTTGAGCCTGTACCAGCATTAATGAGCCGCGGCGGTCAGGAAGAACGGGTATTGTAAAATTTGCCTGCGACTTCGCGAGCGGACGCGGAATGACGTCCTGACGCACATAACGGGAAAAAATGAGGTTAAAACCATGCGGTCCGGGCACCCCATAGATCGAAAGAGTCAGCAGGTCGCTTACGAGGAGTGTTTGT
>JBEBWR010000331.1:0-3603 GCA_040392045.1 Chthoniobacter flavus | reverse complement strand
ATCGACCTGCGCGGGATGCGCATCGAAGTCATCAAGGAGATGACCAAGGAAGGGCCGCGCCGCATCGCCCGTCTGCCCGTGGACATCTACCTCCCCGCCGGAGTGGAGAAGAGCGAGCCCCTGGAGCGCGCCGCGCTGACCTGCCCGGCGCACCAGAGCCTGCACCCGGACATCGAAAAGCCGGTGACTTTTCACTACGCTTCGTAGTAGAGTCGTTGTTTAACTGCGAGCGTCACTCTGCGGGGTGGCGCTCGTTTCCCCCAAGGCTTCTTCCCCCCCCCAACGAACATGTATCCCCTCGTTTCCTCCCAAAGTTCCCTTGCGCAGATGAGCGCTTCCTTCTCCCAGCCTTTGGCATTTGCCGATTTCGGTAGTTCCTATCTTACAGGGGTTTTGGTGCTGACGACCGCTGCAAAAATTGTGCTGACCCTCGCTGTCACCATCGGTATTCGTCAGGACGCTGTACGGCTCCGTGAAGCGGGGGTGGGGACGCTCTTTTTTGGGCCGTTCGGCTGGCCTGTTGTGGCATTTTGCGTTTCTCTTCTGGGTAGCGTGGCGGGTGCGCTGGCGATCATTGCTATCTATTGGCTGATCCATTACTCCACCTTTAGGCGTCATTGATCGCTTGGAAGATGGGCGCCCCTTGAGATGAATCACCGCATCGCCACCCCCGAGGACCTTCCGCTCGTCCTCTCGCTCATGCGGGAGTTCTATGAAGAGGAGGGGCTGATCTTTGAGGCCGCTCGAGCGGAACAGGCATTGAAGGCGCTGCTTCAGCGTTCGGAACTTGGGCAGGTGCTTCTCTTTAGCGATGCCGACGCGCATGGCTTTATGGTGCTCATCGTCGGCTTTACGCTGGAGCATGGCGGCCCGTACATCCTGCTTGATGAGCTCTACCTTCAGCCGCCGATGCGGGGCCGCGGGCTGGGGAAGGCGGCGATGGAATTAGCCAAAGCCTACGCCGTGTTGCGAGGGATCAAGGCGCTCCGGCTGGAAGTGCACCATCACAATCCCGCTGCCAAAGCTCTCTACGCCAAGGCGGGATTTCAGGACGATCACCGCGACCTGATGACGCTCTGGCTATAGGAGGCGTTAGAGGAGGAACACCAGCGCGCCGGGAATGGCGAGCGTGGTATCCACGAGCAGCGG
Source organism: Chthoniobacter flavus (assembly GCA_040392045.1). GTDB lineage: Bacteria > Verrucomicrobiota > Verrucomicrobiia > Chthoniobacterales > Chthoniobacteraceae > DATMFV01. The sequence goes on along the minus strand of JBEBWR010000331.1, from coordinate 2,454 downwards.
CCCGAGCGCCGGTCGCTTCAGCAGCGCGGGGCAGCAGGTGAGCGCCAGCATCACGAGGCAGGCCAGCACCAGCCCCGGTCGCCCTGCCGCTACGGCAATCCCTCCGGCGCAGAGCGTTAGCGCCGCCGCGATGAAGCACGCCCGGCGCGTTCCATAAAGCGCGGGAATACTCCGTACGCCTCCGGCGCGGTCCTCCTCCTCGTCTTTAAGATCGCAGAGCAGACACGCCGCCACCCAAAGGATAAAGAGCGGGATCGTGGCGTTCCACGAAAGCCAGTTTTCAAACCACCACCCGAGCGCCCCATGTTCCGGGATAAAGGGGAAGAACGTCGCCGCCATCACCCAGACGAGCGACACCAGCAGATTCTTCATCAGCGGCAGCCGCTTGAGCCAAGGATAGCCGATGGTCACGGCAGCCAGCAGGGCCGACATCTCCATCGCCGCCATCGCCATACGCGTGAGCGCCAGCCCTCCGGCGACCACCGCCGCCAGCGTGACGGCCCAGATCACCGGGCGCACCCAGCGGCTCTCCCCCTCGGGGCGTTCCCAGACACGGTCCCAGCCATACGCCGCCGTGATGCTGGCAAGAAAGAAGGTCAGCCCGGCCAGAGAGAATGGCATCCCGTTGCTCTGCTGTATTACCGCTGCCGCCGACCACCCGGAGGCTACCGGCATCCAGTAGTGCGCGAAAAGCAGCCACGCCGGAGGGCGATAGGGGGCAATGGATGCGGCCGGGGGGAGCGAAGTCATTGGTGCACGAAAAAGTCGCTCTGCTCCCCCCGCTGTGGCAAGCTCCGTTTTTTACCTCCCCATGAAACTCAAAGCACGCATGGAGGACTGGCCGAGCTTGCGGCCCGTGATCCTCCACATCTACGAGAGCGAAGTGCCGAAGGTCGGACGTGATATGCGTTCTACCTCGGTGGGGAATTACTTCGTGTGGCTGATGCTGGAGGGGGAAGTCCGCGTGGAGCACCGCGACCGCGTTGTCCACGGCAGGGCGGGGGAGTGGGTCGTTGCGCACCCCGGTCCGCGCCATCAGCTTTTCACGCCGGATGCGCGGATTATCTCCATTCAGTTTCAGGCGAAATGGCCCGATGGACGCCTGCTCTTTGACGAAGGGGTGCCGCTCGCTTTCCCGGCGTCGGAGGCTCCCGGGCTGGAGCAGCGTGCGCGGGAACTACTCCGCTACGCCCGCGAAGTGCTGCCCAACGATCCTTTTGCCACTCGCGGGACGCCGGTGTCGCTTCTGGAGTACTTCACCTTTCAGCATCACGGCTCCGCATTCCTGCTGGCGCTCTTTGCCGAGATGGAAGCGCGCGGCCTGATTCCCTCCCGGATCGGGCAGATCGACGAGCGTATCCTGCAAACCTTGCGCCGTCTCGACGGATGGCCGCTCGATCTCGCCCTCGACTCCGGGCATATCGCCCGACCCACCGGCCTGACGGCGGACCACCTCCAGCGGCTCTTTCAGCAGAGTATGGGGATCAGCCCTGCGAAGTATTTCGCGGGACGACGGCAGGACTACGCGCGACGTCAGCTCGGGCATTCCGCGATTCCCGTAAAGGTGATCGCCAGCGAGTTGGGCTTTCGCAGCATCGCCGATTTCTCCGCGTGGTTCCGCCGCGCTCAGGGCTGCTCCCCCACCGCGTACCGGCAGGGCGCGATGGATGCGGCAGAGCTATAAGCGGGGTTACACCTCCACCCAGAGGACGCCATCGTCGTCCACGACGCAGCGGTAGGTCTTGATCCGGGCGCGGCTATCGTAGAGCCCCTTGCCGCTCGGGATGTCGAATTCCCAGCCATGCCAGGGGCAGCGCTGCACGCGGCCCTCCAGATCGGGAGTGTAGTGGTGAACCTCTCCGGGGGCGTGCGTACCCATCACGCGCCCCTGACAGAGCGGCGCGCCCTGATGCGGGCAACTGTTGCGAATGGCGTAGAACGCGTCGTCGATCCGGTAGACGCCGATGGAAAGCTTGCCGTCCTCCACGATGGTGCATTTTCCGGCGACGACGGTTTCGGCCGGGCCGACGCGCAGCCGCCCGCGCTTTCCGGGGCCGGGCTCGACAGGGTGGTGCGCCGCGTCAAAGGCGGCGTCGATCATTCCGGGGCAGCGGTGATTCACAGCGCCACCTCCCCGGCAAAGCGGGCCTGATGTAGCGGAGCCAGCTTGGGTTCGTAGAGATCCCAGGCGTTCCCCCAGAGGATGCGTTCGATGGTCTCCGCCGGGAGACGGCTCGGGAAGGCGCGGAAAGGATCGTCAAAGTCCCAGTGCGGATAGTCGCTGGAGAAGCAGAGGGTTTCATCCGCAGCGATCATCTCCATCATCTGCACGGCGTGCGCCGGGTTGGCCGGTTCCTCAACGGGCTGGGTGGTGAGCCGGACGTGTCGCCGGATGTAGGTGGAGGGGGCTTCCCGCAGCCAGGGAGTGGTGGCCCGCAGGGCCTTGAAGTTTTT
>JBEBWR010000330.1:0-3617 GCA_040392045.1 Chthoniobacter flavus | reverse complement strand
CGGCGTTTTTCTTCTCCTGCTCCACGGTCAGCGCCGGGCGTTCCAGCGGTCTGCTTGGTGGGGCGTCGGCGCATTTCTATCGCCTGCTGATCGCCATTTTTGTGCTCTCGCTTTACGCCATGCTACTGGGGCAGGGGGTGCAGGGTGGGGGATTTGCGCTCTTTCTTCTGAGCGGGGCGATCGGGATTGGGATTGGCGACTGCGCCACCTTCTACGCGCTGCCTCGTCTTGGACCGCGCCTTACCGCGCTGCTGGTGCAGTGCCTCTGCACGCCGTTTGCCGCGTTGGTGGAGTGGATCTGGATGGGGACGGAGCTGAGCGGTCAGCAGATGCTCGGCGCGGCGGTGATTCTGGCGGGCAGCGGATTGTCGCTGCTGCCGGGCGCTGCGGTGCCGGGCCGTGTGGCTACGCTTGATGCGCGTCAGATGCGTCGTCTGGTTGTCGTCGGAGTGGCGCTCTCCATCATGGCGGCTTTTTCGCAGGCGGTCGGCGCGGTGCTCACGCGGAAAGCTTTTGAAGTCAATCAGGCCGCCGGGATCGGGATCGACGGGATGACCGCTGCGTTTCAGCGCATTTGCGGCGCGGTGCTTGTCATGGCGGTGATCTATTATCTGATCCACTCTGTTGCCAAGCGCAACGCGGCGGTACTGCCTCCGGAGGAGAAACGCGGACGATTGAAGAAGGCGATGCCGTGGGTGGTGGTGAACGCCTTCTGCGGTATGATCTTCGGCGTCGCCTGTTTCCAGTGGGCTTTGCAAAATTCTCCCACCGCGATCGTCCTCTCCATCGTGGCGCTTTCGCCGCTGCTGGTGATCCCGCTTTCGTGGCTGATTAATCGGGATCATCCTCCGCTTATTTCCATTTTTGGAGGAATGATTGCGGTATCCGGTGTGATGATTTTGCTTTGGAGTTAAAAAAATTTTAGTAAATATTGACGTCCTAAACGTGATTGACTAACCTCCGTGGGAGATGGCCACGCTCAAAGACATCGCCCGTCACCTCGGCATTTCCATCTCCACTGCGTCGCTTGCGCTGCGGGATCATGGCTCCATCAGCATCGAGACCAAGCAGAGGGTATGGGAGGCAAAGGAGGCGCTTGGCTATCGTGCTCCGCTTCGCCCGCCGGGAGCGATTGCGCGTCGGCGGAAAAAGCAGAGCGGCCAGAGCGCAGAGACGCGTGATGTCGCTTTTCTGCTCGTCAGCCGGGATTTTGAAGATCCCCGCTACGCCCCGACCTTTCAGCAGATTGCCGCCTACGTCGCAGAGCGCCACTGGCGGCCGATTTTCGTTACCTGCCCCATGCGCGATCTGGAGGAGGGCGTTATCCCGCCCCTGTTGAAGAACGGAGGCGTCGATGGCATCATCGTCAGCGGCGATTACACCCCCGACGCGCATCAGCATCTCCGCAAGCTCGGGATACCCATGGTCATGCTCGGGCGCTTTGTGCTGGGGGATGATCCGTGGATGTCGTGCGAGCCGGATTTCAGCCACGGCGTAAGGCTTTTTGTCAACCGGATGTCCGAGCTGGGGCATCGCCGCTACGGATTGGTGATTGACGGCTCTTACAGCGACACCTTCTCGACCCATCTGCGGACCGCATACGAAGCGACGGTCATCACAAAAGGCGCGGAGAATATCGGCATCGCCGCGACCCAATACCGCAGGAAAGGGGAGTTTCTTACGTTACCGGGGCTCCTGAAGCGCGGTCCCACAGCACTGCTGCTCGGGAGTGTCTTTCAGGCTCAGGAGACCTACGAAGCCTGTCACAAGGCAGGGCTCAGCATCCCGGGGCAGATCAGCATCGTCAGCTTCGGCAGCGGTCGCACCTGCGTGGCCGCTCCATCGCTTACCTACCTTGAGCAGCAGCCGGGCGTCGCGCTGCGGGTGGTGGAAAAGCTCGCCGATGCTCTGGATCACCCTGAGCGCGCGCAAACCCGCGAAATGTTTCCCCGCCGGTTCGTCGCCGGCGGTTCCATCGGTCCTTGCCATTCACTATGAGCCAGTCTCCCAAATCTTCCAAGCGGGTTGCCATCATCGGGATATCCCATGAGAGCAACACTTTCATCCCGACCCCCACCACTCTCGATCACTTTCGCAACTCCACGCTCCTTCAGGGGCAGAAAGTGATCGATCACCTCCTGGGGAAGCATCATGAAATCAGTGGCTTCCTTCATATTCTGGAAGAGGAGGGGATCGAAGCCGTGCCGATCCTCTACGCGATTACCTCGCCGTGGGGGAAGGTCAGCGACGAAGCGCTTGATACCCTATGGGGCCTTGCCAGTGAAGGCTTGAAGCAGGCCGGACCGATCGACGGCGTCCTTGCGGCTCCGCATGGCGCGGGCGTCAACGCGTCGCGCCACGACATGGATGGCTGGTGGCTGGCCCGACTACGCGAGCAGGTAGGCTCGGCGATTCCGGTCATCTCCACCATGGACCCGCATGCGAACTTCACGCCCGCCATGGCCGCTGCCGTAAACACCATCATCGCGTATGAGCAGAACCCGCACCTCGATCAACGGGCGCGTGGCGAAGAAGCCGCGCGGCTGATGGCTCGTACCTTGCGCGGAGAAATCTTCCCCGTATGCGCCGGAGCCTATCCGCCCATCGCGATCAACATTGAGCGGCAGCATACCGGCTCCGAGCCGATGCTCACCGTCCGGCGCGAACTGGAGCGCGTCCGTCAGCTTCCGGGGGTGCTCTCGGCGAGCATCACGCTCGGATTTCCCTACGCCGATGTCCCCGAGATGGGCACCGCTTTCGTCGTGAGCACCGATAACGATCCGGCACGCGCCGCCGCCCTCGCGCAGGAACTGGCCGACTGGCTCATCGAACGCCGGGAACTCTTTCGGGGCGTCCTGATCCCGCCCGAAGAAGCCTTTGCGGCCATCGCTGACGCCGCCAAGCCGGTCGGCCTGCTCGATATGGGCGACAACGTTGGCGGCGGAGCCCCTGCGGACTCCACCGTCCTTGCCCGATTGCTGGAGGAGACGGGGCGCTACAAAGGACTGGTCGCAATGGCAGACGCCGAGAGCGTTCAGGCCGCGCACGCCGCGGGCGAGGGGAGTCGCATCCGGCTCCGGATCGGCGGCAAGCTTCCCATGACCCCTGCGCCGCCGCTCGACATTGAGGTCGAAGTCGTAAAAGTCAGCGAGGACGGGAAATATATCGAGCCCAAGCCGCGCCACGGCGGACAACCCGGCGGAAACATGGGCCCCATCGCCATCGTGCGTTCCGACGCCGGAGTGACCTATCTGCTCACCACGCGCCGCGTCAGCAACTCCAGCGCCATGCCATTCATCTCGCGGGGACTGAATCCGTGCGACTTCGACGTGATCCTCATCAAAGGCGCCCACGCTCCACGCGGCGCTTTCGAGGAATTGTGCCCCACGCTCATCCGCGTCAATACCCCCGGCGTTACTACTGCCGACATGGACGCCCTGACCTATCAACACCGCCGCACACCGCTCTATCCCTTCGAAGAGATCGGTTAACGGCATCGGCCGACGTTGCGGCTCCACACCCGAATCTTCCAAACCTTCATCCAAAACCCCGAGAGTGCATTCGCCGCTCCCGGGGTTTTGGTTTCAGATTTCAACATCATACAATATATGTCATGT
>JBEBWR010000329.1:0-3622 GCA_040392045.1 Chthoniobacter flavus | reverse complement strand
AACTTCGCCTTTGCCTCGGCGTAGCGACCGGCGCTGTAATCGCGCTGGGCCTCGGTAATAGGGGAGGGCGCGGCCATGACCGGAAGCACAGTAGCCGACAACAGCAGGAAGGAGCGGGTAAAAACGTTCATAGGCGGGGGAGGTGACGCAACCGATCGTACCCCAAGGCAGACCCCCGGGCAAGCCTTCGTTGCCTTGATGGCCTTGGGGGTTGCGCCGTGGGGAAGCTTCCGCTACGCTCCGCGTTACCCATGGCTACGCTATCCTGCCCGGCCCCCAACACCCTCGCCGCCGAGGGGGAAATCGATCTTCACGACGCTCCTGCGATGAAGGAGCAGTTTGCCCGTATTCTGGAGGGCAAGCCCAACCGCGTGTTCGTCGATCTCAGCAAAGTCCGCTACATCGACAGCTCGGGGCTCGCCGTCTTCATCGGCGTCATGCAGAACGTGCAGAGCTACGGCGGCAAGCTCGCGCTCTATGGGATTCAGGAGAGCGTGCAGACCGTTTTCCGCATCTCCCGGCTTGATCAGGTCTTCCGCATCTTCACCAACCGCGAGGAGGCTGAGGCAGGGCTGTAGTCTTTCTTTTCATTCCAATCTCTATTCTTTCAGGAACACTGCGTGCAGGCATCTCTCTCTTCCGTCGCCGATCCCTCCCCCTCCTCCCGTAGCTCCGCCGCTGAACGCGCGGATTACTTCAAAGCCGCCTTTGGCAAGGTCGACCGGGACCTCCGCTTTCTGATGGACTGTCTGGCCGAAGTGCTGGAGAGCCTCGGTCGCGAAGAGATGGCCGCGTACCTCCCATGGCGCGGAGCGCTTCCCGAAGGCGAAGCGCCTGCGCGGATCGGGCAGATCTACTCCATCGCCTTTCAGTTGCTCAACATGGTGGAGGAAAACGTTGCCGCGGAAATGCGGGACCTCCGCGAGCGGCAGGAGGGTCTCGCGAAAGAACACGGCCTCTGGGGGCACCAACTCGCCCGGCTCCGCGCCAAGGGCTTTACGCCGGAGCAGATCGCCGAGACCCTTGGGCACGTCCGCGTGGAGTCGGTACTTACGGCACACCCCACCGAGGCCAAGCGCCTCGCCGTACTGGAGCAGCATCGCCTGCTCTATCAGCTTATGGAGGAGCGGGGCCGCGCCGATCTCACCCCCTCCGAAGCCGCCGCGATCCGGGAAAAGACGGTGGCCACCCTGGAGCGGCTCTGGCGCACCGGCGAGGTCCTGATGCACAAGCCGCAGGTCTCCGATGAACTCCGCAACGTCATGCACTACCTGCGCGATGTCTTCCCCGCCATCGTGCCAAAGCTCGACGCACGGCTACGCTTCGCATGGGCCGACGCCGGGTTTGACCCCGCCCTGCTGCGCGACCGTCTGCCGCAGATCCGCTTTGGCAACTGGGTGGGCGGCGACCGCGACGGGCATCCGCTGGTCACCCCCGAAGTGACCGCCGAGACGCTCCGCGACTTGCGCATCAACGCGCTCCTGATGCTCCGCCGTCAGCTCGGGCATCTCGCCGAGCGGATGAGCCTCTCCGCATGGGTGCAGCCGCCCGGGACAGGGCTGATCGAAGCCCGCGACCGCCTCGTGAGCGATCTCGCCGACCGCGCCCTGCCGATTTTAACCCGCAACACCGATGAGCCGTGGCGGCAGTTCGTGCACCTCATGCAGGCGCATCTGCCGCTCGACATCGAAGAGGACGGCACGGCACACGAGCGCGACACTGGTTACCGTCACGCGCACGAGTTGAAAGCCGATCTGCGGCTGCTCGACACCTCGCTGCGCGAAGTCGGCGCGGCGCGGCTCGCGGATGGCGACGTCCGCCCCGTGCTGCGATCCGTGGAGCTGTTTGGCTTTCATCTGGCGCAGCTCGATATCCGGCAGAACTCCGCGTTTCACGATCAGGCCGTCGCCCAACTGCTCACGGCAGCGGGGCTCGACGGCAGCCAATTTGCCGACTGGCCCGAGGCCGAGCGCCTTCGCTTTCTGGAGCGGGAGCTGCGCTCTCCCCGTCCCTTCCTCCACGCCGACGCTTCGGCGGGGCAGGAGGCCGACACCGTCCTGCGCAGCTACCGCGTCGTTGCCCGTCATATCCAGCGCAACGGCACGGCGGGGATCGGCTCGCTGATCATCAGCATGACGCGCCAGTTCTCGGACCTGCTCGTGGTCTACCTGCTGGCGCGGGAGGCCGGGCTGGTCCGTCAGACGCCGACGGGACCGGCGTGTATCCTTCCGGTCGTCCCGCTCTTTGAGACGGTCGACGACCTTGAGCACGCCCCGCGTACGCTCCGGCGCTTCCTCGATCACCCGATGACCCGCCGCAGCCTCCATTGGCAGGCGCGGCTGGCGGCAGAGAACGAACGCGAACCGGCGCGGCTCGTCCAGCAGGTGATGGTCGGCTATAGCGACTCGAATAAAGACGCCGGGCTGCTCGCCGCCCAGTGGGGCCTGCAAAAAGCGCAGAGCGCGCTGGCCACGATCGGGAAGGAGAACGGCATCGTTATCCGTTTCTTCCACGGCCGCGGCGGCACGATCAGCCGGGGCGCGGGTCCCACGGACCGTTTCCTCGACGCGCAACCCTACCCGGCGATGGCCGGGGAAATCCGCGTGACCGAACAGGGCGAGACGATCGCGCAAAAGTACGCAAACTCGGACACTGCGGCTTACAATCTGGAGCTGCTCGTCGCCGGGGTGACCTCCAGCAGCGTGCGCCATGAGCAGGGCCCGTGTCCCGACCGGCCGCTCGCCTCGGTGATGGAGCGGCTCTCCGCCTCCAGCATGAAGGCCTACCGCGAGCTGCTGGAGATGGACGGCTTTATCACTTTCTACCGGCAGGCGACTCCGATCGACGCGTTGGAGCACAGCCGCATCGGCTCCCGCCCCGCACGCCGTACGGGGCAGGCGACGCTCAAGGATCTCCGCGCGATCCCGTGGGTCTTCTCATGGAACCAGTCGCGCTTCTACCTCCCCGGCTGGTACGGCATCGGCGCGGCGCTGGAAGCGCTCCAGACGGAGTCCCCCGAGGATTACGCCAAGCTGACGGCGGAGCTGAAGGCGTGGCCCTTCCTGAACTATCTCTTTACGAACGTGGAATCGAGCCTTGCCAGCACGGACGCCGATCTCATGCGTGCCTACGCCGATCTGGTGGAGGATGAGGAGATCCGTGAGCGGATCTTTGCGCTGATCATGGCCGAGTGGCACCGGACCCGCGAGCAACTGGAGATTCTCCGCGAGAAACCGATGGCGGATCGTCGCCCCAAGATGCTCAAAACGCTCGCGCTCCGCGCCGACGCGCTCCGCATCCTGCACCATCAGGAGATCGGGCTGCTCCGCCAATGGCGCCGCTACTGCGCCGAAGGCCAACAGGCCGCCGCCGATACCCTGCTCCCCGACCTCCTCCTCTCCATCAACGCCATCGCCAGCGGCCTCCGCACCACCGGCTAACCAGCGTGCCGCTGGACCTTCTTCGCGCTGCCGCGCGGGGCCGCTTCGCGGCCTCTTCGGAGCGGCGCGCGCAATACGAAAATGGCGGGATCAGGTCTTAAGTCGAAGGGACTGGTCCAGAGTCCCGACGGTTTTCAAAGCAGCCTTTGCACGGCACGAAATCCCTCCCAAGGTACCGTTCC
>JBEBWR010000328.1:0-3636 GCA_040392045.1 Chthoniobacter flavus | reverse complement strand
TAATCCAGCACCACCTGCTGCCCAGCGCGGACGGCTTCGATGACCTCGCCCGGCTCCATGGCTTTGCGTAGGCGCTCGGTGACGTACTCGCTCTCGATGATGCCGACGATGTCCGCCAGCAAGCGCGGCTGGATGCGGGCCATGCGGGCGGGGGTGAGCAGGATGAAGATCAGCTCGGCGCGTTCGTTCGTCTCGGGCATCTGGATGCCTTCGTCAGAGCGGGCGAAGAGCAGCACGGGCTGGTCGAGGCTCTCCAGACGGCAGTGCGGGACGGCGAGTCCGTTGCCGAGGTAGGTGTTCATCATCCGCTCGCGCAGGAGGACGGCCTGCACGATTTTCTCCGGCGCTTCCGGCAGGGCGCTCTGGGGAATGGTGTGCAGGATGGTGGTGATCGCTTCGTCCATCGACTTGCCGGAGAGGCCGAAGAGGACGCGGTCGGGCGTCAGCGCGTCGGCAAGCGAGACGAACTGGCCGGTGCGCACGGCGTCAAACTCGTCGCCGATCTTACCCACCAGCTCTTCCAGTACGTCCTCAATCGTGATGATGCCGATCCACTCGCCCTGGGCGTTCGAGACGATGGCCATCTGGTTGAAGTTGCTTTGGAATTTATTCATCGCCTCCTCCAGCGGCAGCGTGTCGGGCATTTCCAGAATGGGGCGGGCGATGCTTCGAAGCAGGGCGTTGGAGACCTCCGGGTGTCCTTCGGTGAGGACGAGGTCTTTCAGGTGGATCACGCCGATGGGCTTCTCTCCGGGCTGCTCGACGAGCGGGTATCGGGAGAAGCGGGTCTCGCGGATCAGCTCCCAGTTCTCATCCCACGGGCGGTTGAGCGCAATGACGCGCACGCCGCTGCGCATCCGCATGGAGTCGTGCACGGTCAGCTCGGCCATGTCGACGATGTTCTCGATCATCAGCAGGCGGCGGAACGGCATGAGGCCGAGTCGCTGGGGCCGGGCAAAGACGGTTTTGAGGTCCGCGCTCCGGGGCCGCAGCAGCGAGACAATGACGCAGAGCATCAGGATGACGACGATCAGCGTGAGCGACAATCCGACGGGGATCGGGTAAATGTCGATCATCAGCATCTTGACGCCGAGGATCAGGATGATGGACGCAAAGCCGTAGTGCAGCAGGTGGAACATGCGCATGAACCCCGCGACGGCGAAGTAGAGCGCACGCAGGCCGAGCATGGCGAAGATGTTCGACGTGTAGACGATGAAGGGGTCTTCGGTAATGGAGAAGATGGCCGGGATGGAGTCGACGGCAAAGATGATGTCGGAGGATTCCACCGCGAGCAGAACGAGGAAGAGGGGCGTGGCGGCCCACTTGCCGGTCTCCAGCAGGGTGAAGAACTTGTTCTCATCATACCGGGAGGAAACCGGCATGAATTTCTTGAAGAACCGGATCATCCAGTTCTGCTCCGGGTCGTAGCTCCCCTCGTTCTTTTTCCTCAGCATGGTGATGCCGGTGAGCAGGAGGAAGGAGCCGAAGACGTAGATGATCCAGTGAAACCGCTCCAGCAGGGCGATGCCCGCGACGATGAAGATTACGCGCAGGATGATCGCGCCGATGATCCCCCAGAAGAGCACTTTGTGCTGATACGGCTGGGGGACCCGGAAGAAGTTGAAGATGAGGATAAAGACAAAGATGTTGTCGATACTCAGCGATTTCTCCACGACAAAGCCGGTGAAGAACTCCAGCCCCGCCGCGGCGTGCCGTTCGTGAAAGACGATGATGCCGAGGTTGAAGAGCAGGGCCAGTCCCGTCCAGACGCCGAACCATGTCAGCGCCTCCTTCATGGAGATGACGTGCGCCTTCCGCTGGAAGACCCCGAGATCGAGGGCCAGCATGGCAAAGATGAAAAGGGTGAAACCGACCCACATGGGCCACTGATCGATGTTCATAAATTCGTTGGTGTTTGGTATAAAAAACGGGAAACTTCTTGCGGCCTTTTGCGGGGTACTTCCTCCGCAAGGCCGACCGGAGCGGTGCTAGCCGTTGCAGCGGCGGGATGGTGCGACCATGAAGCATGGGCACACGAAGGCGGCAAGGGTGGCGATAGCAGGCGCGATAAAGGCGCTCGCGCGGCGATCTCCGGCAATGGAGAAAGCGGAAAGAGGCGGAAAAGCGGGGCGCGCCATGAGGTGCACGACGGGATGCACAACGGAGTGCATGGCGGCGGCGCGGGGCATCCGGGCAGGTTCGACCCGGTGCGGGGCAGTCACATCCTTTGGCCTGAAAGCCAATGCCGCTAATGCGGCGACGCTAGGCTCAGGTTCCTCGGACGGGGAGGGGGGAAACGGGGAATGGAAGGTCGCAGGCAAGGGTTGTAGAAGCTTAACGGGAAGCGCGCCGGGGCGACCCCTCGCGCCGCGATCGGCCAGGGTCATCCTCGGAGCGCGAGGATCTTCGGGGAGGTTGCTGTCGGGTTCGCGGTCCGGCATTTCGGGCGGCGCCGGAAGAGGGCGCAGCAGGCCGGGTGGAAATTTTACGGGGAGTCCTGCCCAGCGGCTTTTCAGACCGGTCAGACTGGTCTGATGTCGCTGTGGACCGGACGGACTGACGGGGCGGCTTCTCGCCACCGGAGGCGAGCAGGGCTTCGATCTCTTTGCGGGTAAGCACGCGCCATGCGGCGGGCGGGAGGTTGTCGATCTTGAGCGTCCCGATCCGGGTCCGCACCAGTCGCTCCACTTCGTAGCCCAGCTCATAGAACATCAGGCGGATCTGCCGCTTGAGGCCCTGCGTGAGCACCATTTTCACCTTGTTCGCGCCGAGCCGATGAACGGCTTCGGCCTTGGCCCACCCTTCCGGCGTGTTCACGCCGTGCAACAGGCGGGCACTCAGTTCAAAATCAAAGGGACGGTCGAGCACGACCTCGTACTCTTTTTCCATCCGGTAGCGCGGATGCGTCAGCTTGAGGGAGAGATCGCCGTCGTTCGTGAGAATCAGCAGCCCTTCGCTCTCCATGTCGAGGCGGCCCACGTGAAAGAGGCGCGGGGAGTTCGGCGGCAGGAGGTCAAAGACGGTGCGGCGACCTTTTTCGTCCGAGGCGGTGGAGACGAAGCCGCGCGGCTTGTGAATGAGCAGGGTACGCGTCGGCGCGCTATGAAGCACGCGGTTGCCCACCTTGACGACGTCGCTGCTCTCGACCTGAGTGGCCAGCTCCGTACACACGACTCCGTTGACCGAGACCTGCCCGGCCAGGATCAGTTCTTCACAGCTTCGGCGGGAGCCTTGTCCGGCCGAAGCCAAAAAACGGTTGAGTCGCATTGTTCGCGCTAATTTCTTCGGTTTTTTAGGGAATGTCGAGCGCAGCTTTCAGGGTGGATGGGGCGAAAGAGGCATTTTTCTCTGAAAAACAGGCGAAAAAATTTTGATTGCGCGCTTTTTCTGATACCGTTCTGCGCTTTAGGCAGTGTTTACGAATTTGCTGAGAAGCGGCTAAAAGTCGCTTTTTGGCCCTAAAATGCGTTTCTCCGGTCGGCCGAATCTCGATTCGGCCTCCCTCCAAAGCCGCTTTTAGGACTCAAAAATCGCTCGTTTATCCATCTTTCTCAATTCGTAAACACTGCCTAGCGCGTTCTCCCCCAAAAGATTCGCTCTTCATCGCCCCTCATGCAGCGGTCCGACGTTCCCAGA
>JBEBWR010000327.1:0-3639 GCA_040392045.1 Chthoniobacter flavus | reverse complement strand
TCGCGGTAGGCGAGCTGGCCGAGTTCGGCGTAGATTTCGGTACCGGTGAGGCTTTCGAGGAGCTGGGCGCGTTCGCTTTCGTTGGCCATGAGGAACCGGGAGAACTGTCCCTGCGCGAGCAGGGCGGAGCGGAGGAAGCGGTCGTAGTTCAGCCCGGTGATTTCTTCGACTTTTCGGACGACTTCGTTGACGCCCTGTGCGAGGACTTCGCCGGTGTCGCTATAAAGATGACGCTGCGGGGGCTGGAGCTTGCCGTCGGCTTTGCCGCGGGCGCGCCGGAGGTGCCACCGGGCGCGGTAGCGCCGGGCGTCGACTTCAAAGGAGACTTCCGCCGTGCATGACGCGGCCCGGCGGCTCATCATGTCGACGGGGTTGGGCGTGTTCTGGTACCGGGCGGCGCGGCCGTAGAGGGCGAGGGTGATGGCGTCGAGGATGGTGGATTTCCCGGCACCGGTGGGGCCGGTGATGGCGAAAAGCCCGGCTTCTGAGAAGGGCGGCGCGCTAAAATCAAGGTCGCCGACGGGGAGAGAATTGAGGTTCTCGAACTGAATGCGGAGGATCTTCATCGCAGCGTCACCACCATCGGCGAGATTGCCCGATTACGAAAGCGAAGAGTTTCGCAATGTATCGACGAGGTCGCATAGCGGCTCCAGTCCCTTGACGCGTTGGGCGACGATATGGAGTCGTTCGAGCGCGCCGGGGATGTGCTGGAGGAACTCGGGCTTGCCCTGCGTGTGGCCGAGGAATCCGTAGGCTCCCAGCGCCTGCATGAGCCGCTGGACGCCGCAGAGCTGGTAGAGGATGTCGAAATGGGCGGGGATGTTGCCGCCTGCCGAGGTGAGCAGTTCGCAGTAATCGGCGACGAGGATTTCGCGCTCCTCTTCGGTGAAGGGGACGTAGGGATCGTAAAGCAGCGAGGCGAGATCATACTGCCCGAGCCCCGGACGCATGCCTTGAAAGTCGATGAGCGCGGCGTACCGGCTGCCGTTGGTTCCGGGGCGGATCATGACGTTCTGCGACTGGAAATCGCGGTGGACGAGGACGCGCGGCTCTCCGGCCAGCAGCTCGGCGACTTCGCGAAGTCGCGTCTGTCCGGCTCCGCCGAAGCGGATGTCGAGCGCTTCCTGTGTGATGCCGAAATGGCGACCGACGCAGTTCTCAAAAAAGTAGTCCTGCTCCCAGCGGTAAAGCTCTGAGTCGAAGGCTTTCTGGAAGGTGGGCCTTCCCGGCGCTTCGAGTGCGCGGTGTCCCCGGGTGTGCAGGGCGGCGACCTGCTCCAGTGCGCTCCGGTAGAGGGTGCGGCGCTCTCCCCAATCGCTCTCGCGGTAGTGCCAGAGGTCGACGGCGCCGAGGTCTTCCACCCAGATGACGCCGCGATCGGCGTCGTGGTGGTAGATGGCGGGGACGCGGAGGTCGAGCCCGGCGAGGAAGTAGGCGATGTCGCAGAAATGGCGGTTCTCCTCGCGCTGGCCGGTGTAGGTGACGAGGATCAGCGGCTCGGCGCAGGAGGCGGAGAGGCGGTAGTATCTCCGTCCGGAGCCTCCTTTTTCAAGCGGCTCTACGGCAAGCTGCTCCTTCCGGAAGCGGGGAAAACGCTGGAAGGTTTCGTGGAGGATGGCGTCGGGGATCATCGCGGAGGGATCAGGAATCAAAGAAACTACAGATCAACTGCGCTGTGTCGACCTGAAATGATCTCTTTCCCGGTGACGATGCAGCCGGTCAGCTCGGCTCCGGCCTGAACGACGGCTCCCTCCCAAAGCAGGGTGTCATGAAGCCGTGCACCGCTGCCGACGGATGCGCCTGCTCCGACGTAGCTTGCGCCGGAGAGGCGGGCGTCGGGAGCGACCCGGGCGTCGGGGGCGATCCACGGAGCAGACGGATCGGTCTCGCGGAGATGGGCATGGAGGGCGAGGAGCTGCTCGCGGGTGCCGAGATCCCACCAGTCGCCTTCGTCGATGACAATGGCTCCGACGGGTTCTCCCGCGGCGATCATGCCGAGCAGCGGCTCGACGACGGAGATTTTCTCCAGCGGCAGGCGACGGAAGAAGGCGGGGCTGACGAGGTAAATGCCGGTAAAGAGGTGGCTGCCCGGATCGCGTCCGAGCCGGTGGCGCAGGTCGGTGATCCGCCCGACGGGGTGTCCGTCGCGGTGGCCCTCGGGGGTGAAGCCGACGTTTTTGGCATCGCCGGTGGAGCGGAGGATGAGCGTGATTTCGCTTTCCGAAGCGCAGTGGTGGGCGATGGCGGGGTCGAGGGGGAGGGTGGCGTAGATGTCGCCGTTGTAGACCAGCAGGGGGGTGTTGCCCGCGAGGTCTTCGATGTTTTTTAAGCCGCCGCCGGTTTCAAGAAGAGCGGGCTCGTGCCGGAAGGTGATCGGGATGCCCCGGTAGCGGGCACCGGGGTAGGCGGCGCGGTAGGCTTCGGCGCGGTGATGGGTGTTGACGATGAGCCGCTCCACGCCTGCGCCGATGACGTGGTCAAAGGCGTAGGAAATGAGGGGACGACCGACGACGGGTACCAGCGGCTTGGGGCGCTGCTCCGTCAACCTGCGTAGCCGCGTGCCGAGCCCTGCTCCGAGTACGAAGGCCTGCGGGATCGCGGGGGCTGAGGTCATCAGCGGGGAGTCAACTGGACGTCGTCGACGTAGAGGGTACCTGTCCCCGGGGCGACGATGGCACGAATTTCCAGCATGCCGCGATAGACCGGGTCTTTGAAGGCGCTGCCTTTGGTGGGGTCGTTCAGGCGGCGCTCTTTCTCAAAGGTGAATTTGAGATTCCGGTTGATGGTATTCCAAGTGCCGCCGACGGCGAACTCTGCCGTCTGGGTGAGGTCTTCACGGAGAATTTCCTGCTTGGTGATGACGCCACGACCTTTCTGGCCGGTGACGACGCGGTCGGTCATCTGGATCTCGCCGCCGTAGTGCCACGTCCAGCGGGCGCCGCGGATGCCGCTGCCTTTGATCTTGAAGCTGAAGGCGTAGTCGGTGCCGGGCTTGATCTGCGAGTTCTCAAGGAACTTGCGGATGATCACCATGTTGCTGTCGGTATTGTACCCGGCCTGCGGAGCCTGCACCGCGCGCCATGGCGAGGGGGTGAGGACTTCGTTGGGCTTCTGAGTCTTGGAAATGTCAGCGTCGCGCGTGGCGGGGATGACGAGCTGGGTGTAGCGGATCACCTTGTTCAGCGGCTGATGGTAGCCGACTTTCAGTACGCTGGTCTTGTCCGGGACGGGAGTGATGGAAGAGTCTTCGGCTTCGCGGACGACGGTGGTGTAGCCGTAGATGTTCCCGCGCTTGCGACCGAAGTCGACGCTCCAGTCCGACGGGGTGCGCATGGTGGCGCGGTTCCAGATGTCGGTGCCTTTGATTTCCACGGGCTCGGCGAATTTCGGCTGCTCTTTGGTGCCGGTGTTGTAGGCAACGGCAATGCGGCCGTTGGTCTTGCCGATGACGATGTCGAAGAGGCCGTCGCCGTTCAGGTCGCCCACGGTCGGGGCGATGGAGGAGCGGATGGCGGTCTTGAAGGCGACGGTGGAGGTGAATTTCAGCTCTTTGCCTTCCTGCCACTTGCCGTCGCTGAGGAAGACGCTGAGGTTGCCGAGGCGGTCGCCGACGATGAGGTCGAGGTTGCCGTCGCCGTT
>JBEBWR010000326.1:0-3642 GCA_040392045.1 Chthoniobacter flavus | reverse complement strand
CGCTGGCCCAGCGCCACCATGAAGTGATGCTGATCCGTATAGCCCGCCAGCCGCATCCCTGCCGCTTCCGCGCCGAGCGCGAGCGCGGTAAAATCGATATGTGCGGTGAGATCTTTTTGTCCCGGCTCGATCAGCAGCGCGTCGCAGCGGTGATGATTCTGGTACCCCGTCAGCGTGCCGGTGCGGCGTTCGGGGTGATAGTAATCCCGGCGGGTATAGCCGTAGTCTGCAAGCAGGACCGCGCCGCGATCCAGCTTCCGCGCCAGCGTCTCGATCCAGCGGAACGCCCGGAGATTCACCTCCGTCTCGTACCCCTCGGAAGCGGGCACTTCCTTGAGCATGGCGGGCAGCGCCCGATGGCTCAACGGTCCGTCCTGCCAGATAAATTCCCCGCCGGAAGTGACATTCACATAACGCTCGCGCCATTCGCCCTTGCGGTAGACGACCGAGTGCACCGGCATGGCGTCGAGCAATTCGTTGGAAAAATGAATGCCGGTAAAGTTCGGAATATCCTCAATGTCCTGTACCCAGACGATCTTCCCGTGGCCTCGCTCCTGCCACTCAAAGAGCCGCTCGTACTGGCGGGTCTCATTCGCGGCAAACGGCTCCACGATGATGATCTCCATCGCGTTGTGAAAATCGGGCCACTCCTTGTAGGTCGCCGTCAGCAGATCATGCAGGAAATCGCCGCGATCCGCTCCCTGCTCCACGAGAGTGAACGGGGCAGGCTCCCCCAGCCGATGCCAGATATCGGCAAACACCGCCGCCATCAGACGAGCGAAGACCGGTCCGATCGAAACGTTGGTAATAAAGTCGCCCTGACGGCCGATGCGCACGGTTCCATTCGCGTAATATCCGTATCGGGGATGGTAAAGCGCCAATTCCATAAAACGATGGAATGGAATCGCACCTTTTTTCTTGATCTCTTCCGAAATTACGTCTTCTAGCGGAGCCATTACCGCCATGTTTACCAGAACATCCGGGAGGAAAGCTACGTTTTCGTGGCGCTAATTGCAGTTCAATGCTCTAATGAGAGCGATGTGGCACGATTCCAAGCCCAAAAAAGCTTTCTTCCAGCGCTGGTGGTTCCGGACGCTGCTCGTCCTTTTTGTCATCGGAGCGGTGGCTGCCGGGGCCGGTTTTATCTGGATTCAGGGCGAATTCGGGGCCAAGGCGGACGAACTGGATCTCAACAAACTCAGCGACATGGAGTCCGCGAGTATCGTCTACGACCGACAGGGACGGATTCTCGGAAAAATTTATATCCAGAACCGCGATACCATCACTTTGGGGGAAATGCCGGGGGCTCTCGTCCCCGCGCTGCTCGCTGCGGAGGATAATCGCTTTTTTGAGCACAACGGGGTCGACATTGTCGGGATTGCGAGAGCGGGTCTCATGGGCGCAATGCAGGGTCGTTTCCGACAGGGCGCGTCCACGATCACCCAGCAGCTCGCGCGGAATACCTACCCCGAAGCGCTCCCTCCGTCCGACCGGACGTGGCGGCGCAAAGTGCTGGAAATGTTCGTAGCCCGGCGGATCGAGCGGCATTTCAGCAAATCGCAGATTCTGGAATTTTACCTGAACCGCGTCTACTTCGGCGCGGGCTTCTATGGGATTGAGGCCGCCGCACATGGCTACTTCGGCAAATCCGCGCGCGAACTGACGCTCTCCGAGTGCGCCACGCTTACCGGCATGCTCCGCAGCCCGAACAACCGCTCCCCGTGGAGCAACCGTCAGGCCAGCATCGCCATCCGCAACGTTGTCCTTGAGCGGATGGAGGACAACGGCTCAATCACCAAAGAGCAGTACGAAGCGGCGATCAACGAGAATCTTGCGGTGAAAAACCGGAAGCCGATCTACGCGGAGTCCCATGCCGTCGAGTTTGTACGCCAGCAGGTCTCGGAGCTGGTTGGCAGCAACGAGAGCATCTACGGTGACGGCTACCGCGTCTACACCACCATTGACCTCGATCTCCAGCGCACCGCCGAGCGAAGCCTGGAATCGCGGCTGGAGGAAGTGGAGCAGCGCCCGGAATTCGGCAAAGAGCGCGAAACCTACGCGAGCTACAACCGCCTTTTCCGGAACCGCCAGAGCCGGGCAGACGGCGAGCCGCTTCCCGGTCCCCGCTATCTTCAGGGGGCGCTCGTCGCCATGGAGAACCGCACCGGCGGCATCCTCGCCCTCGTCGGCGGCCGGAACTTCCGGCATAACCAGTTCAATCGCGCCATGCGTGCGCATCGCCCCGCCGGTACCGCCTTCCTCCCGCTCGTCTACGCGGCAGCCTACGAGAGCGGCATCTTCCCCGGTACCGTCTATCAGGACGCCGTCATTGATAACCGCCAAGTGATGATCGGCGGCACCACCGGCGTACTGGGCGAATGGGGTGTGGAAAAAGCCGACAACCGCTACGAAGGCCCGATCCCCGCGCACGATGCGCTGGTGAAATCGAAGAACGCCGCCTCCGTTCGTCTCGGGATGTCGGTGGGTGTCGATGAATTTCTAAAATTCGCAAAGAATGCCGGGATCGACAGCGAACTGCGTCCGTACCCTGCCACCTTCCTCGGCAGCAGCGAGACGACACTGGAGGATCTGACCCTTTCCTATACGCAATTCCCCAATGGCGGTACCCGCCCCGCACGCGCCTTTATCATCACGAAAGTGACCGAGAAGGACGGCAAAGTGATCTACGAGCACCCCAATTACAAGCCGATCCGCGTCACTTCCGAGGCCACCGCCTATCAGGTCCACACCGCGCTGGCCGATGCGCTGGAGTGGGGGAGCGCCGACAAAGCCTACCCGCGCTATCACCTCAAGAAAGTCCCCGCCGGGGGCAAGACCGGTACAGCCTATAACTTCACCGACGTCTGGTTCGTCGGCTACTCCAGCGAAATCACCTGCGGCGTCTGGGCCGGGTTTGACTCGCCGCAGTCGATCTACCGGGGCGGATTCTCCAGCGATATCGCCTTGCCGATCTGGGTGGACTTCATGAATGCGAGCTTCAAGCCGTTCCCGTCGAAGCCGCTGCCGCAGCCGTCCACGTTACAGAAGATTGAGGTCTGCCGTTCCTCCGGCCTGCTGGCCACGCCCGACTGCGTGGAGAAAGTGAAGCTGGAGAATGGCGAAGAGCTGGAGCGCAGCACCACGACCACCTATTTTGCCACCGAAGCGCAGCGTCCGCAGCAGGTCTGCGACGTTCACGGCGAAATTGGCGGACATGGTATCCGCGTCCAGCGAGGCGACCGGAAGAAGTCGAACTCCGGGCCCCGCGCCGTTCTCGCCGTCGATCTTGACCGGTTCCTCCCCGTAGCGATGAAGGCACCCAACATCCTCGGACAGGACCCCTTCGGATCGATCCGCACCGCCTCGGTGCGTCGCGCCGTACCTGCCGACCCGAATGCCGCCGTCGATCTGAATCTCCCTCCGGCCCCGGATGCCACTGCCGAATCCGAAAGCGACGCCATCCCGGCTCCGGCCATCGAAGACGGCAGCGGATCGACCCCGCAGATCCGCCGGGCCATCCCCGTGCGCGCCCTCGACGGCCCGGAAGATCCCTCCATGCTCAAGCTCGAAGCGCCCCCGGCGATCCAGTTTTAGCGGTGATGCAGCTCCACCAGAGGTGAGAGGATCAGGGTGATCCAGAGC
>JBEBWR010000325.1:0-3646 GCA_040392045.1 Chthoniobacter flavus | reverse complement strand
TCGGCTTCGTCGGATTGGGTGACGCGGAGGACTTCTTCTACGGTGGTGATGCCGGCGAGGACTCGGCGCCAGCCGTCCTGGCGGAGGGTTTTCATGCCGTCACTTACGGCGCATTCTTTGAGGTCGGTGCCGGTGGCCCGCTGGACGATGAGGCGGCGGAGGCGTTGGCTGATGCGGCAGAATTCGTAGATGGCGGTGCGGCCCTGATAGCCGGTCTGGCGGCAGTGTTCGCAGCCTTTGCCACGCATCAGCTTTTGGCCCGGCTCGGCGGGGAAGCCGATTTCGCGCAGGTAGTCGGCGGGGTAGTCGACGGCTTCGGCGCAGTGCGGGCAGACGCGGCGGACGAGCCGCTGGGCGATGAAGGCGCGGACGACGGAGGCGACGAGGAAGGGCTCGATGTTCATATCAAGCAGGCGGGTGATGCCGCCGACGGCGTCGTTCGTATGGAGGGTGCTGAAGACGAGGTGACCCGTCATGGCGGCGCGGATGGCGATCTCGGCGGTTTCCACGTCGCGGATTTCACCGACCATGACGACGTTCGGGTCCTGACGGAGGATGGCGCGGAGGCCGTTCGCGAAGGTAAGGCCGATCTCGGGCTTGACGTCGATCTGCGAAACGCCGGGGACGCGGTACTCTACGGGCTCTTCGATGGTGACGATGCGGCGCTCGACGGAGTTGATCGTGGAGAGGCAGGAATAAAGCGTGGTCGATTTGCCGGAGCCGGTGGGGCCGGTGACGAGGATGATGCCGTTGGGCTCGGCGAGGAGGGAGCGCAGGAGGGTTTGCTGCGCTTCGCTTAAATCGAGGCGCTCGAAGCCGAAGCGCTGCGTTTCGTCGCGGTTGAGCAGTCGCAGGGAGATGCTCTCGCCGGTGACGGTGGGGATGGTGGAGACGCGGACGTCGATGGCGGTGCCGCCGTGTTGCAGGTGGATGCGGCCGTCCTGCGGGAGGCGCTTGTCGGCGATGTCCATCTGCGCCATGACTTTGAGGCGCGAGATGATGGCGGATTGCAGCTTGCGGAGCTGCGGAGGGACGGCGACTTCGTGGAGGATGCCGTCGATGCGGTAGCGGATGCGGAGGTCGTTCTCCAGCGGCTCGACGTGGATGTCGGTGGCGCGCTCGAAGAGGGCTTCGCGGATGATCTGGTTGACGAATTTGACGACGCTGGCTTCGGGGTCGTCGGCGTTCAGGTCGGTGGCGATCTCTTCGTCGGCGGCTTCGAGGGCGCGGCTGTTTTGCAGCAGTTCCTCGAAGGTTTCCGCGCCGACGCCGTAGGCGGTTTTGATGGCGCGGATGAGGGCACCGCGCGGGGAGAGGACCCAGCGGACTTTCCTGCCGTCGAGGAGCTGTCCGGCGAGGCGGCGGGCGGTGGCGTTGAAGCCGTCGCTGGTGGCGAGGGTGATGGTGTCGCCCTCAAGGGAGAGGGGGAGGATCTGGTGCTTGAAGACGAAGCGTCCGGGGAGCAGGGCGAGGATAGCGCGGTCGGGGCGGGTCTGGCCCGGGTTCTCAACGGGCATTCCGAGCATGCGGCCCAGCTCTTCGGCGAAGCGCTGCTCGCTGACTTTGCCGGAGTCGAGGACGGCGTCGCTCCACGAGCCTTCCGACGGGCGGAGCGCGGCGAGCGATTCCGCTTCGGCGGGGTCTTGTACGCCGGAGGCAAGCAGCAGGCGGACGAGAGGGGGCGTATCCATCGGAGCGTTTAGTAACGGGTGGCCGGCCGGTAGCGGGGCGTGGGCGCGGGGGTGACGCGCTTTTTCACGGGAGGGGCCGGGTTTTCGTTGACGTGCGTAGCCGATGTGTCGAGCGAGGCTTCGAGGTCGGCGGGGAAGTTGAGTTTTTCCTGCTCGCGTTCGGTCATGAGGCTGGATTCCACGGGGTCGTAGGTGACGGTGGGGCGGAGGAGGATGACCAGTTCGGTGCGCTTTTTGGTGTCTTTCTGGTGTCCGAAGAGGGGGCCGACCAGCGGTAGCTTGTAGAGGACGGGGATGCCTGACTTTGATTTTTCGGTCGATTCCTGTACGAGACCGCCAAGGGCGATGGTGGCTTCGTTGGCTACGGAGATGGTGGTCTTGATTTTCCGCGTGGTGATGGTGGGGATGCTGTTGCCGCTGATGACGGTGGCTCCGTTGACGTTGTTGATCTCCTGCACGATGTCGAGGGTGACTTCGCGGTCGGAGTTGATGAGCGGGATGACTTCCAGCTTCAGATCGACCTGTTTGTACTGGATGTTTGACGTGGTCACGAGTGAATCGCTTCCGCCGGTGAATCCGCTGGTAGTACTGGATGGTACGGGGATTTCCTGACCGGAGGAGATGATGGCCTTGCGGTTATTGCTGGTAAAGACCATGGGGCGGGAGGTGACGCGGAATTTCCCGGTGGAGGAGAGCGCGGTGACGATGATGTCGAGCGAGTCGGTCGCGCCGATAAAGGCGGTGGCGCCGCCGGGGAGACCGGAAAAGGCGGTGACGGAGGTGAGGGTGGCGATGTCGGTAAGCGACATGCCGGTATTATTCCGTGAGATACCCGCAAAGGCATGGTCCGGGCGGCTGCGGTTGATGGTGACGGTGCCGTCGCTATTGGTGACGGAGGTTTCGATGGCGCGCCCGAGCCGGTAGATGTAGTCGACGCCGAATTCTTCGCCGTCCTCAAGGACCAACTCGCCGATGACCGCTGTGAGCATGACCTGCGGGGAGCGGATGTCGATCTCGTCGAGGACGCGGAAGATCTTCCGCTTGGCCTCTTCGTTGCCGAGGACGACGATGGCGTTGGAGCGTTTGTCGGCGATGATTTTCGTATTCCCGACGGTGCGCGCCTGCGGGGCGTTGTCGAGGTCCTGTACGGCGAGTTCTTCAGTGACGGCCCGTGTACCGCCGGAGCCGCCGGTGCTGCCGCCGGTGTTGCTGAAGGAACTGCGCGCTGTTTGCGACGTGGTGCTGCTCGTCTCTTCCACTTTCATCCCCGGCTCGGTGATGGCCTGTACGATGGCATCGAGGACGTCGATGGCCGCCACGTAGCGCAGGACCCGTCGGGCTGGGGCGCCGTAGGAGATGTTGGCGTCAAATTCGCCGATCAGCTTGCGGATGAAGGCGATGTTGGCGGGGCGCGTGACGACGTGGATGCGGTTGGTCCGTTCGTCCGCAGTGAGCTTGATCTTGCCGATGATGAGGGAGTCCTCGGAGAGGGTGATCCCGCCGGAGACGGTGGTGGTGGGAGCGCCCTGCGGCTGGTTGGGGCCGCCCTGCTGCTGTTGCTGCCCTCCGGGCCGGGGCTGCGCCCACGGGGGGAGGAATGGGAACTGCGATTGCGACGTGGCCGATTCGTCCGGTTTTTCAAACATCGCGGTGAGCTTCTCGACCACTTCTTTGGCGTCGGCGCGCTCCAGCGTGATGAATTCGCTGATGACTTCCGCGGGGGGCTGGTCGACGGCGTCGATCAGGCGTCCGAGCATCCGGATGACCGAGGCGGTTTCCGTGACCATGAGGGCCTGCGTTTTCGGAAGCGGGACAAAGACGGTGTAGCCGGGGGTGGCGGCGACGTAGCGCTCGGCGATCTGCTGGACTTCGGTGGGCTCGGCGTAGTCGAGGCTGAAGACAAAGGTGACGATCTGGTCGCTGTCGGGGAGGTCGGCGATGTCGGAGATGATCGG
>JBEBWR010000324.1:0-3664 GCA_040392045.1 Chthoniobacter flavus | reverse complement strand
TGGGGTATCACAGCCCGTTCACTACCATTCCCGAGCCCTCTTCGGTGGTCCTGCTGGGTGGCGCCGCTGTGATCGGCGGGCTGGGGCTTGCACGTCGCCGGATTCGGCGTTGATTAGAGAGACTTTCCCCTTATGCGTTCCTCCCCGTTCAAAACGAATCACGGCTTTACGGCGACTGAACTTCTGCTGGCTGCGGCGGTTGTCGCCGTCCTCCTCGCGCTGGCGTTTCCGATTCTCGGCAGGATCTCCGCACGGTCGGCGCTGGTGTCGTGCGTTTCCAATGAGCGGCAGCTCGGGATCGCGCTGGGGCAGTATGTGGGGGAGCATCGGGGCGAGTGGCCCTATCCCGGAGATTCGCGCGTGGGGGTATCACCGCTGGGGACGTGGATCTCCCGCCCTTTGAAAGAGGACGGGAAGCTGACCGGGATGGGGAAGCTCTTCCCGTATATCCGTGACAAGCGGATCTATGTCTGCCCGGCGGACAAGACCCGGATGCGTTCGGTGCAGAAAGCAACTCCCTATGACTCGGAGGACGGGACGATGCCGACGAGCTACGTGACTCGCGGATTCAACCAGAGCGCCTTTCCCTCGCAGCCCAATCTCAAGAATGTGGCGACGATGGGGCGGCGGGCGATCCACTCCTGCCAGTTTGCCTATGCGCCGTCGAATCCGAAGAGCTTTCCCCTTTCGTGGCACGACGGGTCGTATCCGGTGCTCTTTTCTGACGGCAGCGTACAGGTGATTCGTTGGCCGGAGGGCGCGGTGGACCCGAATAATCCGCCGGATATCAATAATCAGACGCCCCGGCAGATTCGGGTCTGGGATTTCTTTGACGGGCATCGTACGACACTTTCTTTTTGAGATGAAAACATTGGCTTTGCTTCTGATGATGGCGGTCGCGTCCACGGCGGTCGCGGGGGAACTGGTATTGCAAAACGGGCTGGACGGCTACGAGGGAACGCGCGACGCCACGATCGCGGGGCATCCGGAGACGCTCCGCGAACTGAACTACGGCGCGACTCCGACGCTGAGAGTGGGGGGCGTGGCGCATGGCGGGTTGCGGCGGCTGGCGCTGGTGCGGTTTGAGCAATTGCAGGAGCGTCTGCCCACGGGGGCGACGGTGAAGGCGGCGTATCTGGAGCTTTACAAGGTAGGCGAGCCGCAGAATGGCGGGCAGTACGAGAAGGTGAAAGAGAAGGACCGCGTGATCGGCATGTACGCTCTGCTCAAACCGTGGACCGCCGGGACGGGAAACGGCGACCGGCAGATCGGCGGGGTGACGTTCTCGCATCGCGGGAGCAACGAGGACGGGCTGGTGGAGTATTGGGGCGACGCCAATCAGATTGAGGAAGGGCCGGTGTCGGCGGTGGACTACAGCGGCTCCGAGGCGGCCCGGGCGAAGCTGCGCCCGGATGAGCCGGACATTTGGTTTCGCTGGGAGGTGAGCGATCTGGTGCGCCAGTGGGTGGCGAATCCCGAGGCGAACCACGGCGTGATCCTCATGGCGCGAAGCTTTTATGTCGGCTGTGATTTTGCCTCCAGCGAGGAGGAGCGGCAGGAGATGCGGCCCCGGTTGATTATCGAGTATTAATATGAAGATTTATCCCCTTACGTTGGCGCTTATCCTATGCGCAGGTCTTTCGGCGGATGCGCTGGAGTGGTCGCTGAATCAGGAGAAGGTGGAGATCTGCGTCCCTGAGTCGCCAAGCGCCTCGGAGCAGTATGCCGCAGAGGAATTGCAAAGCTACCTGAAGCGGATGAGCGGAGTGGAGGTGGCGATCCATCCGGGCAACCCTAAGGAAGGGAGCCGGGCCGTGATCATCGGGCGGCATCCGCTCAATGAGGATCTCTGGCAGGGGCTGGACGATCCTGACCGCTATAAAATTGACGCGGAGGGTGATCGCGTGCGCATCGCCGGAGGTTATCGACCGCCGGTAACGGCGGCGAACGGGGAGGTTTATCCGTCGGATCGCGCGGTGCTCTACGGCGTGTATGAGCTGCTGGAGGAGCAGGGGGTGCGTTGGCTTAGGCCGGGGCCGAGGGGCGAGGAAGTGCCGCAGATTACGACGCTGAAGGTGGCGGACGGGCTGCGGAAGTTTCAGCCCGCATTCCCGCTTCGCTGGGGCGTGGCGCTTTATGCGACCGCGGCGAATCGGAGCGCGACGGAGGAGGAGACGGACGAGGCGGTGCTCTGGGCGCTGCGCAACCGGTGCAGCGTGATCCGGGGGAATGATCCGCGCTTTGGCGGTGGTCTCAAAATCGGGGGTAGCGGGCATTCGTACAACTATCTCGTTCCGCGCTCACTGTTTAAGGAGAAGCCGGAGTTCTTTCCCCTGATCGACGGGAAGCGGACGCCCAAGGGGCAGATCTGTCAGGGGAATCCGGAGTTGCAGGACTACTTTGCCAACGCCGTGATCAAAAGGGCCCGGGAGAATCCGCAGTGGTTCATGACGTCGATCGATCCGAACGATGGGGGCGGGTGGTGCGAGTGTGAGCTCTGCCAGGCGATGGATGATCCCAATCTGAAGAGCGGGCGGTCCGACGGGCTTTCGATGTCGTCGAGGATGGCGGCTTTCAATAATATCATTGCGGCGAAGGTGGCGAAAGCGCTGCCGGAACTGCCGGATCTGCGGCTCTACTGTCTGGCGTATTCGCAATATACGGAGACGCCGGCGAATGTGGAGAAGCTGGCGGACAATCTGGTGATCGGCGTGGCTCCTTTTGCCGGGGCATACAGCGATTACTCCCGGCCGCTGAGCGATCCGGAGTCGCTGCCGAACAGCCGGTTCCTCGCCAGTATTCAGGGCTTTCATAAGCTCGGGACGACGCTCTATGCCCGTGAGTATCTCTCACACTATATTTGGCCGGGGCCGCTGCCGCTGCTCTGGGTGATGCAGGACCGCTTTCAGGAGTACCGCAAGTATGGCTTTATCGGCGTGTACAGCGAGACGCATCCCTGCTGGGGGCCGCAGGGGATGGTGCTCTATTTCTACCTCCGGCTGCTCTGGAATCCCGATCTCGACCTCCAGACGGCGATGACAGACTATTGCGCGAAGGCGTATGGCCCGGCAGCCGCGCCGATGCTGCGCTATCATCAGAAAATTGAGGAGCGCGGCAAGGGCGGACCGTACTTCGGGAGCGGAGGGAGTCAGGCGGTCAATCTTTTCACCGACGAGTTTCTTTCGACGCTGGAGGACGACGTGGCCGAGGCGCGCAAGCTTGCCGCCGGGGCGGGAGATTACGAGTGGCGTACGGAGACGACGCTCAAGGGCTTTGACTTCGCCCGTCTCTATCGCCGCGCGGTGAACGAACTGGCCCAGGGCAATCCCGCAAAGGCAAAGATCGCGATTGAGGAGGTGGAGAGCTTTTTCCGCGAGCATGCCACGACAGGAGAGGTCTTCGATAAAGGCGCGGGACTTCGGAAGGATGCGAAGGGAAAGCTGATCACGGAAAGTACTTTCCGGACGCTGCATGCTGATCTCGCCCGGATTGATACGCTGGATCGGACATTTGAGAATCCCCGGCTGCTTCAGCAGCTCAATGCCGCGTGGCGCTTCCAGACGGATGCGGAGGGGGAGGGGATTTCAAAGGGCTGGCAGCTCTCGGAGACGGACGACGCCCAATGGGCGCGGATCAATAGCGGAGCGGCCTGGCAGCATCAGGG
>JBEBWR010000323.1:0-3685 GCA_040392045.1 Chthoniobacter flavus | reverse complement strand
TCCCCGCGCTCCCGCAGGTGGACTGCTGTATTCTGAACGAGTTTGAGCTGGAGCGCACGAGCGGTATCGCCACGCGGAAGGACGACGCCATCGATCTTGCCGCGGTGGAAGCCGCCTCGCGTCGCCTGCTCGAAGCGGGAGTACGCGAGTGGGTGGTCGTTCATTTCCCCGAAGGCGCGACGGCGCTGGGGTATGACGGCGTATTCCATCGGCAGAATAGTGTACTCGTCCCGCAGGAGGCGATTGTCAGCACTGTCGGCGCAGGTGACGCCTTTGCCGCCGGTCTGCTCTACGGCCTGCACGAAGGCTGCCCCATCGGCGAATCGCTCCGCTATGGTGTCGTCGCCGCCGCGTCCTGCCTCTCCGGCGCAGCCGCCTCAGACGGCCTGCTGCCACTGCCTGTCATGATGGAGCGAGCGCAGGCGAACGGCTTCCACACGGCGTTGTAATACCAACTCCAGTTGAAAACGGGCCTCTCTGGCTTGTCCTTTTCAGCGAAGGCGGCGTTGTCGGCTAAAGCCGCTATCTGAAGATAGCGACTTCATCCTCCGCCTTGCCTTCCCCGAAAATTCCTGCGCCATAAAGACCTTTTTTCAAATGTCGTTGGTATAAGTCCTGCGGTGCGGCACTTGGAAATGAATTGATTTTTCTATTCATTTTCTATTCACTCATGTAGATGAAAAGAAAGGATTACAGAGGAAGTCGACCTCTTTTCTCCCGGAATTTATCTATTCATGAACCCCGCACTTGAGCTTGAGCTGTCGGTTCGCGGAGCTTCCTCGGCAGTGACCTTGGCGGCTGCGTTAAAGGTAAGCCAGCCGACGCTTTCGCGACGGATTGCGCAGGCGGGTTCCCGCATCGTCCGTATCGGGCGGGGACGTGCGACGCTTTATGCGCTCCGAAGGGAGATTCCCCCCGTTGGGTCGGCTTGGCCGCTTTACCGTATCGACGAGCAGGGAAGACCGCATCTGAACGCTACCCTGCGCTCCCTGCATTCCCGCCAATGGGCGCTGGAGCAGGCCGAGCCGTGGGATACCCTGCTGGGGGGAGGAGAGTTTCCGAATGGCTTGTTTCCTGACCTGCCGTGGTTCCTTTACGATCTTCGGCCTCAAGGGTTCCTGGGGCGCAGTTTTGCACGTACGTATGGGGGGCTCCTCCAGATTCCGACCGACCCGCAGGAATGGGGGGCTGATGCGGTATTGCGTGCTCTGGTGGGCTACGGGAGTGATCTTCCCGGCGCGTGGGTGCTCGGAGAAGCGATGCTTCGTGAGGTGCAATCGCAGCGCCTTCATCCACCGGAGACGATCCGTCCGGATGCCCGCGAGGAGGCGTACTCGCGATTGGCAGATGCAGCGTTGGCCGGTGAGTTGCCCGGCTCGTCGGCAGGCGGCGAGCAGCCGAAGTTTACGGCGCGGATCGGAACGACGCAGGAAGACCAGCGTCACGTCATCGTGAAATTCAGCGGGAACGGTGGACGCCCCGAAGATCAGCGCTGGGCCGATCTGCTGACTTCCGAGCATCTCGCCGCGAAGGTTTTGGCGAAGCACGGAATTCCCGCAGCGGAAACGCAACTGCTTCGCTCCGGAGGGCGCGTCTTTCTGGAGTCCACCCGCTTTGATCGCGTCGGAGCCTTCGGCAGACGGATGCTTGTCTCCCTGATGGCGCTCGATGCCGTACTTTTTGGTGAGCCGTTTACCCCGTGGACCCATGCCGCACAGCGACTCGGGAGCGAAGGCTGGCTGCCGAGGGAAGATGCGGAGCACCTCGACCTGCTCTGGTGGTTCGGCTCGCTCATCGGGAATACCGATATGCACTATGGGAACGCCTTGGTATTTTTGCGTCCTGATCGACCACTCCGGCTTGCGCCCTCCTACGATATGCTGCCGATGTTTTATCGCCCCGGCACGCATGGGGATTTCCCTACGAATCCGCTCCCGCCGCAGTTCGCGCCGCCGGAGAAGATGGCAGTCCGGATGCGGGCGTCGGTGATGGCGCGGGAGTTCTGGCAGACCCTCGCGGAGAAGAAGGAGGTTTCGCCTGATTTCCGAAAGGTAGCGAAGCAAAACTTTGCCTTATTGGTGGAGGAATAGGCGTTGTGGTTGATGAGAACATTACGGTAGAATAGCGGCGCAATGATTGTCGCCACTACCCCCACGATTGAAGGAAAACGAGTTGTTGAGTATTACGGCGTTGTCGCAGGCGAGGCCATTCTGGGCGCAAACTTTTTGAAAGACCTCTTTGCGGGCTTTCGGGATATTGCAGGCGGGCGCTCACGGACTTACGAACGCGAACTCCAGAAGGCTAGGGATATTGCCATTGACGAGATGATGAAAAACGCTCGGCAACTCGGAGCAAACGCAATTATTGGCGTTGATCTGGATTATGAAACCCTTGGCGCACAAAATGGGATGCTGATGGTCGCCGCCAGCGGCACCGCCGTTGTGGTGCAGTAATACAGAGTGGTATGGCGCGCTTTCCCTTCTGGCTAAAGCTGTCGTTCCTGCATCCGGCGGTGAGCGTGTTGCTTCTGTCGGTGGCGTATCTTGCTCCGGAGCCTCCGGCATGGGGAGCCGTGGGGTATTTTACGCTGATGCTCGGGTTTCTCCTGAATCTGCCGGGAGTGGCGGTCGTCAATATGTTGAGACCTATGGTGTCCGACGAGGCGATCCTTGTCGTGATGATCCTGTTTACCTGGGGCTGTGTGGTGGTGCCGGTCTGCTTCGGATTATCGCGTTTGATGAGGTGGCGAAAGCGTGGGCTTGCTATGAAGGCGTAAACATCGTTAAACTCTCTGCTCAGGGTGAAGATGCTTTTTCGCAATCCGAGGGTGTCCGGTGCATTGCTCTTTGGAGCGGTGGGTGGCGTGGCGTTGATGTGGGTCTTTCGGTTTGGGCTTTTCAGTTGGGGGTGGCCCTATATTGCGGCACTATTTGGGTTGGGTACGGTGACGGCGGCCATCGCCGGGCGGGGAAGGGCGAGTCCGTGGCTGATCGGCAGCGCGATTGTGGTGACGCCGATGCTTGTTGTTGCCGGGCGAGCGGTGTTTTCCTCGCGGGGGATCCCGCTGCCTGCCCTCTGGGAGTGGATGCACTATGGCGTGGCGGCATTCCTTGGGGCGGTGGATTGGGGGAGGGCACTCAGTAGCAAGTTCCGGCAGGCGGGGGGCGTTCCTTATCAGGTGGGCTTTGCGCGTGCGCTGGCTGTGACGGGGCTGGCGCTTTTGGGCGGCTTTCTGGTCATGTATTTCTTAAAGCCGATGACAGAGTGGCTTTTTATCTCCAAAGAGCTTTATCTGAGCATCGTGTTTCCCGTCGTGGGGGCGATCTGTGGGGGCTCTGTCGGGAAGGGGAAGGGGCCGCGCTGGGTGCGCTGGCCGGTGCAGATCGCGATGATGGTGGCGTTGGGAGGGGTGATTGCCTTTTGGGCAACCGGAGCATTTGAGCGCGATCCGCTGGCGGTGCTCGGGCTGGTCTACATGGCTCTACTGGGCGTGCTACCGCTGATCGGCGCGTGGATCGGAATGGTGATCCGCGCCTTGGTGCAGATGGCATGGAGCGCCCGACGGGCGTAGCCGGTATGGATGGAGTGTGGTAGAGTACGGAGAAGGTATGACGACACCCTTATCCATTCTTGAGTTGGGCCGTGTGAAAGAAGGCGGTTCGCGGCGGCAGGCGCTGGACGAAGC
>JBEBWR010000322.1:0-3687 GCA_040392045.1 Chthoniobacter flavus | reverse complement strand
GGACCAGCCCGCCGAGGGTGACGGCGCGACGCAGGCGGGAGCTGCCATGCCACCGTTCGCGGAGGGTGCCGAGAGGAGTAAAAGGGGTATCGAGCAGGACCAGCAGCTCTCCCGCGAGCTTCTGCACGGCGGGGTCGGGCGCGAGGCTTTCGCCTCCGGCGATCACGGCGGCGTGGCGCGGGGTCCACCGGATGATCTGCACGGTGGGGTGACCACTGATGCGGCGGACTTCCTCGATGGCAGCGTTCTGCGCATCTTCAGAACCGCCACGCAGGGCGTGAACGATGGCGTGCGCCAGAGGGCCGGTCTGTGTCGGCAGGCGCTTGGCACTACCGGTGATCTGCCAGCCGAAGGCTTTCCGGCGGAGCAGATAGATGTCGTCGGCTCCAAAGCGATGAGCGAGCCAACGGGCAAAGGTGTTTAACCGCTCGGCGCTTCCGGCTCCGGGCTGGATGCCGGGAAGGAGGTCGCCGGTTTGGAGGCCATGGGCCTCGCTGTCCCTGAGCGCTTCGGCGGCGGCAGCGCTTCCGCTTCCGGGCAGCCCGAGGACGGCCAGCTCCACCACTCCGGCAACGCTCTCTGCGGGCGTTCCCTCAGGAAGCCGCAGCCAGACCAGGAGCCATTCCTCCGGCTCGCCGCTTTGGGCAGCCAGCAGATGAACGACTTTCGCTCCGAAGCGGAATTTGGAAACGACCATTGCAGCCCCGTTGGCCGCCGCCGGGGGATTCCCGGCGGTGACCAGAAGGTTGCGGGAGATCTCTTCGCTCGGCGTGGCTTCCGCGACGATGGCGGGAACGCCATCGCGGTAGCGCACGAGCTGGAGCGCGTCGGCCCCGAGGACGCCCCGGATCGCTGCCAGATAGTGCGCAAGCGCCCCGGCGCTACGGGGCTGCAAGTGCAGCTCTCGGAGCGTGGGCGTCTGCGCTGGGGGCAGCTCGGTCAGAGGCGGGGTCAACGGGGTGATCTCCTTGGTCGTAAATTAGGGCGGGGTAATACCGATGGACGGCTTACTTCGACTCCGCCGAGAGGCGCTTCTTCTTCACGTTCTCGCCATGGCGCTGAAGCGTCTGGGCAAGGGCATTGAGAAGGCGCTGGGCAGCGCCGTGGCTCAGGGCGATGCGGCTGTGGATCGGCATCACGCGTGCTCCGTTGGCGTCGGTGACAATGCCGGAGGAAAAGTCGAGGAAGACTTCCTCGTTCCCCGCCTGTACCAGCGCCTGCGAGGCGTAGGTGGCGACGGAGACGTCGTATTTCACACGGATTTCGGCTTTTTGGCTTTCGTTGGTGTTGCTCATGAGAATGGTGGTCTGTCGGTGTAAGAAAATCAGTGAGGCAGCCCGGCGGTTTCGCTGGCTGCTTTGTCGGCGGTTTCTTGCGCAGTTTCTTGCGAGGTCTCCTGCGGGACGACGATACGGCCGCGCGTCCCCGCGCGAAGATCGGCGCCGGGCTGCTGGATGAGGACGCGCACGCGAACGGTGTTCACAACAGCGGTGGCGACGGGAGAGATGTACTCCACCGTTCCCTTGCGCCGGTCGCTGTGTCCTTCAAACTCGATCTCCACCACTTCCCCCTGTTCAAGTCGGGCAACCTCGGCAGAGGGAAGGGTGAATTGAATCTTCATCGGGTCGAGCTGTACGACCGTGGCGATATGCGCGTTGGCTCCGGGAACGCTCTCGGCGAGGTCGTAACGCAGCTCGGTGACAATCCCCTCGATGGGGCTGCGCAGGGTGAGCCGCTCGATCTGGGCCTCGGTGCGCTCCTTGCGCAGACCGGTAATACGGAGGTCGCTTTCCGCCCGGAGGATTTCGTCCTCGGAGGCGAATTTCTTCGGGAGCAGATCGCGCAGTTTCTCCAGCCGCCGCGCGAGGGTATTGTATTCCTCGGCGGCGATGCGGACCTCCATCTCCAGTACGCTGGCATCGAGCTGGACGAGGATGTCGCCCGGCTTGACGCGCTGCCCTTCCTTTACGAGCACCTTCTTGACGATGCCCGGCTCGGCGGAGGAGATTTTGATCGTCCGCCCGGGCTCCAGGTACCCGACCATGTCGTCAGCGCGTAGGGGCGCGGCGAACAAAAGCAGGCAGAGGAAACCGGTGATGCGCGATCTCATGAAATACGGGAAATCTACTTGGCGTAGCCGCTGGTCCGGCTCGCGCCCTTCTGGAGCTTGAGCTGCGGCAGCTTGTCGGCGTCCTCGGTGCGGACGATGTCGATATTCTCGTAGCGGAGGAGATTCCCCTGAGCGCGCTCAAGGTTCACGATGGCGACCTGATAGATGACGGCCACGCGGGCAAACTCCTGCTCGGCGATGTCGAGGCGGGTCTGGGCGTTGAGCCATTCGTCAAGGTAGGAGCTCTGCGTCCGGTGGCCCGAGGCGTTCGGCACGGCCGGGGCGGCGGCGTCTCCGGAGACGGAGGTGTCGATGTCGCGGCGGGAGGTGAACTGGGCCAGATCGGCGGTGGCGGCTTCGACGGCGCGGGCCTTGGAGGAGTAATCCTTCCACGAGGTTTCCACTTCGCGCAGGGAGGCTTTGACTTCGAGCAGCACGGTGTCGATGGTGCTCTTGAGCTGGCTGAACTGCTGGCGCAGCTCCAGACGGCGACGCTCCAGACGGGCCTTGGCAGAGCGGTTCTCAAAGGGCCACTCCAGCGAGAGGCCGACGAGCGCACCGGGTGCCCCCTGATTAAACTGATTACTCCATGCCCCGAAGGAGTTGCGGTCGTCCTCAATCCCGGCGACATAGCCTTCGACGAAAAAGTTCAGCTGCGGGAGCACTTCGTTGCGCGACATCTTCTCGCGAACGGCGGCGGCGCGGATCTGGAGAATCGCCTGCTGGATCTCCGGGCGCTGGTGGATGGCGCGGCTGGCAGCCTGACGGAAGCTGGCAGGGTAGCGTTTGGAGAGGATGTTATCCGACGGAATGATCTCCGCGCTACCCATAACGGCCAGATCAGGGTCGTTCACCAGAGTACGGATGCGATCCTCGGCATTCGCGATCTCCATGGCGGAGCGGGCAAGGTCCGACTCGCGGAACGCCACGGCGCTCTCGGCGCGGGCGATCTGGCCTTGAAGGGCGTCGACCTCCTCACGGGCGCGAAGCTCCGTGGAGATATCAAGCGCCTGCTGGTAGTACCGCTGCTTGCGGGCATAGGAGACACGCGCAAAGTAGAGCGTCCAGTAAGAGCGGCAGATTTCGAGCAGATGACTTTCGGCCTGACGGATCTGCTCCTGATAGGCGGCCTCGGTATCGAGAAGGGCGATATCGATGATGGCGCGGTTATAGGCTACCCCGGCTCCGCGCAGCAGCGGCTGCACAATCGCGAGCTTGAGGCGGCTGGTGCCCTGCGGGTTTGGCGTCAGAAAGCTGGAGTTATTGCTCAGAAAGCCCATCTCCTGCGAGAGAGTGATGTCCGCGCCGGTGCTGACCCGCTTGCGCAGCCCCGCTTCATTCCGGAAACGCTTCTGCTCAAAGCGACCGGTGGCGTAGCCGGTATCGAGCGTGGTGGCAACGGGGTTGTTCGTGTACTCGTAGGCCGACTCGACGAAAGCGCGGGTGTCAAAGGTCCCCTTGGCTTCATTGATCGCGGTCTCGCGGATCAGCGGGGTATCGGAAAAGACCTGTATCTGGGTGGAATGCTCAATGGCACGGAGGTAGAGCTGCTCCAAAGTAACGCGCCGGGGCTGCCC
>JBEBWR010000321.1:0-3692 GCA_040392045.1 Chthoniobacter flavus | reverse complement strand
GCGGGGGTGAGGACGAGGCGCGCACGGCCCATCTGCTCGTGCAGCTCCGTGTCGGAAATGTCATCCGGAGCGATGCGCAGCCGGAGGAGGCGCTCTTTTCTCAGGCGCTCCAGCCATTGTAAGGCCATGCGCCGGGCGGGCGTATCAGGGCCGGGAGGGAGAAAGAGGTCGAGATCGCGCGCTTTCCACGGCGTGGCGCTCCAGCCGCTCGCGGGCGGGTAGACCCAAAGGGGCAGCAGGCGCACGGGGGCGTCGGCATCAGCGGCGGGGTGAAGCTTCCAGTAGTCGTCCGGGGAGAGGGCTTCGAGAGCGCCGGACAGAAGCTCCCGGCTGCCGGAACAGTCGAGGAGCGCCACGGTGGTCCCTTTTGGACGGAAGCGGCGCAGCAGGCGCTGGAGCGGTCGCCATGCCAGCAGGCGTGCGGCGCGGCTCTGCGGCTCGGGGAGCAGAAGGAGAACGTAGCGGTAGCGGCCGCGTACGGTGTCCCAAAAATATTCCAGCCGCGAAAAAAGCGTGGGCGCGTAGCCGAGCGGGGCGTCGGGAAGTCCGCTCCGGCCCGTGGGGATAAAATCGACGTTAAACGACTGCCCGCTCCGGATGAGCTGATCGCGCCCGACGACCAGTGCGCGGGTCACCTCCCCGGCGGGTGGGGCAGGCGTGGCGCTTTCCATGAGGCGGTGAGTGGGAAGACTGCCGGAGGAGCGACGCTCCCCCGGCAGAAGACATGAAGGGTATCGTCTTGGGTATCGTCTTTACAAGGCGGCGAGGATGGCATCACCCATCTCGACGGTGCCGACGCGGCGGTTGCCCTCGGTGTGGATGTCGCCGGTACGGTAGCCCTGATCAATGACGGCGCGGACGGCGGCGTCAATGGCGTTCGCCGCTTCGCTCTGCCCGAAGGAGTAGCGCAGCATCATGGCGCAGGAGAGAATCTGCGCGATGGGGTTGGCGATGCCTTTACCGGCGATGTCCGGCGCGGTGCCGCCGCTCGGCTCGTACATGCCGAACTGCCCGAAGGCGGTCTGGCGGACGCCGAGGCTGGCGCTCGGAAGCATGCCGAGCGATCCTGCGATCATGGCCATCTCGTCGCTAAGGATGTCGCCAAAGAGGTTCTCCGCAAGAACGACGTCGAAGCCGCGCGGATTCCTGATGAGCTGCATGGCGGCGTTGTCGACGTAGAGGTGGTCGACCTTCACCTCGGGGTACTGGCGGGCCAGCTCCGTGATGGTCTGACGCCAGAGCACGCCGTTCTCCAGAACGTTTGCCTTGTCGATGGAGGTGAGCTTCTTCCCGCGGTCCCGGGCGGCGCGGAAGGCGATGTGCGCGATGCGCTCGATCTCGCTCCGACGGTAGACCATGGTGTCGATGGCAAAGGCTTCGCCATTCTCTTCGCCGCGTTTTTTGGGCTGGCCGAAGTAGAGGCCGCCGGTCAGCTCGCGAACGCAAAGCACGTCAAAGCCGCCTGCGATAATCGACTCCTTGATGGGCGACGCGTGGGTGAGCGCCGGGAAGCAGAGGGCCGGGCGAAGGTTTGCGAAGAGGCCGAAGTGCTTCCGCAGAGGAAGCAGCGCGGCGCGCTCGGGCTGCTGATCGGGGGGGAGGCTCTCCCACTTCGGACCGCCCACGGAACCAAAGAAGATGGCGTCGGCCGCCTCGCACCCGGCGAGGGTGGCCTGCGGGAGCGCCTGACCGTCGAGGTCAATGGCGATGCCCCCTACGCGATACTCTTTGGCTTCGTACTGAAACCCGAATTTTTTACTCGCGGCGTCAAGGACTCGCAGCCCCTGCACCATCACTTCCGGCCCGATGCCGTCCCCGGAGAGGACGGCAATTTTGAATTGCTTCATTAAGGATCTTTAGCGACCGGGGCGGGGGGTGTGATACCTCGGCACCGGCCTGTTCTGTCTGACGACCGGCTCGGGCGGTCTCCCGGGTTTCGCGTAATCGGTAGCGAGCTGACGGTTGCTGGTCGGCGCGAGCCGGACGGCTCCACGCGCGTTGTTGCGCCAGCCGTTGGGGTCAGCAAA
Organism: Chthoniobacter flavus; assembly: GCA_040392045.1. Taxonomy (GTDB): domain Bacteria; phylum Verrucomicrobiota; class Verrucomicrobiia; order Chthoniobacterales; family Chthoniobacteraceae; genus DATMFV01. The sequence goes on along the minus strand of JBEBWR010000321.1, from coordinate 1,665 downwards.
TTCTTCGCCGCTGTACTTGAGGCCGGAAACCTGATCCTCAAGTCCTGTCCCGTACCCCTGTTTGATAATGGTCGGGGTGACGAAAACAAGCAGATTCCGCTTGGTGCGTTCATTTCGGCGCTCCTGGAAGGCGTAGCCGAGGATTGGGATATCGCCGAGGACCGGTACTTTCGCGCGGGTCTTGCTGGCTTCATCCTGAAGGAGACCGCCGATGGCGAGGGTGTCGCCGCTGCGGATGAGGACGTTGGACTCAATCGCGCGGGTGTCGATGATGGGGCTGGCAACCTCGGCTCCGGCAAAGGAGAAGACGGCGTCGCCGATCTTATTGCTGATCTTCGGCTTCACCTGAAGGGTGACGAAGTCGTCCTTGTTGATGGTCGGGCGGACGATCAGTTCGTTACCAAACGTCTTGTCTTCGAAGCCGCCGAATACCGCCGTGGCGGTCTGTTCGTTGAAGTTGAGCTGCGGGACGGGCTGGTTCCGGATGACCTCGATCTTGGCTTCGAGGTTGTTCGCCGTGACGATGCGGGGATTGGCGAGGAACTCGGCGTCGGTGTCCTCGTTCATCAGCCGCAGCGTGGCGGTCATCTGCGGGACGGAGAGGATGGCGAACTGACCGTAGGCGGCGGAGAGCGGGTTGGCACCCGAGCCGCGCAGCAGAAGATCGCCGATGGTTCCCGTCAGCGCGCCGTCGAGATCTTCGATCTTGAGGTTATGTGCGCCGCCGTAGGTGAAGGCCTGCGCCTGATTGGAGCCGCCGACGACGCCGGCCCAGTTGATGCCGTAGTTCTGCTTCGGATTGGCGTTCACCTCGACAAGGCGCGCTTCGATCATGACCTGCTGGGTCGGGCGATCGATGGACTCCAGAAAGAGCTCCAGATTGTCCATGTTCGACTTGTAGTCGCGGTAGTAAATGGTGTTTGTCCGATCGTCAAACTGGGGCGTGTTGTTCTTCGCCATAATCTGCCCTTTCAGCAGGGGCAGAACGTCCTTGGCCTGAGCGTAGGAAAAGGTGAAGTGGCCGCTCTCGGTCGGTTCGCTGGCTTTCTCGGCAGCGGTCTTGATGTAGTAGACGTTGTCGATCTGATCCATGATCAGGCCCTTCGCGGTGACGATGACGCGGATCGATTCCAGCGGGGTCAGCCCTTCGAGGCGCATGGTGATGAAGCCCTGCACGAGGTCACTGACGACGATATTGATGGAGGCCTGACGGGCCAGCAGCGCGAGAACCTGACCGATCTCTTCGTTCTGAAACTCGCTCACCGTACGACCGCTGCTGCGGAGCGTCCCCACTTCGGAAATGGACGGCGCGATGGTGGGCGTGGCCCCGGAGGGTACCACGGTGGGCTCGATCGCGGACGGCTCCGGTACAACCGGCGGAGCGATCGGCGCGGGCTCTTCTCCGGCGGGCGCCTCGACGGCCGCTGGCGGCTCCAGCGAAAGCGGTGCCTCGATGGCTGGCGCTTCGGGAGCCTGAACTGCGGTGACTTGGGGGGTGGCAGCATCCTGAGCCGTCAGCGTGGCCGCTGAAAGCAGGGTGCATACAAAAACAGAGGAGTTCCGCATAGGTCTTAAAATAGAAGGGACGATGGGGATGTGTGGCATTTCCTCATAGCAGGAACCAATCCATGCCGTCGATCCGTTTTATCTTATCGCCCTTTTTTC
>JBEBWR010000320.1:0-3707 GCA_040392045.1 Chthoniobacter flavus | reverse complement strand
CGTACATCAGCGTGGTCGCCCCGTTGGCCAGCGCGCCGTAGACGACGTAGCTGTGCCCGGTGATCCAGCCGACGTCGGCGGTGCACCAGAAGATATCCTCTTCGCGCAGATCAAAGATCGTTTTCGTCGTGGAGGCTACGCCGGTGAGGTAGCCGCCCGTGGAGTGCAGAATGCCCTTCGGCTTACCGGTGGAGCCGGAGGTGTAGAGGATGAAAGCGGGGTCCGTAGCGGCGACCGGCTCGGGCTCGCACTTGGCGGAGACATACTCCACCTCGCGGTGCCACCAGACGTCACGGCCTTCTTCAATGTGAATATCGTTCTCCGTACGGCGGAAGACGATGACGCGCTTGACGTCCGTCTCACCGCTCTTGAGCGCTTCGTCCACGTTCTTTTTCAGCGGGACGATGGCTCCGCGGCGGTAGCCGCCGTCAGCGGTGACGATCAGCGAGGCCTTCGAGTCCTTCGCGCGGTCGCGAATGGAGTCGGCGCTGAAACCGCCGAAAATGACGGAGTGAATTGCGCCGATCCGCGTGGCGGCGAGCATGGCGATGGCCGCTTCGGGGATCATCGGCATGTAGATGAGGACGCGATCGCCCTTCTTTACGCCGTTGCGCTTGAGCACGTTGGCGAACAGGCAGACTTCGCGGTGAAGCTGATGGAAGGTGATCGTCCGCTTGTCGCCCGGCTCGCCTTCGAAAATGATGGCGGCCTTGTTCCGGCGGGCGCCGGTAAGGTGGCGGTCGAGGCAGTTGGCGGAGATGTTCAGTTCGCCGCCGACGAACCATTTGGCGAACGGCTGGTTCCATTCCAGCGTCTTCTCCCACGGCTTGCTCCAGAGGAGTTGCGAGGCTTCATCAGCCCAGTACTTCTGGGGGTCCTTGACGGACTCCTGCCATTTGGCCTTGTACTCTTCTAAGCTCTTGATGTGTGCCTTCTCCGCGAACTCGGCGGAAGGGGTGAAAACACGGGTTTCAACAAGGTGGGACTCAGTTGGATTGCTCATGGACGTGGATTACAGAAAGATCGGGGGCCCGGAAACGGGCGTCAGAGAGAAAAGGGAATAGGGGGATAGAGCGAGGGGGAAGTGCAGGGTGGGGGGAAAAGTCGGTATTTTAAAACAGCATACTCCAGAAGCGACAGAGGTCCACCCCCGGGGATGAGGCCGAGGCGACCCTTGGCAAACCGTTCAGGATTGCGCTGTTTCTTCTGGAGTTTGCGGTGAAACCGTCGGGGGGTTCAAGGAAAGAATTGGGTAAAATTCGTTCCCTTCGCGGGAAGCGAATCCTCCCCGACAGGGGCCTCTATTCTACTTGCCGGTGTACTGCTTGTTCGCGAAGTCCCAGTCGATCACATCGCTGAAAGCCTTCACGTAGTCAGCACGGCGGTTCTGGTACTTGAGGTAGTAGGCATGCTCCCAGACGTCGAGGCCGATGATGGGCGTAAGTCCCTGAGAAAGAGGACTATCCTGATTGGGAAGACCGATAATGGAGAGCTTCCCGTCGCTGTCTTTCACCAGCCAGGCCCAGCCGCTGCCGAAGACCTTCGCGGCTGCCGCGCCAAACTCTTCGGTGAATTTATCAAAAGAGCCAAAGCTCTCGTCGATGGCCTTGGCCAGCTCGCCGGTCGGCTTTCCGCCCTCGTTCTTTTTGAGCAGCTTCCAGAAAAAGGAGTGGTTGGCATGGCCGCCGCCGTTATTACGGACCGCCGTGCGGATGTTCTCCGGGACCGCATCAAGATTGGAGAGCAGCTCGGGAAGCGTCTTCTTGCGGATTTCCTCGGGCGCATTTTCGAGCGCTTTGTTGAGGTTTTTCACATACGCCGCGTGATGCTTGTCGTGGTGAATCTCCATCGTCTTCGCGTCGATCACCGGCTCCAGCGCGTCGAAGGCGTAGCCAAGCGGCGGGACCTCATAGGGATAGGTCGGGCCGGACTCGGCGGCATTGAGCGACAGGAATCCGGAGAAAGCGATGGCGGTGGCGGCAAAGAGCGTGTTTTTGATAGCTGAGCGTCGGGTAATCATAAAGCGCGATAGGTGATAAAACATTCAGATCGTAGCTTAAAATAGCGCCCGGCGCAAAACCGAATCCCGCTCCCGGGCGGGGAACGGGGATTCCCGTAGGAAGGGATCGTCACGAGCTTCTCCCTTGACCGGGGCCGGGTAGGTCGCTACCTGCGCGCTGAGTCGCGCCCTCTGTTTTTTTCAGAGAGGAAGGGAAGTCCCGTGAAAAAAAGTCACTCCATCACGTTACTGTTCGTCGTCTCAATGATCGCATCACTCATTCTGACGCCCCTCTTTTGGTTGCGCCAGCAACCTCGGCTCCATGTGGAGCTGATCGACTCCCCATTCAATTCGAGCATTCTTTTCAACATTGTCTCCGGCCCATCCTTTACGATCCACGACATCCTTGTTGACGACGTCTTCCGCCCCACATTGACCTTGGGCAGGGCCGTAAACCGTAGAGCCTCCCTTGTTCCCAAACTCCATTTGGGAACATCCGTTGTCCCCGAAATTCTATTTCCCCCTTTCAGCGTTTTTGGTGCAACACGCTCTGCGCAATAGAGTTGCGATGACAAGTGCGTTCCCAAATGGAGTTTGGGAACGAGGAAACGAGGGAAACGAGGGAGAAAAAAAGAGGCCACCCGGACTTTCCGGAGCAGAGCATTCCCCGAAAAACCCGGATGGCCGGACAGTCAGGGCAGCGGGTAGTGGCCGACGCCCTGAAAAAGTTGTGGTTGGATACGGGTTTAGATCGCGAACATCTCCGGCTCATCAAGCCGCAGCTTCGGACGGAGGAACTCCAGAATCTCCGCGACCGATTCGCTGAGCGTCTGGTTCTCCGTGTTCACCACGAGATCGGGGTTCTCCGGGATTTCATACGGAGCGTCGATCCCCGTGAAGTCCTGAATCTCTCCCGCGCGAGCCTTCTTGTAGAGATCCTTCGGGTCGCGCGCTTCGCAGGTTTCCAGCGAGGCGTTGATGTGCACGAGGTAGAAGTCCAGCCCGCCCTCCAGCGCGATCTCCCGCGCGCGGCGGCGGTCGGCAATGTACGGCGCGATGAACGCCGTGACCACGATGCTCCCCGCGTCGGCCATCAGCCGGGCCACTTCCGCCACGCGGCGGATATTCTCTTCGCGATCCTCCGGCGAGAAGCCGAGGTTGCTGTTGAGCCCGTGGCGCACATTGTCGCCGTCGAGGATGTAGGCCTGCATGGAGCGGTTGAAAAGCTCGCGCTCCAGCTCGCGGGCGATGGTCGATTTCCCCGCGCCGCTCAGGCCCGTGAGCCAGACGATGGCGCTCTTGTGCCCATTGCGGATCTCGCGATGCTGACGGGTCACGGCCGCTTCGCTCCAGGTGATGTTCGACGATTTGATCTTCGTGCGATCGGTATAAACGCCGCCGAAGACGATACCGCCGCCTGCCACGTGGTGGCCGTCCATGATCACAAAGCGTCCGAGCGACGCGTTCTTATCATGGTTGTCCATCACGAGCGGCTGACGCGTGCGGAAGGTTACCTCCGCCACGTCGTCGCGGGCGATGAAGTCGCGATCCTGAATATCAGAGAGCGTCGAGGCATCGATGACGCGCTCGATAGAGATCACCTCGGCCTCCACCTCCCGCGTAGTAATGCGGAGCTTGTAGCGGCGGCCCTTCTCCAGATGGTTATGCCCCATCCAGAAGAGGCGGCCCTTGAAGCGGTTGCTCTCAA
>JBEBWR010000319.1:0-3709 GCA_040392045.1 Chthoniobacter flavus | reverse complement strand
GTGGCCATCGGTGTGATTTGCGTGCTCGCGGCGTTAGCGATCCCCTCGCTCGCGCGCATCCGGGAGAACAGCCAGCTCGTCGGTTGTCTGAACAACCTCAAACAGCTCGGCAGCGCCTCACTGACGTATGCCGCCGAGCATCAGGGTTTTCTTCCCAGAGGCGACATCCCGCAGCCCGGAAAGGCCGGCAGCTATACCCAGTGGCCTTACGTTCTGGACCAATACTTCGGCGTCTATTTCCTCGACCTCCTGAACGACCGCGCCCAATTCCGCGCCTCACCGTTCTCCTGTCCGGCGGAGACCGGGACATCCGGCTACCACTACGCCATGAACCGTCAGTTGAACGAGCGCCTAGCGGGCAGCAAAGCCTTCATCCGCCTCTCCCAGCTTACGAATCCCTCCCGCTACGTCCTCTTCTCCGACGGCTACTACGACCGCACCATCTTCTCCGACCTGCGGAGCAAAATGGTCGACATGACCCGCATGACCCGTCGTCACCGGGGCATCCCCAACTTCGTCTACGCCGACGGCCACGCCGCTCCCTATACCGGGCCGCTCTACGGTATCGCCGACGCCGAAGGGAGGAACAACCCCGAGATCCGCGCCCTGTGGGAGTATAACTACCAGATGCGCTGACCGCCGATTTCCTTTCCGCCTTAAAACCTCACCTCATCCGACCGACTTGCCATGATGACCAAACTCCTGCTCCCGCTCGCTTCCTCGCTTCTCCTGCCGCTCTCCGGACTTCACGCCGCCGTCATCGGAGTCGATTGGGGAAGCAGCGGTACCGTTACCTCAGATCAGTCGCTGAACCTTCCCGGCTCTACCGATTACGACACCACGCGCGTCTGGCAGCAGACCGGGAGCACACCGATCACCCCCTCCAGCGGCTACACCGGCCAGCCCTTCTACGGCATCATCCAGTACAACAACGGTACCACCGCCGGAAACCTCAACAGCGCGATCCTCATGAACCGCCCCGCCGGAGCCCGCGATCGCTTCTACCTTCAGGGTACCGCGGGAGGCACCGGGACCAAATCGCTCAGCGGGCTCGTCTACGTGAAGAAAGACGACTTCATGAACGGACTCAACGGGGCAGCCCCCCTTCGCTTCGACGAGGAGAGCTCCATGTCCATCACCATCTCCAACTTCACCGCCGGAGCGGGCAGCGCCACCCGCGTCGTGCGGCTCGCCATCCTGAACGACGGGCAGTGGTACGTCTCCAACAGCTACCGGAGCAGTACCACCACCTTCACCGTCTCCGACCTGCTCTCGCAGAAATGGGCGCTCTATCCCGGAGACACCGCGCCGCTCGTCGCAACCTCCTATAACGAAGCCGACTACACCGTCTACGGCAGCGAACTTCAGAATATCGAAGCCGTCGGCATCTACTTCCTCAATCAGAACGCGACTCCCACCGACGCCCGCGACTTTTCCTTTGACCAGTTTCAGGTCTCCTTCGCCGCCCCCATCCCTGAGCCGTCCACGGTAGCGCTCCTCACCGTAGCCGCCCTCGGCGCAGGCCTGCTCAGAAGCCGGATTGCGAGATAAGAGCACAGGGACGAAAGGAAGATCAATGAGAGGATTGTCTTTACTGGGTGTCACGATTGCCGTCGGCGTAACCGTCGGGGTCGCTGACCTGCGGGCATCGGAAACAGGGGCGCATCCCCAGCGTACGCTGGTAAGGGAAGGCAAGCCCACAAGCTGCCTCATCCTTCCCGACGCCGCTCCGCCCGGACTGGAAAAACTCTGTCGGGAGTGGATCGCCCGCGTCCGGAAATCGACCGGAGCAGAGATCCCGCTCTACCGCGAGTCCGCGCAGCCGGAGACGTCCGGCGAAACCGTGCGAATCTACGTGGGCGCCACCCGGCGCGCCCTTGACGAAGGGCTGCTACAGGAGCCCCTGCCGGAGGAGAGTTACCGCGTCATCCATCGTGGCCCGGCCATCTACCTCCTCGCCTCGGAATCGCGGAATCCGCATCCGGTCCAGGCTCCCTCCGCGCCGCTGCGCTGGGCCTTGAACCGCATGCAGGAGGAAGGCCTCGGCGTGCGCTTCCTCTGGCCGGGGGAACTTGGCACATGGGTCCCCCAGCGGCCCGATTTCAGGATCGCCGGAGAAGACGTCTCCTACCGGCCGCCGCTCTCCCTGCGCGTCCTGCGCATGAGCAAGGTCGGGCTGAAGAAGCGCGACGCCGCTTCGCAAGCCCTCTACCGCGAAGGAATCGAGTGGGCGCAGAACCACGAAGCCGGTCGCCGCGATGAATTCGTTTTCGGTCATGCTTTTATCCATTGGTGGAATCGCTACTCCTCCGAGCACCCCGACTTCTTCGCTCTCCCGCCGGAGGGCATCAGCAGCCCCATCGCCCAAAGCAGGCCCGCTTTCGTCAAGCTGCGGCTCTCCAATCCCGAAGTCGTCGAAACCATCGCCCGCGAATACGAAAAAGCAGGCGCGCCAAAGTATTGGAACATCTGCCCGAACGACGGCAGCGGCTTCGACCTCCATCCCGACACGCTCGCCTGGGACGAACCCAAAGGGCAGGCGCTTCAGGACATCTGGGAAGGGAACGACCGCGCAAACCTCACAGCCCGCTACGTCCGCTTCTGGAATCTCGTCTCCGAGCGCCTCCGCCGGATCAACCCCGAGGTCACGCTCGTCACCTACGCTTACTGGAGCTACCGCTACGCCCCCGCGTCGGATCGCCCCCTCGCGGGAAAAACCATCGTCGGCATCGTCGACGGTTGGGACGCCTATGATACCTGGAAAGGCTGGCGCGCCGCCGGAGCAGAACTGTCGCTGCGGCCAAACTGGGGCTACTACTCCGCCGGAGGTCCCGCAGTGTGGGTGGATGAAATCGTGCGCTTCATGCAGTTCGCCCATCAGAACGGCCTGATCGGCTTTGACCTCGACCAGATCACCGGGAACTGGGGGACCGAAGGGCTCAACTATTACGCGATCGCCCGGAGTATGTCCCGCCCCGACCTCTCCGCCGAAGATCTCGTCGCGGAGTATTGCGAAGCCTTCGGCGCGGCATCGGAGAAAATCCGCGACTACTTCCGCTACTGGCAGCAGCGTGGCACGGAGTTCGGCTATCCCATCCCCGCCGGCGGCACCACCGGTCCGAACCCCGGCAAGTACCGCGAACTGCTGGAGAGCGGCGCCCTCTCGGACAACTACTATCATGCCCCTTACGCCGCGCTCCCGCTCCTCTATACCGACGAAGTGCTCGCCCCCGCCTTTACCCTGCTGGAGGAAGCGCGCGAGTTGCTACCGCCCGAGAGCGAGGAATACAAGCGGGTGGAATTTCTCCGCGCCGGATTGAACCATCACCGCCTCATGCGCAACGCCATCGCCCTCGGCCTCGGGGTCAAGGAAGGAAAGACCGACGAAAAAGGCATCCGCGATTTCCGGAACGCCGCCACCGCGCTCGACCGCTTCCGCCAGCAAACCCCTTTCCCTCATCTCGTCTGGCCCTATGTCACCTTCGCGGAAAATCGCTTCAAAGCCCCCATCCGCCCCGCGAACATCAAAGCAAAGATGGTCGATACCATCACCATTGAGTAATACCAACTCCTCTTGAAAACCGGTCTTTCTCGCTTGTCCTTTTCAGTGAAGCCAGCGTTGTCGCCTTGCCTTCACCGAAAATTCCTGCGCCATAAAGACCTGTTTTCAAATGTCGTTGGTATAACCCCAGATTGAGCTTGGAGGCGG
>JBEBWR010000318.1:0-3741 GCA_040392045.1 Chthoniobacter flavus | reverse complement strand
AATGCAATAAGGGGAGCCCCGGATGGACCGGAAAGCTCCCCTTTTTGCCATGAAAACGCGGATGCGGTCTACCGTTCCGGCTTCAGGAGGCCGAAGCGGGAGGAGTCGGAGGAGACACAGGGCGAGCCGTTCCATGTCTGGCCGATGCGGCCGTGGGCGGTGCCGAGGGCGTTGATGAAGGTTTTCAACTCGAAGAGGAAGGGGGCGTCGCTGGCGATGCCAAGCTCGGCGCGGCTGATGCGCAGGCTGATCCGGTAGCCGGAGGCTTCGTTCGCTACGGTGATGCGGGCTGTGCCGAGCGGGTCGCCGGTGCGGAACCGGTGAGTCCACCGCCACGCTACGGGAGTTTCCGGATCGGGGGTGACGATGATCGGGATATGTCGTACTTCGCTCTTGAGCGGATCGACGAAGGCGAGCCCGATGGCGCTGCCGTCCCAGTGGGTGCCGGTGGTTTTGAGGTCGGTGTCGTCGACCTGCGCTTCGAGGACGAAGTCGTCGGCGGTGAGCCAGAGGTGGCCCTCGGCGGCGGTGTTGCCGGACCAGACGATTTCGAACGGGAGGCGGCGGCTGCCGTCTTCGGACACGGGGATGATGTATTCCGCGCGCTTGGGCATGGAGAAGTCGCGCTCGATCGTTTTCTGCGACGGCGAGACGATGGAGAGTGAGAGCGCTTCGGGGGCCTGCTCGGCGGTGATGACGACGGGGATTTCGACGGTCTCCCCTGCCCCGACGGAGAGGTGCACTTCGTTCCCCTGCGGGAAGCAGATGGCGGCGTCTGCGCTGACGAGGGTGACGTCGCCTTCGAAGGTTTCGTCGAGGAGGTTCTCGGCGACGAGGCGGAAGTGCGCTTCTTTGGCGCCTCCGGCGAACGGGAGGCTGGCGGGGGCCAGCGAGAGGTAGACGCGCTGGCGGGTGGAGAGGGGCCGCCCGGTGTTGCGGATGACGGGCTTGAAGTCGCCGAGGTAGCCTTCCTTCTGGTGGGCTTCGATCATTTCGTCGCACATCTCCCAGATCTTGTCGAGGGGCAGGACGCTGGCGGTGTGCGGGTCGGCCATGACGGCCTGATAGACGTACTCGCGCTGGCGGGTGACGGCGGCTTCGACGGTGAGCTCCTGGACGTTGACGTTTGTCCGGATGATGGAGGCGAGCTGCGGCGGGAGGTCGCCGATGTGGGTGGGCTGGAGGCCCTGCTTGTCGACCAAACAGGGGACTTCGACGCAGCAGCCCTGCGGGAGGTTGGTGATGAGGTGGCGGTTCGGGACGTTCCCGTAGATGACGCTGGGGTCGCCGGTGACCACGGAGTTGATGATGGTGGAGCCGTACTCGACGCTGCGCGTAATCGGCAGCGGGGTGCTCTCATCGAGCAGGCGCTGCTCGACTTCGTCCCAGCGGCCGACCATGGTTTCACAGCGGCGGATGTATTCGTTGATGGGGACGCCGAACTTTGACATGACTTCTTCGCCATGCTGGATGAAGTAAGGGACGTATTCGCTCTGGTGCTCGCTCGATTCGGTGACGAAGTAGCCGAGGCGGCGCATCATCTCAAAGCGGACGCGGTCGAGGGTGAAGGCGCCGGGGTCATCAAGCGCGCGGAAGAGGAAGGGGTAGGCGTCTTTTCCTTTGTACTCAAACTTGAGGAAGAAGGCCATGTGGTTGATCCCGGCGACGAGGTAGCTGATGTCGCTGTAGTTGAGCGCGCAGTAGTCGGCGAGCTGGCGGGAGGTCCCCTGGACGCTGTGGCAGAGGCCGACGGCTTTGGCGCCGGTGAGCCGGTCGATGGCCCACATGTTCATGGCCATCGGGTTCGTATAGTTCAGCAGGAGGGAATCGGGCGCGCCGACTTCCTGAAGGACGGCGGCGACGTTGGCGAGGACGGGAATGGAGCGCAGGGCGCGGAAGACGCCGCCGACGCCGAGGGTGTCGGCGATGGTCTGCTTGACGCCGTATTTCGCCGGGATTTCAAAGTCGATGACGGTGCCGGGGCGGTAGCCGCCGACCTGTACGGTGGTGACGGCGAAGCGGGCGCCGGTGAGGGCGGTGCGGAGGTCGAGGGTGGCTTCTACCCGCGCTTTGACGCCGAGCTGCCGGATGATCCGTTTTGTGAGCTTTTCGATGACTCCGAGACGACCGGCGTCGATGTCCATCAGGCTGATGGTGGCGTCGGCAAACGCTGGGAATTGGAGGATGTCTGTGATGAGGCGCTGGGCGAATACGACGCTACCGGCCCCGACAAGTGCTATTTTCACCATGGGCGGTGTTATCGCGCGATTTCCGGGTTTTCTCAAGCGGCAAGGCGTGATATAAGGAGGTCATTTTGTGATTTATGCCCACACTGGATGCTACTTTCCTGCTCTATTCCCCCTTCTCCCGGCATCGGGAGACGGTCTTTTCGACGCGCTACTACTGGGATAATGCGCGGCGGGGAAATCACCCTTTTGTGATTATCCAGAAGACGCTTTCGGGGTGTGGGGTGTTTGAAAGGGGCAGGGTGGCGCAGCCGGTTCCGGAGGATCATGCGTTTATCGCGGTGGTGCCGGAGGAGTCGGTCTACTACTACCCCCGCGAGGCGACGGAGCCTTGGGCGCTTTCGTGGATGAACTTTTATGGGGACTTTGCTTCGCGGCTGATCAGCAGCTTTCGGGGGACGTATGGCGATGTGCTGCCGCTACCGCGAAAGAGCAAGGCGGGGCTGCTCTATGAGCGGCTATCGAGCGGGCTGGAGACGGGGGCGGATTCTTTCGGCAATAGCGCGCACTGTTATCAGTTCCTGATGGAATGGGCGCGGCAGTTGGCGGACCCGAAGCTTCAGGAACAGTCGCCGGTGGAGGTGGCGCTGAATCTTTGCGCGACGCGCTTTCGCGAGCCGCTGGGGGTAAAGGAGCTGGCGGATGCGACGGGGCTGACCCGGGAACATTTCACGCGGCTTTTTACCGCGCAGATGGGTTGCTCTCCCGCGCGCTATCTCCGCGATTTGCGAACGCGGGCGGCGCGGGAGCTGATGGAGATCGGCGGGCTTCCCGCGAAGGAAGTGGCGCTTCGCTGCGGGTTTCCGTCGGTGCGCTCGCTACGGATGGCGCTGGCTTAGGGCTGATAGGAGGCTCCGCGCTCGAGGATGCGGGCGGCTCCGGTTTTGTCGGCGTCGACGAAGCGCTGGGGGTCGACGTCGATGAGGGGGAAGGTGCCGTAGTGCATGGGGATGGCGGCTTTGGCGTTGAGAAATTCCACGGCGCGGGCGGCGTCTTCGGGGCCCATCGTGAAGTTGTCGCCGATGGGCAGGAGGGCCAGATCGATGCGGTCGAGCTCTCCGATGAGCTTCATGTCGAGGAAGAGGGCGGTGTCGCCGGCGTGAAAGAGGGTTTTGCCGTCGGCGGTGATGAGGATGCCGGCAGGGTTGCCCATATAGGAGAAGCCGTCGCCGTGATCGAGGCTGGAGCTGTGGTGGGCGATGGTGAATTTGACACGGCCGAAGGGGAATTGCCACGCGCCACCGGGCTGCATGGGGTGCGCCTTTGCGCCGCGCTTGTTGGCGACCATGGCGGTCTCGAAGTTGGCGATGACGGTGGCGTCGTTGGCCTTGGCGATTTCGACGGCGTCGCCGAAGTGATCTTCGTGGCCGTGGGTCAGCAGGACGTAGTCACACTTGATGTCCTCGGCCTTTGCGGTGGCGAGGGGGTTCCCGGTGAGGAAAGGGTCGATGATGAGGCGGTGGGAGGAGGTTTCGACGAGGAAGCAGGAGTGACC
>JBEBWR010000317.1:0-3748 GCA_040392045.1 Chthoniobacter flavus | reverse complement strand
GCTTGGCAAAGTCGATCTTCCAGTAGATCACCGCCAGAATGGCCAGACTGACGGCGAGCGAAATGAGCTTCTTCATCGGAGAGAGAAAAAATCAGAGTCGGCGCTCTAGGCGCAGCGTTTCCCCCGCCTTGAGCGAGGCCGTCTGCGGAGTGAGGTCAATCCATGGCTGCATCTGTCCGGGCTGGTAGGTGCGGCTCATGACGACGTAAATGGAGGTCTGCGAGGGGCCGATCCCGGCGGCTTCCACCCCGGACCAATCCCCGGCGGTGACTTCATCGGTGACCACCAGCTCGCGGCCTTCGCGGCGGAGCGTACGGCGGAAGCGGTAGGGAGCCGCGCTCTTGCCGGTGATGAGCAGCTTCTGGAGCAGTTTGCGCACGAGATCGGGCTGGAGCCGTCCACCGCAGAACATGATGAGCCGCAGGACGATGAGATTAAACGGCGTCATCCCCTTGCCCTTGGCCCAGCCGAGGGAGCCGGAGAGCGTCGCGCCGCAATCGCTCAGCTCGGCGGCATAATCGCCCACGAGATGCGCCACCGCCGTGCGGACTTTTTTCCCGCGTACCCGCAGGGAGACCTGCGTATCGGAGGCGACGAGCTTGCTGTCGCGGAAGAACTTGAAGACGCCGCCTTTGTTCAGCGCGAGGTAAAGCTCCGTCCCCTCCGCGCGGTCGATCAGAATCCCGGCGTTTTTGAAATGCACGCGGCCTTCCGGGCGGGGCGGGACGACAGGGCGCTCGTTGACAAAATGGCGATAGGCGAGCAGATAGCTCCACGTATGATGACCGATAATATGGTCGTCGGCGTAGCAGGGCGCGAGGTCGTTCTTCAGCCCTTCGAGGAAACGGGAATTGATCTCCAGAGCCTCGGGGAACCACTGCCCGGCGATCTCAAAGCCGTGCGGAAAGAAGTTGTAGGTATTCCGGCTGGTGTATTCACCGCCAAATGAGCCGTCGCTATGGACGAACTCGCGGGCAAAGCCGATGGCTTTCTCCAGCGCGGCATGGATCTCCGGCGAGGGAGTCAACTCATAGATCTGCGCGAGCAGACCGATCGTCAGCGTGTGATAGCCGGGGTCTGCGCCCTCGTACTCCTGAAACCAGCCTTCGCTGTCCTGCCAGGAGAGGAGCGTGGTGAGGCGCTGCTTTTTGAGCGCGTCCCACTGACCCGTCCCGAGCAGTCGACCGGCCAGCTCCAGACAGAGGACTGTGAGCGCGCAGTGATTCGAGAGGCGTCCGCTCTCAAAGTGTCCGGCAAGCCAGCTTGCGCGCAGGGCGAAAAAGGCGCGCATCTCCTCATTATCCAGCCCGAGGAGCCGGTAGCTCTCCATGCAGGCAAGCAAGGAGAAGGCGGCGGCTCCGGCGGCTTTCTCAAAGGGGAAGTAATCGTCGCATGAGCCGTCCGCATGTGCCGCGCGAGCGGCGTAGAGGATGCCCGCCTCCACCCATTCGCGGATCGCGGGCTGCTGATGGTAGGGATTCGCCAGCTCGGCGGTCGGCTCGGTTACATAGGCGAGCGCGAGCGGCAGGACAAACTCCTGCGACATGCCGCTGGGGAAGTCGATGATCTTGTAGTGCCAGAAATTCCGGTCAAAGCAGCCGTAGGTGGCGCTATGGGCGTTCCGATCCTGAAGCGTCAGGATCTTCGGAATCTGTGCGAGAGCGTTGCGGGCGAAGAGCGATTTCAAGGGCTTGCTTAAAGGGTGGACACCGGTTCTGCCGCCTCCTGCGCTTCGCGGATGGCGGCGGCTTTCTCATACTCCTGCCGACGACCGCGGAGCTGGATGTCTTCCAGCAGGGCGCGATTGACAGCGATCAGGTCGGCGACAAGGCCGAAAATCCAGAGCTGCACGCCGATGAGCATCAGGATGGCGGCAAGGATGAGGCTCGGGACGTGGGAACGCCCGGTATCCGCGATAAAGTAGAGCAGCAGCCAGCGCAGCCCGATCAGGAAACCGATGAGGAATGGCGGGATGGCCAGCACGGAAAAGAAGCGCATCGGCCGGTAGGTCATCAGGATGCGCAGGATCGTCAGTACCGAGCGCTTGATATACGCGCTCATGCTCTTCATCAGCCGCGAGGGGCGGAGATAGCCGTTCGTACGGATCGGAACGGAGCGGATGGGGAGATTCTTGCGCCCTGCCTGAATGATCGTCTCCAGCGTATAAGTGTACTTGCTGAAAACGTTGAGCTGCATGGCGGCTTCCCGCGTGATCGCGCGGAATCCGCTCGGAGCGTCGGCGACATCCGTCCCGCTGGCCACTCGGACGACCAGGCTGCCGAGCTTCTGGAGCACTTTCTTGAGCGGGGAGAAATGCTCGATCTCGGCGATGGGCCGCTCGCCTACGACGATCTGCGCTTCGCCGTCGAAGATCGGCTGGAGCAGCTTGGGAATGTCGTCGGCGTTGTACTGATTGTCCGCGTCGGTATTGACGATGATATCGGCTCCGAGGCGGAGACAAGCGTCCATCCCGGCCATGAAGCCCTTGGCGAGGCCGAGGTGTCCGCCGAGATCGACGACGTGATCGACGCCGTACTTTTTCGCCACTTCCACGGTGCGATCCGTGGAGCCGTCATTGATGATGAGCCACTCGATCCTGCTGATCCCGGGCAGCGTTCGGGGCAGGGCGCTGAGAGCGACCCCGAGCGTTTCCTCTTCGTTAAAACACGGAATCTGGATGATCAGCTTCATGGGTGGAGAAAGAAGGGCATTATTTCCAAAGCCGGGAGCTTGGAAAGTCCTTTTTCTAATAGAGCATCGACTCGTCGGGGGCAGATGCAGGCTCAATCGACTCGACCTTGAGTACGCTGACTTTCTTCCCGCCCTCCATGGGGAAATAGGCGGTGCCGGTGACCTTCACCCACGCCATCTCCTCCATCGCGACGGGCTGGCGCAGCTCGATGAGCGCTCCGACGGGCTTGGCGTCTGCGGCGCAGCAGCTCATAAACATTCGTACAAGACGCATCCGGTTTCCCCGTGGATTCATCTCGGTCGTGGCCATGAGCTGACCGGTGATCTCCAGCGGGCGCTGGCTGAACTCCGTCTGAAGCGTGTCATCCTGAGCGGCATAGAGAAGGTCAATGACGGAGACTTGCAGATTGCCGTCGGTGGCGTCGGGCGAGGGGACACTGAGTGGGGCGCGCTTCGCCAGCTCGGAGACGTCGGTGACCATGCCGCGGTTTTTAATGGCGGTAAGGCTGAACCCGTCCTCGGAAAAAAGCGCGAGCGAGAGTGGCACGAGAAGAACGGAGAAGGCGAGGAGCTTGCCGAACGTAAGGCGGCTGAAACCGTGGCTACAGGCGTTCGCCTCGCAGCACTCCTCCACGCTGCTGAGCAGGACGACGACCGCCATGGCCAGCAGCGCCAGACCGGCGATCAGCACGCCGGGGCGGAAAGTGGGGTGTAGAAACGCAGTGAGCCGCCCGCTGAGATGAAAGTAAAGCAGGATGATTCCCCACGCGCCGAGCGTCAGCGCGGGAAGCCAGCGATTGAGGAGGGTCGTCGTCATGGCGTGCTACAGGTTGAGGACAGCGAGGCGGTTACAGATTAGCGCAATCGCGATGAAGAGTCCAATCGCCAGCATGAAAATGAAGCGCCGCCGGAAGATAACGCCGTAAAGGAAGAAGAGCTTCACGTCAAAGAGCGGGCCGAAAACGAGGAAGGCGAGCTTGGCCGTGAAGGGGAAGGCGACGAAGGTCGCGGCGATAAAGGCGTCGGTACTGGAGCAGAGGGCAAGCAGACCGGAGAG
>JBEBWR010000316.1:0-3753 GCA_040392045.1 Chthoniobacter flavus | reverse complement strand
AAGCGCGACTACGTCGGCGCGGAAGACCCCGGCGTGCAGTCCGTCACGAAGATCTACAACTACTACAAGAAATTCGGCTACAAGACCGAGGTCATGGGCGCGAGCTTCCGCAATATCGGCCAGATCATTGAGCTCGCAGGCTGCGACCTCCTCACGATCAGCCCCGACCTGCTTGGTCAGCTCTCCGGCTCCAGCGAACCGATCGTGCGCAAGCTCGACCCGGAAGTCGCGAAAGCCGCCGACATCGAGAAAATCGCGCTCGACGAAAAGACCTTCCGCTACCTCTTCAACGACGACGCCATGGCGACAGAGAAAACTGCCGAAGGCATCCGCAAGTTCGCCGCAGACATCGTGAAGCTGGAGAAGTTCATCGCCGGCCTTCTGTAAAATCATTCATCGCAAAAGGCGGTTCCCTCATTCCGGGGAACCGCCTTTTTGCTACTCGCCATAGCGCCTTATGTCTCCCACAGAGTCCGTTCTCCGCATCCCCGGGCTGGTTGCCTTCTGGGATTTTCAGGATCGCGATTTTACCGATCGCACCGGAAACCGTATCCGGCTCACGCCAATGGGGCACACTCCGGAGCTGGCAAACGAAGGCGTCTTCGGGCCGCACTCTCTGCCATTCTCCGCGAACGACCGACTGCCGGAGCACTACCTCGTGGCCGAGCGCGAGCGCGTGGAGGCGCTCAATATTGGCGGCCCGGAGGCCGAAGTGACCGTGGTTGCATGGCTCGCGAAAACGGAGACGCCCTACAACGGCTGCCAGTTCGTCGCGGGCGTCTGGAACGAGCATCATCAGCGGCAGTACGCGCTTTTTCTCAATCTCGGTATCCGTAACCTCGGACCGCACGGCTTCGAGCGCGCGCCGATTCAGGCTGCCGGGCATATCTCCAGCCACGGCGGAGCGACCCCCGGCTGGCGCTACTGCATGGATGGCGCCGTGGGCCGTACCGATCTGCACCCCGGACGCTGGCACACCATTGCCACCAGCTACAACGGTCGCGAGATCGCCCTCTACCTCGATGGTCGGCTCGACGCCAATCCCCCTTTCAAAAACGACTACCTCATCGGCGCCAATCCGTATCCCTACCCCGGCGGCATCCACAAGGGGAGCGCCGACTTTACCATTGGCGCCACGCGTCGCCCCGAGAAAGTGCTACCGGACGGCAAGGGCGGCTTTGAGGATCACGGCTCCGCCGTCGCCAACCCCTTCGTGGGGCTGCTGGGCGGAGTCGCCATCTTTGACCGAGCGCTGACGGACGACGAGCAGATGCAACTCGCGTCGATCGTCCCGTAAAACTCAGTAAGCCGAAGCCGAGTCGAGTCGGGAGACCTCCTCGTCGGTGAGCGTCAGCGCGGCGGCTTCCGCCAGCGCTTCGAGTTGCTCCACAGAGGTCGCGCTGGCAATTGGGGCCGTGATCGCAGGGCGCTGCATCAGCCACGCCAGCGCCACGGCGGCAGGCGTCACATCGCGGCCTGCCGCTATGTCGTCGAGCGCCGCGAGAATCGCGAATCCGCGCGGGTTAAGGTACTTGGCGATGCCGCCGCCGCGCACGCTCTGATCAAGATCAGCGTCCGTGCGGTATTTTCCCGTGAGGAAACCGCTCGCCAGCGAGTAGTAGCTGATCACCCCGATATTCCGCTCCACGCAGAGCAACTCCAGCTCCTTCTCAAACTCCGCGCGATCGTAAAGATTGTACTCCGGCTGGAGCGAGACGTAGCTCGCCAGCCCGGCTTCCCGGCTTGCGTCGAGCGCCTCGGTCAGCCGCGCCGCACTGTAGTTTGATGCGCCGATCGCCCGTACCTTTCCGGCGCGGATCAGGGAGTCAAACGCGCTGAGCGTCTCCTCCAGCGGTACGGAAGCGTCGTCTTCATGCGCCTGATAAAGATCGATCACATCGGTCTGGAGCCGGCACAGCGATTTCTCCACTGCGCGGACAATATTCTCCTTTCGCAGCCCCTTTGCCCCGTCGCCCATCTCCATGCCGACCTTCGTGGCGATCACCACGCGGTCGCGGTTTCCTGTCGCCTTGAACCATTCGCCAATAATCGTCTCCGACTCGCCGCCCTCGTGGCCCGGCACCCACGTGGAGTAGATATCGGCGGTATCGACGAGATTGAAGCCGAGATCGACAAAGGCGTCGAGAAGCGCGAAAGAGCGCTCCCGGTTGGCTGTCCAGCCGAAGACATTACCTCCAAAGGCGAGCGGGACCACCTTGATCCCCGACGATCCGAGTGAGCGTGCTGCGATCATGTCCTCCAGCAAACCAGACGGGCACCGCAGCGGTCAAGCTCCGGCCTGTCGGGGATTATACCTCCGGACGGGAGCGCGTCCGGAATTTGCTTTCTCGGGGAGGGAGATGAGCGCATCCTGTGAAATCATGAATGAGGTATTTGAGAAGAAGCATCACCAATACGCCGGGTGGTCCAAAGACAAATTCTCGGAAATTGTAACGGTAAAAGGCCCCGGAACGCTTTTATTCCTCTCGGGGATCAGCTCCGAAGACAGCGAGGGCGGGCCGGGGGCCATCCTTCACCCCGGGGATGTCTACCGGCAGACCCGCATGGCGTATGAGAAAGCAGCGAAGCTCCTTGCGCTGCATGGAGCCTCTTTGCGGGATGCCGTAAAGATCACCACCTACCTGCTCGATCCCCGGGAGTGCCCCAATTACCACCGGGCCCGCCTTGAAGCGTTCGCCGGGATTGAGGAACTCCCCGCCCACACGCTGGTCATCGTTCAAGGGCTGGCATGGCCGGGAATGGTGACCGAAGTAGATATCACGGCAGCGATCCCGAGCGCCCGTTGACGGCCGGATTCCATCTGCGTCTGTCAAAATATGTTGCCTGATCCCTAAGGCTATGACCCCTAAGGCCTTACAGACGGATACCAAGACGAAAACAGAATTTCGTGAGGAGTATAAAGGTTTCCTATGAAAAAGATTTTTATTGCTGTGTCCATATCTGCATTAATTTTGGTTGCTCTTGTTGTTGCTGGTGGCGGCGACCAAAAAATCGTCTATTTTCAAGATGATGGATCTCATTCTGTGAAATCCATAAAGTCGACTTTATGGGGGATTCTGAAGGAGTCTAAAATTGTTTTTCAGACTTCGGATTTCAGTGAGCGGTACGCGCAATGGCAGGAAGGAGTAAAGATTGCATTCGATCAACCAATCCTTGAAGGAGACACGATTGGGATAGAAAAATCTGGAAAATTCTATTTCTTGAAACTTGAGAGTATAGATCAAAAGAAAAAAGGGATTCAGGTCAGAGTTAAATCTTATGGATCTCCATGGAAAGCTGTGCGGGTTGTTGATGATAGTCTAATGTTTAGGATCCCTATTGATGGGTTTGATGTTATGCTTGCGCGCTCAAATGGTAATACTTATGTTTATTCTGATGTTTACTGGATTAAACCTCCAACGGAAATTTATGGGGTGTTATTCAGTAAAGAGATGGATTCAATGACGGAAAAACAATTAAGTCAGGCGAAATTTTTAAGGTTTCCTTGGGAGGCAGATGAGCAACCAACGAAGCCAGACGGAGCCAGACCTTGAAACTTAACAGAAGTATCTAAGGGGAGGATTCGGGGTGCTTATGGCGCGAGCACCGAGAATCGAATATCAGGGAGCGATGTACCACATGTCCGCCCGAGGCAATGAGCGTCGAGAACCCCTTCGAGATAGTGAGGGTCCAATGTGTTTCTGAGCACGCCAACATTGGCAACATTGGGGGCAGGGAACAAATTTTGACAGA
>JBEBWR010000315.1:0-3756 GCA_040392045.1 Chthoniobacter flavus | reverse complement strand
AAGGGCGACAAGGGCAAGGACGTCACCGCCGTCGAAGACTTCAATCTGGAGATTTACGACCGCGAGTTCATCGTCTTCGTCGGACCCTCCGGCTGCGGTAAATCGACCACGCTGCGCATGATCGCCGGACTGGAAGAGATCTCCAAGGGCCAGATCATCATCGACGAGCGCGTGGTAAACGACATCCCTCCGAAGGACCGGGATATCGCCATGGTTTTCCAGAACTACGCGCTCTACCCGCACATGACGGTGTATGACAACCTCGCCTTCGGCCTGAAACTGCGGAAGTACCCGAAGGATGAGATCCGCAAGCGCGTGGAAGATGCCGCCGCCATTCTCGGCATCGAGCAGTACCTTGAGCGCAAGCCCAAGGCGCTCTCCGGCGGTCAGCGCCAGCGCGTCGCCCTCGGCCGCGCCATTGTCCGCCAGCCGAAAGTCTTCCTCTTCGACGAGCCGCTCTCCAACCTCGACGCCAAGATGCGCGTCCAGATGCGCACGGAGATCACCAAGCTCCACCAGCGCTTGCAGGCCACAATGATCTACGTCACGCACGATCAGGTCGAGGCCATGACCATGGGCGACCGCATCGTGGTCATGAAGGACGGCCTCGTCCAGCAGACCGACGCCCCCATGAAGCTTTACAACGAGCCGGCGAACCTCTTCGTCGCCGGATTCCTCGGCAGCCCGCCCATGAACTTCATCCACGGCAAGATCGTGGACGGCAGCAAGGGCGTCGCCTTCAAGGAGAACGATGGCGGCACCGTGGAGATCCCCTTTGCCAATCGGCCCGAGCTCAAGGAATACGTCGGCCGCGACGTCGTGGTTGGCATCCGCGCGGAGAACATCACCTACGTTCAGGGCGTGGAGAAGCCGAGCGGCGTCCGCTTCCAGGGCGTTGTGGACGTCATTGAGCCGATGGGCGCGGAGACCTACTTCTACGTCCAGACCGGCGCGCACACCATTATCAGCCGGAACGAAGGCGGCGTGGATCATAGCGGGACCGGACATCGTCTCCAGTTCGAGATCGATCAGGAGAAGGTGCACGTCTTTGACCCCTGCACCACGGCGCGCATCGCGGCGAAGTAAGAAACGCCCGGGCCTGCTGTCATGAACCCGTCAGCGCCAGAGGAGAAGCCCACCCCGCAGCGTCCGCCGCGCGGAAGCGATCTGGTGGGGCTGACCATCGCCATCTGCCTCGGCGTCATCCGCGATCAGCGGGTGCGGCGCTCGGTGCTTTTCATCGTCATGATCATCATCATGGCGATGCTCTTCTGTGGCGTCGTCTTCTTCGACCGCTGGCTGGCAAAGCATCCCATCCTCTTCCTCCTCTACTGGGGGGCCTGTCTCTGGTTTACCGGCCTCTCCATCCTCATGGCCCTTTACGACATGCTGATGGTCCGCAAAGCAGGGATCATCAGCCGCCGGAAACTCGCGGAGGAGATGAAGGGCGAAATCTCTCGTGCGGCCTCTGAAAAACCGGACGATCCGCCCTCCGATCCCTGAGTCCTTTCCACCGCTTCCCATGACCACTCCCTCTTCGTCGGACACCCGTATTGAAACGCTCGACCCGAACTTTCAGTCCGCCGCCGCCGCCGAAGGTCTGCGCTGGATCGACGCCTTCGATGCCTCACAGGTCGCGCTTCGCGGCCTCGCGTGGCTGGAGGAGAATCGCGCCGCCCGCAGCTTTCGCCGTCTGCCCGACCGCGCCGCGTCGCGCCTGACCGAAGCCGTGCAGGCGCTCTCGTGGATGCCTGCCAGCGGCTTTCTCTCCTTCTTTACCGATAGCCGCAGCATCAGCGTCCGCGTTACCGTCGCCCATGCCGAGCCGATGGTGCATATGCCCCTGAGCGGGTCCAACGGCGTTGAGCTTTACCTCCGGGAAGGGAACCGCTGGCTCCCCTTCGGCACGGGGATGCCCGATCAGGAGTGCGTCTCCTACCAGCGCGAACTGACCGCCCGGCTGCCCCGCGCCCGCCGGGAGTTCCGCCTCTACCTCCCGCCCTACCGCGGGGCAAGCGAGGTGGCGGTCGGCATTGAAGCTGACGCCACGATGGAGCCATCGCTCCCTCCTGCCGGAGAGAAGCCGATCTTTATCTACGGCACCTCCATCACGCAGGGCGGCTGTGCCAATACCGCCGGGTCCGACTACGTCTCCATCCTCGGGCGCGACCTGGGGGTGGATACGATCAACTTCGGCTTTTCGGGCAATGGCAAAGGCGAGCCGGAAGTCGCCGAGCTGATCCGCGAAATCGACGCGGAGATGTTCGTACTCGATTTCTCCACGAACTGTCCTATCGAATTGTATCAGGAGCGTCTCGCCGTCTTTATCGACCGCATCCGCGAGCGCCGGGCGACCGTGCCGATTGTCCTGATCACGAATCTTCAGTTTAATAACGTTCTTATCGACACCGCTTACCGTCAGCGTCTCTTTCAGCGTCGGGATATCGACTTTGCGACCTATAGCCGCCTGCGCGCTGCGGGAGATGAGCATCTTTATATCATCGACGGCTTCGGGCTCATCTCCGCGGGAATCACCGGGCTTTACGTCGACGGCGTCCACCCCACCAGCGGCGGCTTTGTCCGGATCGCCGAGCGCCTCCGCGAGCAGCTCACGCTCATCCGCCTTCACGAACGCCAAGGGTAAATCACCATGTCTTCCTCCTCTCCCAAAAGTATTGAGCAGCTCGACCGGAATTTTCAGAGCACTCAGGCCGATGGTTCCACGCTTCGCTGGATCGACGCCTTTGACGCCTCGCAGGTCGCCCTTCGCGGATTGGCCTGGCAGGAAGAGAACGCCCCGCAGCGCAGCTTCCGCCGATTGCCCGACCGTGCCGCCGGAAGTCTACCCGAAGCCGTGCAGACGCTTTCCCGCTGCCCTGCGGGCGGCTTCCTCTCCTTCCGTACGGAGAGCCATCAGCTCAGCGTTCGCGTGAAGCTCGGCCAGAGCACCTACATGCGCCACATGCCGCATACCGGCTCCGCCGGCGTAGAGCTTTACCTCCGCGACGGATTCCGCTGGCATCCCGTCGCCACCGGGCGGCCCGTTCCGGGGAGCGACATCTACGAGGTGGAGCTCCTCAAGAACGCGCTCGTAGAGGAGAGAGAGTTTCGCCTCTACCTGCCGCTTTATCAGCACCTCGACGAGCTGGCCATCGGCGTCGATCCGGCAGCTCGTGTGGAGCCCCTACCGGTTCCCGAGGGACAGAAGCCGATCTTTGTCTACGGCACCTCCGTCACGCAGGGCGGCTGCGCCAATACCGCCGGAAGCGACTTCATCTCCATCGTCGGGCGGGTACTGGAGACCGAGATCATCAACTTTGGCTTCTCCGGGAACGGACGCGGCGAGCCGGAAGTTGCCGAGCTGATCCGCGAGATCGACGCGGAGATGTTCGTACTCAACTTCATGTCGAACTGTCCGCCCGACCTGCTCCCCGGGCGGCTCCCCCGGTTTATCGAAATCCTGCGGGAAGCGCACCCGCTCACCCCCATCGTTATCGTCGGCTTCCCCTGCTACGACGCGCTCGCCTACGACCGCAAGCGGTACGACGACAGCGTCAGCCGTCGGGACACCACCTTTGACGTCTATATCCAGAAGCGGAAAGCGGGCGAACGGCATCTCCACTTCATCGAAGGCTTCGGCCTCGGCCCCGTCGGCAAGCCCGGCACCTTCGTCGATGGCGTCCACCCCACCAGTGGCGGATTTCTGGAA
Source organism: Chthoniobacter flavus (assembly GCA_040392045.1). Lineage (GTDB taxonomy): Bacteria > Verrucomicrobiota > Verrucomicrobiia > Chthoniobacterales > Chthoniobacteraceae > DATMFV01. Next base: position 47 of record JBEBWR010000315.1, on the reverse strand, counting down.
ATGGGCGACCGCCTCGCCGACCAGCTCGAAGCCATCCGCCTCTGGGA
>JBEBWR010000314.1:0-3765 GCA_040392045.1 Chthoniobacter flavus | reverse complement strand
TTCTGGAAGATGCCGTTTACAATGACATCGGCCTCCGCCAGCAGGTCGATAAGCGGACGGATCACCCCATCGGGACCGCAGGCTTTCAGCGCAGTGAGGTCGTCGGAGATGAGACGATGAACCTCCGTTCCGGCAAACTCCTCGGGCAACGAAGCGTCCGGCTGCGGCGTGACCACCGCAATGTCGTCAAACCCGAGCGCACGCAGGCCTTGCAGCGCCCCGATGCTGACCTGTCCGGTGTTGATCAGCACTACGCGCTTGCGTGCGCCGAAGTGCCCGTCGAGCCCCCGCAGCGTGGCGGCATGGAGCACGGCGGCGTATCCGGCGATCCGGTTATTTGCGTAGAAGATGTGCGAGCGGAATGCGCCGTTCGCGTCCCAGTGATTCATCGTCTCCCACGTGATACAGGTCAGCCGACGGTCAATCGCCGCCTGTGTGATCCGCTCACCCTGTACGCAGTGGACCCACCCCCAGAGCGTCGCGCCGGGCTTCATCGCCTCGGCGTCTTCGGCTACGGGTTTGGCGAGGATGACGAGATCCGCCTCGCGCAGCAGCGTGTCGCGGTCGGCTACGCCTGCGCTCAGCGCGGCGATCTCCTCGTCGCTCACGCCAAACGGCGCTCCGTATCCGGCCTCAAAGAAGAGCTGTTTCCGAAGCTCCGAGGCAATCTCCGCGAGATGCTCCGGGTGAATCGGGCGCCGCTGCTCGTTGGGCTTGCGGGAGGTGGAGAGAACGGCGGTTTTCACGTGGGATTAAAAAACGCTCGATTCGAAGCGGGAAGGCGAGAACGGCGCGACATCCATGCTCGGCTTCGCCCCGGTGGCCAGCTCCGCGATCAGCTTGCCCGTGGCCGGTCCGAGACCGAATCCGAGCATCGCGTGACCCGTGGCGACGAGCAGGTTCTCCATCCGGCCGGACCGTCCGATGTACGGGACGCCGTCGGCGGAGCAGGGGCGGTAGCCGTACCAGACGTTTTCTTCCGTCGGCTCGGGAAATTCACGCCCCGGCATGTAGCGGCGGGCGGTGTTGAGGATGCCGTGTACCCGCGCCATGCGCGGCGGGGTGGACATCGGGGTGATCTCCATCGTTCCGCCCACGCGGACCTTGTCGCCGTCCATCGGGGTCACGGCTACGGCGCCTTCGCCAAGGTAGATCGGATGCCGTAGCGGGCAGACGCCGTGGGGCAGGGTCATGGAGTAGCCCCGCCCGGCGGCCATGGGGATTTTGATTCCGGCGGAGTCGCCCAGCTCGCGCGACCACGCGCCGGCGGCAAGGACGTAGATATCGGCTTCCAGCGGTTCGTCCTTCGTTTGCAGATCGACGATGCGATTCCCCGAGGGCGTGAACGACGTGGCCTCGGTCTTGATGATTTTGACCCCCATCTCGCGCACCCGGTTGATCAGCGCGTGCATCACCTTCGGCGGATAGCTGTGCGCGTCGGTGATGACATTCACCGCGCCCACGGCCTCGAAGGGGACGTCCGGCTCCAGCGCGGCCAGTTCCGCGGGGCTGATGGCGTGCATCTCCATTCCGAAACCGGCGGCGATCTTCGTGTGGGCGGCGGCTGCCTCATAGGCGGCGCGGGTCTGGAAGATATTGATCAGCCCTTTCTTCTCGTAGTCGAACGTGGGAAATTCCGCGTGCCACTCCTCATAGAGCCGCTGGCTGAGAAGTCCGATCTCCGCGAGCGGACGCATGGAACTGCGTACCTGCTGCGGCGAGGCTGCCGCCATGAATTTCAGCCCCCAGTCGATCAGCGAAAGGCTCGGGATCGGGTGCACGTAGAACGGACTCGTGGGGCTGAGCATCCACTTGAGCGCGTTGTTAAACGCCTTGGGGTTCGCCAGCGGGACGTAGTGGCTTGACCCAATAAAGCCCGCGTTCCCGTAGGAGGCTCCCTCGCGTCCTTCATGACGATCCAGGACGGTGACCTCCCATCCCTCTTTGCGCAGGTAGTAAGCGGTGGAGAGACCGATAATCCCCCCGCCAATAATGACGGCAGTACTCATAATAAATGGTGGTTAGGCGGACCCGATGACCGCGAGCGCGCGGTCGAGCTTTTCCAGCAGCAGCCGGATCTCCTCCGGCGTGACATCCAGCGCGGGGCGGAAGCGGATCGTCTGGACCCCGCCGCCGAGCAGCAGCAGATCTTCCTGCTCCCGGGCGACGCGCTGAAGGGCGACCCGCAGCTCGCGGCTCCGCAGGGTAAATCCGAGGTAAAGCCCCATGCCGCGCACGTTGAACATCAGGTTCCGGTACTTCGCGGCGAGTGCTTCGAGCCCCTCGCGCAGCAGCTTCTCTTTCGTGGGGACCTGAGCGATCAGCCCTTCGCGCTCCACGATCTCCATCTCCTGTACGAAGCGGACCATGTCGGCCAGCGTCCCGCCCCATGTGGAGTCGAGGACGCCCTCGTTCTCCATCGGGTTGAGCATGTAGACTACGCCATTGGCGAACTTCTTGCCCACGGCTACGGCTTGCGGCGGGTGGGGAAGATCAAGCTGATCACAGGCGAACATCGTGCCAAGCTGGCCGCCCGCCGTCTGGATCTCATCAAAGGCGAGGTAGACGTCGTAGCGATGGGTCAGCTCGCTCAACCGCCGGAAAAACTGCTTCTGCGCGATGCGCTGGCCGCCCGCGCCCTGAATCGGCTCGACGATCACGGCGACGATTTCCCGCCCGTACTCCTTGAGGCTCTGCTCAATCAGCGCGAGGCTCTCCTCCGTGCGACGGTCGTTCCACTCCTCCGGCTGGCTGTTGTCCGTGGAGGGGAACGGGATGCGGATATTCCCGGGGGCCACCATGTTGAACCCGCGCGCAATCGCCGGATCGTGCAGCGGCTGGGTGACGTTGAGCGCGTAAACCGTCCGGCCGTGGAACGCGCGGTCAAAGTAGATAAAACGCTGACGGGCCAGAAGGTCGCCCCCCGAGCCGTGCTTCTCCTCGTGCTTGATGAGGAGGTACTTCATCAGGTTCTCGATCGCCTCGGCCCCGCTGTTGACCACGTAGACCTCCAGCTTGTCGTTGCACATGCAGCGTGGAGCCACCTCGTGCAGCTTGCGGTAGTAGGCCACGCACTCGGGCGTGAGGAAGTCGGGGTTCGCCACCTTGTTATTGGCGGCGACGGTCAGGCGACGGACGTAATCCTCCTCGTAAAGCCCCGGGTGATTATGCCCGATGAGTTTCGCGCCGAAGTAGCCCGCCCAGTCGAAGAGCCGCTGCCCGTCCACCGTCGCGAGGTACATCCCTTTCGAGTTCGCCAGATCAAGAACGAACGGAAACGGATCAGCGACGACATAGCCGCGCATCTCCTCCAGCAGCGCAGCGCTGCGCGGGCCGGGATAGCGGGGAGATTCAGCGGAAGAGACGGGATGTTCGCTCATTCGAGGAAGGAAAGATTCATTCCTTAGGATGGAAACGGGTGCTTTACCAGAGAAATCGCCCCCGGGAGAGTCAGCTCTCCGCGCGGTGGTAAACCTCCGCCCCCTTTTCCACGAATTCCTGTGCCTTTTCCGCCATGCCGCGCTCCAGCGCTTCGCCTTCCGTCATCCCCTGCGAGGCGGCGTACTTCCGTACGTCGTCGGTGATCTTCATGGAGCAGAAGTGCGGGCCGCACATGGAGCAGAAGTGCGCCGATTTCGCGCCGTCCTGCGGGAGCGTCTCGTCGTGAAACTCGCGGGCGGTCTCCGGGTCGAGGGAGAGGTTGAACTGATCCTCCCAGCGGAACTCAAAGCGCGCCTTGGAGAGCGCGTTGTCGCGGTATTGCGC
>JBEBWR010000313.1:0-3772 GCA_040392045.1 Chthoniobacter flavus | reverse complement strand
GTCGATCACCACCTGCGCGAGGATCTGCGCAAGCATGTTGCCACCAGCATCGGACCGATCGCCAAGCCCGACGACGTCCGCTTCACCCCGGCCCTGCCGAAGACCCGCTCCGGCAAGATCATGCGCCGCCTCCTCAAGGAAGTGGCCGCCGGCAAGCAGATCACCGGCGACACGACCACGCTGGAGGACTTCAGCATCCTCGCCAAGCTCGCCTCCCCGGAGGATTAATCATCCCGAAGCGGTATTTTTCCCCGTCCTTTCAGCAAAGGGCGGGGATTTTTTTTGCTCTGGGTAGAGCGGATTACCGTGTCTTTTGCCGCATCGTCATAGCGGTCCAGCCGGTTTGGAAGCCGTTCTTTTCATAGAAAGAGACATTTTCCGCCGCACAGAGCAATCCGAGATAACGCACACCTTTCAACTGCAACACAAGGGCATCAACGATTTTCGCCCCGATTCCCTGCCCTTGAAATTTAGGGTGAACCATGAGGTCGTGAATCCAACCATGCACCTGCCCGTCGGAGAGCGTGCGCCCGCAGCCGATGATCTCCCCGTTGCGAATGACAATACAGAAGGAATAGCTATCAGAAAAGACTCGCTTGAGCCGTGCGGCTTGATGAAAGGGACGCTTTGGTCCCACAGCCCCGTAAAGAGCCTCCAACTGGCCCCAGTCGATACTGGCAGAATGGTCTTTGTTGAGGAGGGAGATTGTTTCGTCGGTTTGCATTGGGTAATGAGAGGAGAACGTTCTTCTGTGAAGCAGAATGGTAACACGGCGGTTTTCTTAGGGTCTGTTAAGGTAAACGGGAAATGAGGATAAAAGAGCAATTTTTGAGTCAAAAATGGCGTGATGAGGGAGGCCGAATCGGGATTCGGACTCTCGAAGAGCGACGGTTTTGGCCAAAAAGGGCCTTTTACGCCGATTTGAACCGTTACCTTAACAGGCCCTAGACACCAGCGACCGATCCCGCACTTTCCTGTTGCGGGTTGAGAGGTTTCAGTTGCCTAATGATCAAGCTTCGGCGAGCATAGAGAGCTGTATTTTCATGCAGATTCCCTCCTTTAGCCTTTTCGATCATATCGTGGTCGACCTCGGGTCGGCATGGACGCGCGCCGCCAACTCCGAAGGCCGCCGCTCCGCCGTGAAGAGCGAACGCCGGGGGCGCGCCGCCATTCAGGCCGGAGCCGTCGCCGATGCGGCGATCTGCGCGGAAATACTCCACGACGTTTTCGGGACGCTGCGCCCCACCTTTTCGCCGTTCCAGAAGCGGCTCTCCGTCATCTCCTCGCTCCCTGCCTGCGCGACCGAGGAGGAGCGCGCCACGCTGACCTCCACCCTCTACCGCAGCGGGGCGTGGAATGTCGTCCTGATTCCTCAGCCGCTCGCGGCAGCGATGGGAGCAGGGCTGGACGTCGGCAGCCCCTATGCACAGATGGTCATCAGCGTGGGCGACGCGCTGACGGAGTATGCCGTGATCCGCAACGGCAAAGTGGAAAACTCTCACTCGGTAAAAGTCGGCTGCGCCACGCTGCGCAACGCCATCACCTCGCACTGCCGACTCTCCACGGATCATCAGAGCCGCGAGCTGCTGCGCAAGATGGAGACGCACTCGCTCAATGAAGCGCTGGATACGCTCACCACGCTGGAGCCCGCCGCCGCCACCGCGCCGACCGAGCCCTCGGGCTCTCTGGAGCAAAACCTGCGGAACTCTCTGAACGGCTCGCTGAGCTTCCTCGCGGACAATCTGCTCCAGCTCTACCGGACGCTGCCGGACCGCGCTGCGTGTGAAGTCATCGAGAGCGGGATCACGCTTGTCGGCGGCGGCGCGCTGCTGCGCGAATTGCAGCACCGGCTGGCGGCCACGACCGGGCTGAGCGTTCGCGTCCCGTCGAACCCGCTTTCCGCCGTGCTCGAAGGACTCATGCAGGTTATTCCCTACACAGGGTACTCCGCGCTTCAGTAATCCTCCCCGGCCTTGCCATCCTCCGGGAAGCACCCGCCGCATTCCGGCATCCGGGCGATTACCCACTCCGCCACCGGCTCGCCGCCCACCACGTGCTCGTCATAAATCCGCGCAAACCGCTCCGGCGTCACCCGCGCATACCAGATCCCCTCGGGGTAAACCACCATCAGCGGCCCCTCCTCGCAAATGCGGAAGCAGTCCGCCTTTGTCCGCATCACCGGCTGCCCGCTCTTCTTCACATACTCCTTCACGAAGCGCCAGAGTGCTTCGCCCTCCTCGCGATCGCAGCACTTCGGCCCGAGGCAGATAAAAAGATGCCGCCGCGCTTCGGCCACCCCCGCCTTCCGCAACCCTTTTGCGAGCTTCTTGTTCATCCTGAAAATATACGAGGCTCCTCTCCAAAAAGGCAGTGGAAATTATCGTGCGGCGTGTACCGAGAGCCACCCGGCAATATCGGCAAGCACCGCCTCGCGGTTCAGATCGTTATGCAGCTCGTGCACCATGTCCGGATAAAGCTTCAACGTCTTGTCCCGCGATGCCAGCCGGGAAAACAGCTCCTCCGTCGCGAGCGGCGAAGTCACCGGGTCCGCCTTCCCATGGAGCAATAACAGCGGCAACTCGCAGTGCCCCGCTTCCTCCAGCGCCGACTGGCAGGAAAGATGGATATCGTAAAAAAGTCGCGCCGAGATCAGATGATGCCCCAGTTCCTTCCCTGGCAGCTGCTCCGCGAACGCCCGATCCCGGGAGAGCCGCGTCGTATCGAGCCCCGTAATCTGGCGGTACCCCGGAATCACAAACCGCGCCATCCCCGCCAGCGCCAGCTTCCACCATTGCGGCGAAAACGCCAGCCGGATCCAGGGAGCCGCCACCACACCGCCAGCCACGCGATCCGAACGCCGCTCCTGCAAAAAACGCACCACCATCAGCCCGCCCATGCTGTGCCCGTAAAGAAACAGCGGCCCTTCCCGCTCCCGCCTGCGACGCTCCACCTCCCGGATCACCACCTCCATATCGTCAAGAAACCGGCGAAACCCTCGCGCATCCCCTCGCCGTCCGCCCGAGCGCCCATGCCCCCGAAGATCATGGGACGCCACCTCGTAGCCCTGCTGGCGGAAGAACTCCGCCACGTGAAGGTAACGCGCCGAATGCTCCCCCAAGCCGTGCGTGAGAAGAATCGTCCCCCGGGAAAGGTCAGTGGGAGTCAGCCCGTACCACCGGAAAAGCAGTGGCACCCCATCGTCTGCTTGCAGTAGCGTCTCATCCCAGTTCGTCATGCACCGGAAGCGTACGCCAAAACGCACCGGCTGAAAAGGGGGAAGCCGGCGCGGCCGTGCACCTGAGAAAGCCATTGTCAACCCCCGCGCATTAAGCTACGGTAATGGGAAGAGGTTTCTCCCAATGAAAATTTCATCCCACATCCGCAGCCATCGCACGCAAGCCGACTACCGGGGTTTCACCCTGATTGAGTTGCTGGTCGTCATCTCCATCATCGCCGTCCTCGCCGGCCTGCTCTTCCCCGCCATGGGGGCCGTCCGCAATATGGCGCGCAAGACCTCTGCGAAGAACGACGTCACGCAGATCGTCAATGCCGTGAAGATGTACTACACGGAATATGGTCGCTATCCATTGGTCACCGCAGACCCGAGCGGCACGGCGACAAGCACCCAGCAGTTTACGTCTGAGTCTCAGAACGGACAGTTGATTGGCGTCCTTCGCGCATCAGGGGGAGCCAACACGGACAACCCGCGCGGGATTCGCTTCCTGGAAGTTCCTAACGCCAAGAGCGGACGTTCGGGCTTGGTCGTTGGAAC
>JBEBWR010000312.1:0-3777 GCA_040392045.1 Chthoniobacter flavus | reverse complement strand
GTCGCGGCGAGGACGCGGACGTTGATGTCCACGGTCTTCGTATCGCCGACGCGCCGGATCTGGCGCTCCTGGAGCACGCGGAGCAGCTTGGTCTGGAGCGTGGGGGCCATGGAGTTGACTTCGTCGAGGAAGATGGTGCCGTTCTGCGCTTCTTCGAAGAGGCCGACTTTGTCCTGCACGGCCCCGGTGAACGCGCCTTTCTTATGGCCGAAGAGCTCGCTCTCCAGCAGGTTCTCCGGCAGGGCGGAGCAGTTGACGGCGACAAAGGGGTGATGCTGTCGGCGGCTGTTGAAGTGGAGCGCGCGGGCGACGAGTTCTTTACCCGTGCCGCTTTCGCCCTGAATGAGGATGGTGCTGTCGGTGTCGGCAACCTTGGCGATCAGGTTGTAGACCCGCTGCATTTTGCTGCTGGTGCCGACGATGTTCTCAAACTTGTACTTCTCCTTGAGCTCTTTCTTGAGGTAGACGTTCTCGCGCACGGCGGTCTGGAACTCCAGCGCGCGGCGGATGGTCATCTGAAGCTCGTCGATCTTGAAGGGCTTGGTGACATAGTCGTGCGCGCCAAGCTTCATCGCTTCCACGGCGGTCTCCACGGAGGCAAACCCCGTGATCATGATGACCTGCGGCCTCGCAGGCAGCTCATGACAGGCACGCAGGACGTCGAAGCCGCCAAGCTTCTCCATCTTGATGTCCGCAATCACCAGCTGGGGGGCCAGGGAGGGAAGCGCCTCGATGGCGCGTTCGGCAGAGTTGAAGGGGGAAACGTCGTGTCCAAGGTCTTTGCAAAGGGTTGCAATGACCTCAAGCATCGCCGGCTCATCGTCGATTATAATAATCCGGGCCATGATTCTCAAATTTGAGCGTACGGCAAATTTGAAATCATGGGAAGCCAAATTTGCGACCAGACTGTGTCTGGACTTTCTTCGCGCTGCCGCGCGGGTCGGGCGAAGCCCGACTCCTCGGTGCGATGACCAAATGCCGTTCAGGGGAAGCCGAACATCGGCGCGTCCCCGCTCTCCTCGCTACCGGATTCCCTTCCCGCACCATTCCACTAACCAAACCTCCAGCCACCAACCGCTGGCCTTCGGCCAGCCAGAGCCCCACGCAGTGGGTTAGGTCTCTTCGGCGTCTTTCAGCCAGCGCTCGCTCTTGAGGGCGGTGATGGCCGCATTCACCTCCGCCTCTTTCTTGCTCTTGCCGGAGCCGCGTCCCAGCTCCAGACCGCCCCACTCGACGATGGCGTCGAAGTGCTTGAGATGCTCGGGGCCGGACTGGCTGATGATGGTGTAGACGGGGCTGCGGGGGGAGAGGGCTTGCAGGATTTCCTGAAGGCGGCCCTTGGGATTCACGTCCACGGGCTCGTGCAGGAGGTTCTCAATATCCGGCTCGGCTTCGCGGAGGACGAAGCGGCGCACGGCGTCGAGGTCGCCGTCGAGGTACATGGCTCCGATGAGCGCTTCGAAGGCATCGGCCAGCGCGGAGGCGCGGACCCGCCCGCCGCTCGACTCCTCGCCCTTGCCCATCATGAGGTACTCGCCCAGCCCGATAGCGATGGCGTGAACCTTGAGCCCCTCGCGGGAGACGAGGCGGGAGCGCATCTTGGTAAGCTCGCCTTCGGGGAGGGTGGGGAAGCGCTGGTAGAGATGCTCGGTAAAGACGAGCTGGAGCACGGCGTCGCCGAGGAACTCCAGACGCTGGTTGTCGAAGTGGTGGCGCTGCGTCTCGTGCCCGAGGCTGGGGTGCGTCAGGGCTTCCGCCAGGTAGAGCGAGTTTCGGAATTTATACTGAATCCGCTTCTCCAGCGGGTTCATGAAACTCGGAGGCGGCAGGTCGGGAGGCGGGGGGGCAGACTGGCCTATTCTCATGAATCAGCAGGAGCGGGTTCCGGGGAAAGTCCGGAAATTTTGGCAAATTCCTGCAAGGCTTCAAGCGTCGCGTTGAAGAAAATAGAGATGGTGGTGAAAATCGCCGCGTGCTCCTCTTTGGAGAGGACGACGCGCTCTTTTTCATTCCACGTCCGGCGGTAATCGCCAAGGCCCGGCTTGCCGCCTTCTTCCGTGGGGGGCGTTACCCGCTTGAGCTTGAGTTCAAAGGCATGGCCTTCGCCGACCTCGCCGTTCTGCTGGAAGTGCAGCCCGGCGAGCTGGATGATGGAGAGAAGCTCCAGCGCCAGCGGGACGGGCTGGCCCATGCGCTCGCTGACGGCCTTCATGCGGCCGGCGAGATCGGCCGGGGCGGGAGTGTTGAGCTTCGCGGCGAGCGTGGCGAGGTCTTCCGTCCCTTTCGCGCGCGCGGCGTTGAAAATAATCAGACCGGAAAGCTTGCGGATATCCTCCAGAAAGACGCCGGTCAGGCCAAGGACTTCGTTCAGGCTATGCTTGAAAAAGACACGGTCGCCAAAGTCCCGCACGCTCTCCAGCGAAAGGCGGAAAGGAGAGACCGGCAGCCCGGGGATGCTCCGGGCCGTCTCGGTGTACCCCTGCTCGCTGACGGCGCGGGCTCCGGCCCAGAGGTATACGGTGAGGTCGCTCAGATGCTGGAGTGCTTCGCTATACTTCTGGGCGATTTCCTGAAGGCTGACGGTGCGGGAGTCGGAGTCGGACATAAATCTTGGGAGAACTCAACAGCGATAAGGCAGTCGCCCGGGGAGGTCAAGGGAATCGGAACGGGATTTTTTTCGCGGAGAGAAGCATTGATGTTCCCGGAAGGATCAAGCTATCCTCGCCGTCGAATTACTCCTCATCCCTCCCATGAAAAAGCTTTTTCTCCCGCTCCTTCTCGCCGCCGCACTTGCCGCCCCGCTGCTCCATGCTGACGTCGTCGTGACCCAGCGGATGGAGGAAGGCGAGGTAAAGGGCGATATGACCCTGAAATTCAAGGGCGACAAGGTCCGCATCGACCTTCCCGTCCAGTTCTCCATCGTGATCGACACGGCGAAGGACGAGACGTTCATCCTCGTGCACCCGCAGAAGATGGCGATGAAGGCGAACAACCAGCTCGTGCGCCAGATGACGAATCTCAGCGGGCAGAAGATGACCTTTATGCCGCTGAATAAGAACGAGGAGGTCGACGGCTACAAGACGGAGCTCTACAGCTCCACGCTCTCGGTCAATAACCTCAAGCTGGAGAACACCTACTGGGTGACGAAAGATTTCCCCAAGGGCGATCTCTACCGGAAGGCCGCGGAGGTACTGAAAAAGACCGCAATGGGCGATATGGTTCAGTTCCCGCTCGAAGCGCCCGCCGTCCCGGTGAAGACGAGCACCACGGGCGGCCCGAACGGCACCTCCACGGTGAAACTCGTCTCCATCGCCGAAGAGGATCTCGACGCCGCGCTTTTTGTCACCCCGGCGGATTACCAGCTCATCGAGGCCCCGGCCATCCCCGCCCCTGCCGCGCAGTAAGCCGGATCGGAACGCTTTCATGAAACGACTATCTCTCATCGCCACCTCCCTGTTGGCGCTCCTGTCGCTCCTTCCGTCCGCGCTGGCGGAGGAGATCGCCCGTATCGCGCTCTTTGGGGGCAGTTCGTCGGCGACCACCTATCTCCCCGAGGAATCAAAGCATCACGCCCAGCTTACCAAAGCGCTGGAAGCCGCCTATCCGGGGCAGAAAGTGGAGGTGCTCAACTTTGCCGACAACGGCGAGTTCATCGCCCGCTACCTGCTCAAGGAGCGCTACACGGCGCATCTCCGCCGACTGGCCGGGAAGCCGATCGACATCGCGCTGGTCCGCACCGGGATCAACGACAGCAAGCGCTTCACCCCCGAGGAGTAC
>JBEBWR010000311.1:0-3779 GCA_040392045.1 Chthoniobacter flavus | reverse complement strand
AAGAAATGCTCGGCGTCGTAGAAGACTTCGCGCCCGTGCTGCTTGAGGTAGGCGATAGAGTCGTGGATCATCGCGCGGTTCTCCTCGGGCGTGACGTTGAGGATCTCCTGTACGTGCAGCAGGGAGCTTTTGCCGACGATGGTGACCACGGGAGTTTGCGCGTCGAGCAGCGCCCGGATCTGCGGGTCGTTCTCCACGGCGATGCCGGCGCGGCGGGTGCTGCCGAAGGCGGCGATTTTCGTATGCTTCCACTCGCGCTTGGCGGCTTCCTGAAAGAACTCGACGTCCTTGGGGTTCGACCCCGGCCAGCCGCCCTCAATGTAGTGAATGCCAAAGGCGTCGAAGCGCTCCGCGATGCGAATCTTATCCAGAACACTGAAGGAGATTCCAGTGCCCTGCGTGCCGTCGCGCAGAGTGGTGTCGTAGATAAAGACCTTGGGCGTATTCATAGAGTGGAGGTCCGTTCTAGCGGGGGGCGGGGGCGATGGCAAGTCTGCGGGCGAGAACGTGACGGATGGGGGCGGACACGATAGGGTCCCAAACCGTGCCGCTCTACTACCGCCAGATCCGTCGCAACGATATCCCCGCCCTCTTTGCCGTTCGTACGGCGACGCGGGAGAATCGCTTTACGCTCGGGGAACTGCGCACGGCGGGAATCACGGAGAAGTCTGTGGCGGCGATGCTGGAGGAGACGCACTCGGGCTGGCTCTGCGAGGAGGAGGGACGCGCGCTGGGCTTTGCGATGGCGGATGAATCGACCGGGGAGCTTTGGGTAATCGCGGTACTTCCGGAAGCCGAGGGGCGGGGGATCGGGACGGAGCTGCTCCGACGCGGGGAGGAGCGGCTGCGGGAAGTGGGGCATGGCGTTCTGTGGCTCTATACCTCGGTGGACCCGGCGTTGCGGGCCTATGGCTTTTACCTGACGCATGGGTGGGCGGAGGCGGGGGTGGAAAACGGGGAACTGCGGATGGAGAAAAGGCTTCAATAGCGCCGGGGCGTTTCCGTAAGCTGACGGCCTGTGATGGATGATGATTTCGATGACGATGACGCGGTTCTCGACGCGCCGATGAGGCGCTTTCGCGAGCCGAAGGCCCTTTCCGTCACGGAGGTGACCCGGGCGGTGCGCGACGTGGTGGAGGGGATGGTGGGCGAGGTTTGGGTCGAAGGGGAGATCGGCAACTACCGCAGGCAGGCGTCGGGGCATCAATACTTCACGCTCAAGGACGACCGCTGCCAGCTCTCCTGCGTGCTTTTTCAGCGCGGGTACGGGATGCGACGCGCGCAGGTGGCGCTGCGCGAGGGGATGCAGGTGCAGGTGCGGGGGACGATGACGGTCTATGAGGCGCGGGGGCAGTATCAGCTCAATGTGGCGCAGGTGCAGGTGGCGGGCGAGGGGGCGTTGGCGGCAAAGTTTGAAGCGCTCAAGCGCAAGCTGGCCGCCGAGGGGCTTTTTGACCGGGAGCGGAAACGCCCGATCCCCCGCTTTCCGGCGACGATCGGCGTGGTGACTTCGCCGACGGGAGCGGTGATCCGCGATATCCTCCATGTGCTGGAGCGGCGTGCGCCGTGGATTCGCGTGATGATCAACCCGGTGCGCGTGCAGGGGGCGGGGGCGGCGCGGGAGATTGCGGCAGCGGTGACGGAGTTTCACCGCGGGAATCTGCCGCCAGTGGAGGTGATCGTGGTGGCGCGAGGAGGGGGAAGCGCGGAGGATCTCTGGGAGTTTAACGAGGAGGTGCTCGCCCGGGCGATCGCGGCTTCGCCGATCCCGGTGGTGTCGGCGGTGGGGCATGAGATCGATTTTTCCATCTCGGATTTTGTGGCGGATCTGCGCGCGCCGACGCCGAGCGCGGCGGCGGAACTGATCGCCCCGGATACGGCACAGCTCCTTGAGGGCCTGACGCTGGCGGGGCTGCGGATGGAGCGCCGCCTGCGCGAGCGGATCGACTCCGCCCGGGCGCATCTCGGCTATCTGGAGAAGAGCGCACTCTTCCGCGAGCCGCGCGCGCGGCTGGAAGCACTGATGCAGCAGGTGGACCTCGCCGGGGCAGCGCTCGCCCGGGCGGGAACCGACGCGCTTTCCCTACGGCGGCAACAGGTGGAGGCGCTCGGGGCCGCTCTGCGCGCGCATCGCCCGGATCATCTCCTCGCCCTGCGCCGCGAACGGGTGGAGGCGCTCACGGAACGCCTCCGGCGCGCCCGGGAGGAGCAGGTGATCCGTAAGCAGCGTCAGCTGGAGCAAACCGCCGCGCTGCTCCGCGTATTGGGGCCGCAGTCCACGCTGAGCCGAGGCTACAGTATTACGCAAACGGCGGAGGGAAAGCTTCTGCGTACCATCGCCGACGCCGCCCCGGGGGACGAACTGGTCACGCGACTGGCCGACGGCGAAGTGCGCTCGACGGTCCAGCGTTCCGATTCATAGCGCTGCCGCGAGGGTCGCTCATATGGCGATCCCTCCCTTCAATCTCTGGGGCCCTATATCCGTACCTATCGGGCGGATTTGGTGAATCGCTAGTTACCCTCGGCCAGCAGCGCGGCGGCCTGCACGGCGAGGCCCAGCCCCATGGCGCTGTAGCAGCGGAAGCCTTCGCGCTGGAGGGCGTCGCCTGCTTCGGGTTTGTTCGATTGGCAGACGCCGTGGAGCATTCCGTCCGGGGAGAGGTATCGCTCCAGCCCCTGCACGGCCCGGGTGGCAGCCTCCACCGCTTCGTCCGGGGCGCAGCCGAGCCGATGCGCGAGCAGGAGCGCGGCGGCGATCCCGCCCGTTCCCGAAGTTTCCGCGCCAGTCTCGGGGAGGTGGGCGTAGCAGTTCCACAAGCCATCGGGGCGCTGGAGCGGGACGATCCATCGGCAGGCCCGCTCCAGCTCTTCGGCGGCGGCGCGCGCGTCGGCGTTGAAGTGGCATCCGGTAATCTCCAGTACGCGAGCGAATCCGAGCAGGTACCACGCGAGGCCGCGCGACCAGTTGGGGAAGGAGGAGACGCCCTGATAATGCGCCTGATAGATGGTATCGCCGTGGTGCAGGATGCGCTTCTGGTGGAGGAGCTGCTGGAGGGCCCGGGCGATGGCGGCTTCGTCGCCGCGATGCGAGGCGAGCAGGGCGAGGGGATAGTTCACGGTATAGCAGACTTCGCACTTCTGGTAGCCAAGCCCTCCGATGACGCCATCGACATCGTGGTCCCACCAATGCCTCCAGCCCATCTCCAGCGCGGGGTGGTCGGGCGCATGGCGGAAGAGCGCCGGGAGCATCAGGGTGGCCTCCATGGAGGCGAAGCGGTGATCCACGGGGCGGCCTCGCGGATTCTCATACACCATCCCCCGGTCGGTAAAGTAGAGCGCGAGGTGCTCGCGGAGGGCGGCCTCCGCCTCGCCGCGCCACTCGGGGAGGCTGCGCGAGAGCTGGGTGAGCCCCTCCATTACGCATCCTTCCAGCCAGCCGAACGGCTCTGCCGACGCGGTGGAGGCAAGATAGCGATAGGCCTGCGGCCATGAACCGGGCGCTTCCCGCGGAACCATCAGGTGCGGCAGCAGGCGGGCGCGCCCTTCTCTCTCTCCGTCCTCCGGAAGCTGACCGCTGAAGAACCAGAGCGGTAGCGATCCCCCGACCTGACGGAGGCGCAGGCCCTGTGCGGCGATGGCTTCCCGATGTCCGGCTGCGATGGACGCTTCAAAGCATTGCCCGGCATAGCCGAAGCGCGAGTCGAGCTCACCCACGATCTCGCCACTTTCCGCCAGCGAAAGCTCCAGCCGCTTGGCCTCCCGCTGATCGAGCGCGATGG
>JBEBWR010000310.1:0-3806 GCA_040392045.1 Chthoniobacter flavus | reverse complement strand
CTGCCTTTCGGGCGCGAAGGACGATGGCGTCGACGAGCTCCTGCGTGATGAGTCCTTTGTGGTAATCCTCGATGATGATGCCGTCGATCTGCGCGATCACGGCGTCAAGCCGGGCGAGGGCGTCGGCGATCTGCTCCTTGGAGAGGCGGCATTTTTTCTCCCGATCGACGCGGACCATCTGTTGATGATGGGCGATGATGCGGGTTTTGACAATGGTGGGGTGGCTTGGGTCTTCCAGCAGGCAGGAGAGACCGATGCCTTCCTCCTCCAGCAGTTTGCGCAGGCGGTCGCCATGCGGATCGCACCCGATCAGGCCGAGGAGATGGACGCCGTCGGTGTATTCGCTGAGATTGCGCGCAACGTTGGCGGCTCCGCCGGGGTAGTAGGTTTCCCGGTTGACTTCGACGACGGGGACGGGCGCTTCCGGAGAGATTCTCCGCACTTTGCCCCAGATGAATTCATCCAGAATCAGGTCGCCCACGACGAGAAGCTTCAGTTCGGAAAAGCGGCTGACGATCTCTTGAAAACGGGCGGGATTCATGGAAACCCCGCAGGCTATCAGAGCGGCTTGCGGGGGGCAATGTCTAAACCAGCTCCAGGAAAGCGGCGGCGATTTCTTCCGGCTGAATGTGGGTGATGCAGTAAGGCTCGGGGTGGATACAGCACCAGTTGCAATGAAAGCAGGGCATCCGGTGCGTGATCCAGCGCTGACGCGGCGAGCGGTGCCATGGGCCGATCAGCCCGTAGTGCCCCCCGCCGATGAGAACGAGGGTGGGGAGGTCGAGCAGGGTCGCGAGATGCGCGGTGCCGGTTTCCACGGTGAGGACACCGCGACACCGGGCGGTGTAGCGCATGAGGTCGATCAGGCTGGAAAAGGCCCCGATTTCTACTCGCGGCACCCCGGTGGTCAGAAGCAGGTCCCGGAAGACTTCAAGCCGCGAGGTCTCCGAGGGGGAGGCGGTCAGGAGAAAGGTGGCGTCGCACTGGAGCGAGATCATCTTGAGCGCTGCCGCGAAGCGTTCGAGCGGGTAGGTCCGGATTTCCGTGCTGCCGAACGGGGCGATGATGATAACGTTTTCCGAAGGAGTGGAAGGCAGGGGGGGAAACCGCGTGATCTCATGGAGCGCGATTTCCCGTTTCAGAAAGAGCGAGAGAAGGCGCCGGTGCGCTTCAAGATCCAGACTCGTTCCTTCGGGAGCTTCCAAAGGGTAGGGGACGGAATGACAGCCATCAATCGTCCTGACGTTCGGGCGGGCGGTGCATCCGTAGGTGGCCTTGGTCCGGAGGTGCGAAAAAACGATGTCGTGTACCTCGTCCCGGTGATAACGGAGGCTGATGAGAGCATCAAACCGTTCCCGCCGGAAGAAGCGATGATGACGCCAGAGGCTGATGAGGACGCTTTGAAGGACGTTTTTCCGTACCGGGAGGGAAAGGACTGTCGCCCGGGGGAAAAGATGGCGCAGGAGATCGCGGAGCGGATCGGCGACAATCAGTACGCAGGCCGCTTCCCCATGCTCCCGCAGCAGTGTATGGATCGGCCCGAGCGCCAGCATCATGTCGCCCAGAACATCGTTCTTGAGGATGACGAGCCGCCGTGAGGTGACGGCATCGGGTGGGAGAGACCCCTTGCCCCTGCATGCCCGTAGAATGAGCGGTTTGATGCAGTGGTAAACTTTCGATAAAAGGCCCATGGGAGCGGAGTCAGCGGTAAGTTAGCCGATCCCTTCCGGACGGGCAACGTCTAAGGCCTGTTAATGCGTAACGCCTTAAACCGGCGAGGTCTGCACGCCGAGCAGGCGGACTTTCCCCACGTGCAGCCCCAGCGCCCGCTCGGCGACAGGTAGAAATCCGTCGCTGGCGTCGGTGAGGGCGACCTGCAATTCTCCCGGCGCGGTCGCGTCGGCGGCGAGGCCGTGACGCTCCAGCAGGGTGCGTACGGCAAGCGCGCAGTTCTCGGCGGAGTCGACCAGCCGGATGCTGTCGCCGAGCAGTCGGGAGAGTGCCGGTTTCAGCAGGGGGTAATGGGTACAGCCGAGGACGAGCGTGTCGATGCCGGACTCGACGAGGTTGTCGAGGTAGCGCGCGACGATATGGTCGGTAATCGGGTCATCAAGCCACCCTTCCTCGATCACGGGGACGAGCATGGGACAGGCCTGACTGGTGACGCGGATCTCCGGGTTGAGCAGATGAATCGCCCGCTCGTAAGCTCCGGAGCGGATGGTGCCGCGCGTGCCGATGACGCCGACGCTGCCGTTCCGCGTGGCGGCGACGGCGGCTTCCGCGCCGGGCAGGATGACGCCGGTGACCGGGACCGTGAGCGTCTGCTCCAGCCGGGGGATGCCGAGCGCCGAAGCGGTGTTGCACGCGACGACGATCATCTTTGCCCCCTCGGTCATGAGCAGGTCGCTGATCTCCACGGAGTAGCGCTCAATGGTGGACTGGCTCTTGCCGCCGTAGGGGACGCGCGCGGTGTCGCCGATGTAGAAGATGTTCTCGTTCGGCAGCAGGCGGCAAAGCTCCGCGGCCACGGTCAACCCGCCGATGCCGGAGTCGAATACGCCGATGGGCGGCTTCCCATTCCAGAGCGGGTCGGAGGTGTACGGCGGCATATCAATGAACAACTATTGACGATTTCGGATGCCGGAGGGTCACCGGTTCGCAGGAGTAATCACGGTGGGGCCGCCGGGCTTGGCCTGAGTGCTGTCGTCCACGGAGGCGACCGGGGCGCTGGTGCGGGGGCCTCCGACGGCGTTGCGGTAGTTCCGCACGGCCTGTGTGATGGAGATGGCGAGCTGCTGGCGGTAGGCGGGGGTGGCGATGAGTCGGGCGTCGTTCGGATTCGACAGGAAGCCGCCTTCCAGCAGGACGCCAGGGATGGTGACTTCGCGGATGACGACGAACCGCGCCCGCTTGATGCCGCGATCAAAGAGCCGGGAGTTGTAGACGAGCGAGGCGTGCGTGGCGCAGGCGAGCGCGATGTTCTCCGCGTCGCGGACATTCCCGGCGCAGGGAGTGTAGTCCGAAAGGGCGGGGCCGTCGTTCGCCATGGAGGGAACGCCGCGCGGCGCGAGCGAGAAGGTTTCCACGCCGGAGGCGCCGGTGCTTGCGGAGTTGAAGTGAATGGAGATGAAGACGGCGTTGGCGTGGCGATTCGCGATGCGGGCGCGCTCTTCGAGCGGGATGAAGCGGTCGGACGAGCGCGTCATGACGACGCGGTAGCCGGCTTTTTGCAGCAACGCTTTGGCGCGCAGCGCGACATCAAGCGTGAACTGTTTTTCATGTCCGTAGAGCGATTTGGCGCCGTTATCATGACCGCCGTGGCCCGCATCGAGGACAACCGTGGTGATCTTCCCGGCGGAGGAGATGCGGTTGGGCCGCATGACCGGCTCGACGAGCTTGGTGAGATCCATCCGGGAGATGAGGAGCTGGCCGTTCGCTTCCTGAATCGGGTAGCTCAGGATGAATTTGAGGTTGTTGATGTAGAATTCGCGCGATCCGCGCTGGCCCCGCAGGCTGCGGTGCTGCGTGCGGAAGGTGAAGTTATTGCCAACGTTCTGAACGGCCCCGAGCTGGTAGAATTTCCCGACGTTCTCCAGCGGGATGTAGTCGCGCCCATCGCGCTTGACGATCTTCCAGTCATTCCCTTGCGCGGAGGCTGCGGGGAGCAGGATGCCGACGCTTCCGAGCGCGAGCATCCCGGCGATCAGGCGGGCGGCGGTGAATCGGAGGAGGGGGGGAGAGAGGCGCATGGCAAGCCGAAGGAGCCTGCCCCGGGATGACGCCTTTCGCAAGCGGTTTTTCAGGGG
>JBEBWR010000309.1:0-3806 GCA_040392045.1 Chthoniobacter flavus | reverse complement strand
ACGATCACCGGCGATCAGGAGAGCAAAACATTTACCGTCTCCATCCAAGGCGAAAACTACAACTACACCAGCGCTGCAATCGGCTATAAAGGTGAGCACACCGACTTCTCGACCATCGCTCTTGGCGATACCACTGCGAATGCGTGGAATGCAGGGCGCAACAACAGCATCTACCTCGACGACTTCCGCCTCCAGGCCATCCCCGAACCCTCCACGCTGGCCCTGATCCCCGCCGCCCTCGGCCTCTTCGGCGCCGCCCGCTTCGTCCGCAACCGCCGCCTCCATTCCTGAGAAACACCTTGATCATGCGTTCCCTGCTCCCAGCCACCGCCTTTGCCGCCCTGCTCATGTCTCCACCGGCCCACGCCTCGGAAGCCGCCGCTCCAGTGAAGTCATGGAAAGAGATCATCGCGGGCAAAAACCTTGCCCTCGACAAAGAAGCGGTCCTCAGCCCCGTCCCCGCCCACCGTCGCAGCACGACAGGCACCGAGCCGTTCAAGCTGACCGACGGCATCTGGAAGGACGAAACCCTTCCCTCCAGCAAAGCCGCCGTGGGCTGGACCTATCTCAACAGCCCCGTTCACATCATCATTGACCTCGGCAGCGAGCAGGAGATCGGCACCATCGTGGCCCGTTTTCAGGGCGGAGAGGGCGATCGCTCGGTCGTCATGCCGCGCAAGGTCACGGCGGCTCTGAGTCTGGATGGCGAGAACTACTACGAAGCCGCCTCCATGACGAAAGTCAACGGAGGGGAAAGCAACCTCGCCACCGAACACCCCGACCGCTACCTCTACCGATCGGAAAACGGCACTTACTTCATCCAGCCGTACATGCTCAAAATCGACCGCAAGGCGCGCTACGTCGCCCTCGTCGTGCAGGCCGGCGTCAACAACATCTTCTCCGATGAAGTCTTCATCATCGAATCCGACAAAAAGGGCGAATGCGCGGGAATCGAAGGGCTGGAGCGCTTCACCGTTCTGAGCAAAGGCGTACAGGTCCGCCCGAAAACGGGGGACGCCCTTTATATTTCCACGAACGTCCCCACGCCGAACTGCTTTATCGTCACCGATATGCGCAACGGGAAGGAAAAGGAAACCCCCGTTCGCGTCTACCTTGAGCTTCCCGAAGGCATCGAAGTCCGCGCCGGTTCCGTCGGGACCGTCTCCCGCGATCCCGAAGCGCCGGAAGGCGTCAACCGCTGGTACGCGGACGATCTCTGGGATGCCAAAAAGCCCCAATGGCAGGGCAACGAAGGCCCCCTCTACCTGATGCTCAAGGATGGAGCCTCCATCCCCGAGGGAGCCACGGCCACCTTTTATACCAACGAGAAAGACTCGGCGTCCAACCGCGTGACCGTACCGGTCAAAGGCATCGAGATCCCGGAAGTTCCGCCGCTCAAGGAGGTCAACGTCAGCCTCACCTGGATGCTGGAAAAAGATTCCTATTCCTACCCCGATTTTCTCAAAACGTTCAAACACGTCGGCTTCACGGGGATCGGTCTCTTCCCGAGGAACAACACCTCGGCGGACGACCGTACGCGGCTCGCCGCCTTTGCCAATGAAATCCGCGAGCAGGGCTTGCAGGTCATCTACAACGAGTCGGCCTTCAACGTCATGTTCGGCCTTTTCGGGAAGCACTCCGAGATCATGAACCAGATCGGCGGCAAGCCGGGGAAAGCCCTCTGCCCCTGCTACACCGGGACCTATTACCAGAAAGAGATCGAGCGCGTCGCCGATCACGCAAAACTCATCCGGCCCGACGTGATCTTTCACGATACCGAGCTCTGGTATCGCGGCCACAACGAATGGCAACGCTGTAGCCGCTGCCAGGAAGCCTTCAAAGCCTCCGGTATGAAAGACTGGGACGCCTTCATGCTCACGCAGGGTACCCGCATGACGCGCGACCTGCACGAAGCCGTGAAAGGCACCCGCGCCGACGGCGGCACGCCCATCAAAGGCAACTACAACGTCGTCGCCACCCCGCCGATCTATCATAAGATCTACGAGTTCAAGCAGCTCTACCCCGCATACTTTGACTTCGGCATGCCCGTGCTCTACGTCCGCGGCGATGTCGCCCGCGTCCATCAGACCATCCGGGAGAACTACCTCGCCATGGGCAACCGCGACATCATCCCTTGGATGACAGCCGGAACCTACGGCGAATTTCCTCCGGTCAAACATCAGCAGATGCTTCTCGAAGCGCTTCTCAACGGCGCGCGCGGAGTGACCTACTATCACTTCAAGGATCACGACCCGATGGACTACTACCATCAGGCCGTCGCCCTCTCCGCCATCGCTCCGCACGAAAGCATCCTCAAGGAGGGCAAGCTGCTCGCCCCCTCCAGCACGAACCCCGCGCTTTCCGTCACCCTCTGGGGGACCGGCAAGGAAGCCCTCCTGCTGGTCGGCCATTATCAGGACGGCGGAAAAGCCGAGAGCACAACGCTCACGCTGCCGGGCGGAAAGATCGCCGCCCTCAAGCCGCTGATCGGCAAAGCGGTTTCGCTTGAAAATGACGCCGTATCGCTGACGCTTGAACCTGGCGAACATCGTCTCTTCCACGTAACCTTTAACCCCTAGGCCGTTGTGATGAAAGCCCCCCTCCCCCGTCTCCGCCATACCGCCGCCTTTACCCTGATTGAAGCGCTGATTGTCGCGGCCATCCTCGCCGTTCTCGCTCTCCTCAGTGTCGGAGTAGCCGGAAAGATCGGTGAACGGGGAAAGGCGATGCAGTGCATCCATAACCTGCGGCACAACAGCACCCTGATCCACGCCGCCCTCGCGGACCGTCAGGGAAAGCTGCCTTACTACGACCGCCGACTCCCGGGATACGACGGCCTCTGGTGGTACCAGATGTACCTCTCCTCGGGGCTGCGCGCGGAGGCCTTCTCCAAAACCATGTCGTGCCCGTCCGAGCCGTCCCCCCGGCGTCTGACCATGACCGGCGGGCGGGGAGTCATCACGCTCGGCTACCGCTATAACCGCAGGGCCGGATACCACGACGGTGCGGCCGCCAACGCCACCTACCCCATCGTCAACCTCTCCCGGCACCCTTCTCCCGCCCGCGTCCCGATCATGGCCGACGGCTCCAACTCCCCGAGCGACAATGCGCTGGCTTTCGACGAGTGGGTCCACGTCTACGCGAGTCACGGCGGCAGGGAGCACGGGAAATCGCTGGGGTATTATGGTCATGTCCTGTTTCTCGACGGCCACGTCGAGCGCATTGACAAGCCGCAGCAGGGAGGCGTCGTTCCCGGCGACTACGACCTCAAAATCCGCGAACGCTGATAGCCGCCTCTCCGGAGAGGACGGGAAAAGGGAAAAACTTCTCGTCGGTGCTCTCCGCGTTGGTGCATAATCGCGGTCTTCCATGATTCCGGAACCTCATCTCTCCGTAGCCGTTATCGCAACAGAGCGCGAGGGGCATTCGCCGCTCTCTGAACTGATTGCCCGGGCCGCGCGACGGGAGGCACGTCTGGTCGTGCTTCCTTTTGGTATTCCCGCCGAAGGCGGCGCACAGGCGCTGGCCGCGCTGGCGAAAGAGCATGCGGTGTTTCTCGTCGGCGGCTGGGAGGAAGGACGCAAGCGACTGGCCGGCGTTTTTTCCCCCGGGGGAACGCTGCTCGGCAGCCATGCGCAGACCCACACCCTCCCCGGCGAAGCGTGGGAGCGCGGCGACTGCCTTGCTCCGGTGGAGACGCCGCTCGGGCGGATTGGCCTGAGCATCGGCAGCGAGATCTATTTCCCCGAGATTCACTGGAGCCTCGTGCAGCAGGGAGCCGATCTGCTGGTCCATCTGGAGGGGGA
>JBEBWR010000308.1:0-3827 GCA_040392045.1 Chthoniobacter flavus | reverse complement strand
GAGGCGATCACGGAGACCTACCTCCCGCTCCTCCAGATGCTGGAGCAGCAGTGGGCAGAGGGCATCCCCCCGACGCTGACGCTGACCCTCACCCCCACGCTCTGCTCCATGCTGCGCGATCCGCTGCTTCAGGAGCGCTACCTTGCCTATCTCGACCGCGCCACCGCGCTCGCCGGTCTGGAGATCGGACGGACGGAGCACGCGCCGCCGATCCGCGAGCTTGCGCGATTCTATCAGCGCCGCTTTATCCGGAGCCGGGAACTCTTTGATCAGCGCTGGGGGCGCAACCTCGTCGCCGCCTTTCGCGCGCTTCAGGATCGCGGAGCGATTGAGATCATCACCTGCGCCGCAACGCACGGCTTCCTCCCCCTGATGGAGCCCTACCCCGAGGCGATCCGTGCGCAGATCGGCATTGCATGTGATGATTACGTAGAATGCTTCGGGCGTCCGCCCCAGGGGATCTGGCTGCCGGAGTGCGGCTACATACAGGGGCTCGAAGCCATCCTCGCCGAGATGAACCTCCGCTGGTTTGTCATCGATGCGCATGGGCTGATCTTCGGCTCCCCCCGCCCGCGCCACGCGATTTACGCCCCCTGCTATACCCCTGCCGGCCCCGCCGCGTTCGCCCGCGACAGGGATTCATCCCGGCAGGTCTGGAGCGCCGAGGAAGGTTACCCCGGCGATCCCGCCTACCGCGACTTCTATCGCGATATCGGCTTTGACCTCAGCGAGCACCAGCTCCCCGGATTTGTCACCCCCGGGCTGCCACGACGGTTTTCCGGGATCAAATATCACCGCATCACCGGCCGGGGCGCCCCGCATAAAGAAGTCTACCATCGGGAATGGGCGCTGGAAGCCGCCGAGCGCCATGCGCGCCATTTCGTCGCCTCGCGAGCCGCGCAGGTTGAAGAGATCGCCGCACACGCCTCGCTGCCCCCCATCATCGTCAGCCCGTACGACGCCGAGCTTTTCGGGCATTGGTGGTTTGAAGGGCCGGAATTTCTCGATCAGGTCATCCGCCGCACAGCGGAACAGACCACCTTCACGCTTACCACCCCGAGCCGCTACCTCGCCGCCCATCCCACCCAGCAGATCCTCTCCCCCGCCGCCTCCAGTTGGGGCCACAAAGGCTACTGGGAGGTCTGGCTTGATGAGAGCAACGCATGGATCTACCCCCATCTCCATGCCGCCGCCCGCCGCATGATCGCGTTGGCCACGCACTACGCCGCCATCCCGGAGCCGCCGCCCCCCCTTGTCGAGCGCGCCCTGCGACAGCTCGCCCGGGAACTCCTCCTCGCGCAGTCGAGCGACTGGGCCTTCCTGATCAAGACCGGAGGCGCGCGCGACTACGCCAGCCGCCGCACACGGGATCACCTCCTGCGCTTCCAGCGCCTTTACGGGCAGGTCAAAGAATGTTGCATCGACGAAAAGTTCCTCGCCAACGCGGAATGGCGCGATAATCTCTTCGCGAATCTGAACTGGCGATACTATGCTCAGCGTCCTTTGCCAACCCCGTAGCCTCACCATCGCCCTCGGCCTCCTCGCCGCGCTGACCTTCACCGCCGCGACGCCAACACCGGCGCCGGCCGAGGAAAAAGTAAAGATCCTCTTCCTTCCCCCGCCCATGGAGGGAAACATCTCGCTCGGGATCTATAACAGCGAAGGCAAGCTCGTCCGCGTCCTGCACGATCAGGCGGCAACGGATGAATTTCACCCCGCCTTTAACGGCCTCATCACGCATTGGGACGGCAAGGATGACAGCGGCAATCGCTGTCCCGCCGGGAAATACCGCGCCCGGGGATACCTCGTCGGTGACCTGAAAGCAGAGGGCATCGACTATCACGGAAACGACTGGTACGTCGACGACGACTCCCCGCGCCTCCGCCGTCTCACCCGCATCGCCGGACTTTCCGGGAACCGCCTGCTCATCGAAGCCCTCCAGCCCGGCAGCGACACCCCCGCCCTCTTCATCGCCTCGCGCACCCCGGCGGAAAAAGAGACTGGCGAAAACGCTTC
Organism: Chthoniobacter flavus; assembly: GCA_040392045.1. Classification (GTDB taxonomy): domain Bacteria; phylum Verrucomicrobiota; class Verrucomicrobiia; order Chthoniobacterales; family Chthoniobacteraceae; genus DATMFV01. The sequence goes on along the minus strand of JBEBWR010000308.1, from coordinate 1,811 downwards.
CGACGCCTCCGATGCTTCCGACACCTCCGAAGACACGCAAGTCTGGAAAGTAGCCCTCGCCCCGGCGGAAACCACCTTTCCCGCTCAGGAGCTTTACCAAAAGCCCGACAGCCCCGCCTTCAGCAGCATGAAAGAGCTTTCCAGGCCCGGCGATCATACCTGGGCACCGAACGGAATGCTCTGGGGCATCGATGGGAAAACCATCAGGGAATACGCCGCCTCAGGCGAAGTGGAGCGCGAGCTGATCTCCGTCGACGAAGCCCTGACCCCCATCCGGATCAGCGCCACGGAATCCCTCCTCTTCGTCCTCGGCGAAAGCGCCATTGAGCAGCGCCTGCGCGGCCTGTCGTACGACTCCCCCGGCGAAGCGCTCGTCGATAACGGCATCCTGTTCACCGATACCGTCGGGCAGGCCCAGCCTCTCCTGATCTTCCCCGACGGAATGCCGCTGACCGCCGCCGATCCGTTAACCGTACCCCTGATCGACAACCCCCTGCTGGAAGGCAAAAAAGCCGGCAGCCTGAAAATGCGCGTCGCAGCCACCTCCGAAGGCACGGTCCTCACCACCGACGACGGCCTGCCGCTCATGAGCATCAGCACCACGCCGCACCTCCGCTGGGCCGTTGCCGGACAGCAGAAAGACCGCAGCAGCATCACCCTCTTCGAGAGCGACGGCGCAGTGCTTGCGGAATACCGCATCTCCGCTCCGGAAAATCTGATGGCTTTTGACGCAGGCGTCTACAAGCTTCACCGCGAAGCGGAATCGCCCGTCAACCCCGATCAAGCCAAGCCTTCCGCCGATCCTTCCCCCTCTCCGGAAGGGGCCCCATCCCCTGAGATCACCCCTGCTCAACCGACCGCCAAACCAGCCCCTTCCCCCACTCCTGCTACAAACCATGCGGAGAATGAAAACTTTTGATTGCGATTTTCTTTAAAAGGTATCATCTTTCCGGCTCGATTGTTTCTTTGCAGCACGGTAGATCGTCAAGGGCGAAAGCAGCCTGGTGATTTGAAACCCGATTCACGGGAACGGCTCAGACATTCGGATCAAATCAAATCACCATCTCTTTATTATGAGACTCTACGTAGGAAACCTTTCCTTTGACACCACCGAAAACGACCTTCAGGACCTCTTCGAGCAGTTCGGAGGCGTCTCTGACGTCGCACTCGTGCTTGATCGCGCCACCGGGCGTTCCCGTGGCTTTGCCTTCGTGACCATGGCTGACGCAGCCGGCGGCGAAGCAGCCATCGAGAACCTCTCCGGCAAGCCTTTCCAGGGCCGTAACCTCACCGTCAACGAAGCCCGCCCCCGCGAGGAGCGTTCCTTCAGCGGCGGTGGCGGTGGCGGCGGCGGCCGCTCCTACGGTGGTGGCGGTGGTGGCGGCCGTGGCCGTCGCGACAGCCGATACTAAGCACCAGCACCTTTTTCCACAAAGGCGGAGTCTTTCACCGGACTCCGCCTTTGTCAGCCACACAACTTCTCTCCTTATCCTTTAGGAGAGAACGATATCTCACCAATATCCATTACCAATACCCGGACGGGCAGCGGGTGAAAGCCGTTCGTCCCACGTCACCATGGCCGTAGAAAACGCTATTCAACTTGAAGGCAAAATTGTCGCCGTTCTCGCGGGTACGATGTTCCGCGTCGAACTGGCCAACAAGCACCTTGTCCTCGCGCACATCTCCGGAAAGATGAGAAAGCGCTTCATCCGACTCACCTGCGGCGACCGCGTCAAGCTGGAGATGTCGCCCTACGATCTCGACAAGGCGCGCATCGTCTACCGCCTCGGCTAACCAGCGTTCCGCTGGAC
>JBEBWR010000307.1:0-3855 GCA_040392045.1 Chthoniobacter flavus | reverse complement strand
CGCCGGGGCGGGTTTAACCGCCGCGACCGCAATTTCCGTCGGGATCGCCGCGACCGTCAGGACCGCTATGAGCGCCCGGATCGTTCCGATCGCCCCGATAACCGGGAGCAGAACCGGGAGCACCGCGAAAGCCGTGAGCAGCGTATCGCCGCCGCCCGTCAGGAGTTCGCCGCTGCCCCCGAGCCGGCCTCGGACGAGCCACCCGTCTTTGCCGAGGGCATCGTCGAGGTCTCCGGGAAGGGCTTCGGCTTCCTGCGCGATCCCAAGCGGAACTTTGCGCAGCATCCGAACGACATCTTTGTCACCCCCGAAGTCTGCCGACGCTACCCGCTGCGCGACGGCATGTGGATCAAGGGCGAGATTCGCCGGGGCAACCGCGGCATGCAGCTCTACAAGCTCACGGAGATCGAAGGCGAAGCGCCCGACAAGGTGCTGGCCAATCCCCTCGCGCTCCCGATGTTTGAAGAGCTCACCACGGTGAATCCGAATCGCGTGATCCGGCTGGAGACCACCCCGGACCGCTACACCACCCGCGTCATCGACCTCATGGCTCCCATCGGTCGCGGTCAGCGCGGTCTGATCGTCGCCCCGCCGCGCACCGGCAAGACCACGCTGCTTCAGCACGTGGCCGAAGCCGTCGTGCAGAATCATCCGGACATGAAGCTCATCATCCTGCTCGTGGACGAACGCCCCGAGGAGGTGACGGAAATCCGCCGCAGCGTCCCGGGAGCCGAGGTCATGGCCAGCTCGAACGACATGGACCTCAAGAGCCACACCCGGATCGCCCAGTTCGCCATTGAGCGCGCCAAGCGGCTCGTGGAGATGGGCAAGCACGTCTTTGTCCTGCTCGACTCGATCACCCGCGTGGGCCGCGCGTTCAACAACGCCACCAGCGGCGGCGGCCGTACCATGAGCGGCGGTGTCGACGCCCGGGCGCTGGAGATCCCGCGCAAGCTCTTCGCCGCCGCGCGGAATACCGAGGAGGCCGGATCGCTCACCATCGTGGCCACCGCGCTCATTGAGACCGGCAGCCGCATGGACGACCTGATCTTTCAGGAGTTCAAGGGCACGGGCAACATGGAGCTGGTCCTCGACCGTCGCATCAGCGACCTGCGGGTCTACCCCGCCGTGGATATCTTCCAGTCCGGTACCCGCCGTGAAGAGTTGCTGCTTCCGGAGAGCGATCTGCATAAGATCAATATCATCCGGCGCGGCCTCGCGGGGCATAAACCGGCGGAGGCCATCGAGCGTCTCCTGTCGTTCCTGCGGAAATTCCCGACGAACGCCCAGATGCTGCGGGAGATTCCGGGCTAACCGGACTGCGCGGACTGCGTCCGGCTCTGCGCGCTGCCGCGCGGGGTCGCTAAGGCGACCTCTTTGGAACGATGCCGGAACGAGGATGAAGCGATGCTGAAACGAGGATGAACGGCGGTCTTGCCAAGCGCCGCCGTTTCCGTACACCCTGTCGGCATGCCGCCCAGTAGATCCGATGCCCCCCGCAAGCGGAAGCCGCGTCGGAAGAAAACCGACGCGGGCGACGCTCCCTCGAAAGGGCGCGGCGGCAGCCGATCCCCGCGCCGGGGCGGACGACAGTTTCACGGGCCATCGGTGTTCGACGCCCTCACGCGGCGCAATGCCGTCCTGCTCTGGTTTGCAGGGCTGGCTCTCCTTATCCTGCTCTGGCTCTATCCGGTATCCGATAGCGCCACGCGGACGCTCTCTCTCATCCTCCTCTTCGTCCTGCCGCTTGGCCTGATCGGCCTCTGGTGGCGTACCGCCGTGCTCCGCTGGGGGCTGGTCGCCATACTTCTGCTGCTGGGCGGCTACTGGTTTCTCCCCGGGCGGACCAGCTTTGACCGTCCCGCCCTGCGGGAGGAGACGGCTCGCGCCCTGCGGCGGTATGAGGGCGTCCGCTTCTGGAGCGACGGCGAGGGACACTACGGCGTGGACGGTCCCGGGCTGGTGCGGCGCGGCATTATCGAGGCGACCTTTCTGCACGGTCTGCATACGCTCAACCCGTGGCTGCTGCGCCGCTCCGTCGCCTTCTGGTGGAGCGATCTTTCCACGGCGGAGCTATTGCCCAGCGCGAGGGGAGCGGCTCGGCGTTATACCGTTGTCAAAAGCCTGCGCGAGCTTAACCCGGCAGTCCTCTACCCCGGCGATTTCGTCGTTACCGGCGACCGGCGTTATGCGCTCTCCTATATCGGCAACCAGCGTTGGCTCTTTCCCGATCCCGAGAGCGGCCGGGTCATCGTGATCAATCTGAGGGATACGTCCCACCCCATTGCCGACACGACCGTCTCTCTCATGCGCTGGAGAATTTTGGAGGCGCCAAGGCCTCACAGCGTGTATGCTCCCTGATGAACGAAGCACGCAGAGTCCGCGTCGATGGGCGTGAAGCCGGTTTCGCCGAAGTCGTCCGACCCGGCGGGAAGTCCGTGCAGGACGACGCCATGATCGCCCTCGCCGCGCAGCTCATGGACTCGATGTTTCACCTTCCCGGAACGCGCATCCGCTTCGGGCTCGATCCGCTCGTCGGGCTGATTCCCGGCGTAGGCGATGGCGCGGGCACGCTCGTCTCCGTGGCGATCATCGGCATGAGCGCGCGCTACCGCGTCCCGAAGATCGTCCTCGCCCGCATGGCGCTGAACGCCGCGATCAATGGCGTCATCGGGACGGTTCCCGTCGCAGGAGATGTTTTTTCCGTCTGGTTCAAGTCCAATCAGATGAACTACGACCTGCTCCGCAAGCACGCCGGACGCGCCGGAGGCTCCACCCGGGGCGACTGGCTCTTCGTCGGAGGGCTGATCGCCGCTGTTGTCCTCCTCGTCGGGCTGGCCTTTGCGTGGACCATCGCCTTCTGGATCGCTTTCTTCCGCTGGGTGTTTTAAGGTCCGTAGCCCTTAGGGGCCGCCCCGGCTCGCGTACCGCCAACCACCCGTGCGCAATCCCGTGCACCGGCTGGCGTTATCCTATCCGTATCTCTTACGTCATGACATCGATCCTTGGCATTGAAGGCGGCGGTACGAAGACCGAGTGGCTCTATCTGGAGCGTCCTGATCAGCCGCCGCGTGGCGGGATGCTCCCGGGGGCGAATCTCCGGCTCATCACTGACGAAGCTCTTGAGCGCCTCCTACGGGCGCTTCCCGCCGAGGCGGGGCGCGTGGGGCTCTACCTTGCCGGATGCGCCACGGCGGCGGACCGCGCCCGGGTACAGGAGATTGCCCGGAAGGTCTGGCCTGACGCGGAGTTATTCGTCGGGAGCGACCGTCAATCCGGCTTTGCCGCCGCGCTGGAAGATCAGGACGGGATCGTCCTCATTGCCGGGACCGGCTCCGCCATCACCGGTCGCGCCGGAAGCCTTGAAGACAGGACGGGCGGCTGGGGCCAGCTCCTCGGCGATACCGGAAGCGGCTACCACCTCGCCGTGCAGGCCCTTCGACGGGTGTTGCGGGAGTACGACGTGACCCGCGAGACCGGCCCCACGGCTCAGGCGATCCTCTTCGCGCTCGGACTCAATCGGCTGGAAGAGCTGGTCGAGTGGGCCGAGCGCGCGGATAAAATGTCGGTCGCGCAGCTCGCCTCCGTCGTCTTTCAGGCCGCCGGGGAAGGGGACGACGCCATGCACCAGATCATCGCCTCGGGAGCCGAAGCGCTGGCCGACGGAGCCATCGCCGTGGCCGGACGGCTGGGGCAATCCGCCCCGGAGATTCGTCTGCAAGGCGGCATCTTCACGCATCATCCTCTCTATGTCCGCCTCTTCAGCGAGCGCGTCGCCAGGCATCTGCCGGAGGCGAACATCGAGGTCTCCACGGTTTCAGGAGCCGCCGGGGCGCTTTGGCTCGCCGGAAGCGG
>JBEBWR010000306.1:0-3860 GCA_040392045.1 Chthoniobacter flavus | reverse complement strand
GGGTGCCGACGTCGATTGTGGCCGAGCGCTTCAAGAACGGGCTGCTGAGCGATGTATTCAACGGCAACCGCGAAGTCTCGGGGCATACGATCATCCCGCAGGAGAACTCGATGATCCGCCTGCTGAAGGTGGTGAAGCGCCGGGGGGCGGCGGGGATGCTGGTGGACCTCACGGTGCGGCCCGAGCTGGGCGCGGTGGTGATCGAAGCGTTTGGCCGGAAGATGGCGGGCTCGCCGCTGCACGCCGTACTGGCGGAGCGGGGCGACGCGCTGCTGCTGCCGGTCCACGCCGAGTCGCTGCCTGACGGGCGTTGCCGAGTCACCGTGGACCCGCCGCTGGAAGTCCCTGAGGGAGCAAATACACCACAGATCGCGCAGCTCTGCTGGAACCACTTTGAAAAGCGGATCTACGAGCGCCCCGAGCTCTGGATGTGGGCCTACAAGCACTGGCGCTACTGTCCGAAGGGGGCGACCGGCTATCCTTTTTACTCGAATCCTTCTTCGAAGTTTGAGAAACTCCTTGCGGGTAAACCGGTTTTATCCAAAAAACGGTCCGCCCGCACCACCGTTTCAGCCTCTTCGGAGGCTTAGGGCATGCTCACGAATTGAGAAAGATGGCTTTTCAGCCGCTTTTGGCAAATTCGTGAACAAGCTCTGGGGCCTGATTTCATCTTACCTACACTACCAGCCATCCTCCATGAGATTCACCCGCACTCTCCTGACCGCCGCCGGGGCCGTTGCGCTCGCCCTGCTGAGCGCCTGCTCGACCACTTCCGGCCCCCGTATTACCCGGGGAAGCGATCCGAACCCCGTGGCGTACAAGCCGCGCAATCAGGCTAATGTCCGCGTGAAGGTATCGCTGGAGACACAGCAGGTCTACGTCATGGAGGGCGACCGGCCGCTGCTCGTCGCGGCGACCTGCGTGGGCACCCCGGCGAAGCCGACGCCACGCGGCACGTTCAAGGTGTACAAAAAGGTCCGCGACAAGCGTTCCTACTCCTACGGCTACTGGGTGAAGGGGAACGAAATCCGCCCCGGCCAGAGCGGAAAACCTCCGGGCTCGGGCTACCGCTACGTCGGCTACCCGATGCAGTACTGGGTGGAGTTCGCCCCGCTGTACGGCTTCCATCAGGGCTACGTCTGGCCGGTGCCGCGTTCGCACGGCTGCCTGCGCCTGCACAAGAATGTCGCCCCGAAGTTCTTCGCGCTCGTCCAGCATGGCACGCCGGTGCAGATCGCGCATACACAGCCTGAGGATCAGACGATCGGCCGCAACGTCCCGCGTCCGCATGACTTCAACGATCCCGATCCCGATCCGGCCTACATGATCAGCAACGCCGTCTTCGCCCAACCGCCCGGGCCGCTGCTGGTAGAGCAGAATTAATTGCATAGAGCCGAGAATTTTAAGGGGGCTGTAAAAAGCCCCCGTTTTGTGAGAGAGTATCATCATGTCCGCTGTAAATCCTGCCCCGACTCCTGACGCTGCGCCCCGCCCGAAGCGGGTGAATCTCCGTACTCCGGAGGTGATGGAAAAGGTCCAGCAACAGGTGGAGGAACACTACCGGAGCGAGGTGGTGGAGCGGGTACGTGCCAATGGCGGCGTGATCCGCGCGGGCGACCTGACGGTGAAGCTCGCGAAGCAGTTCGGCTTCTGCTACGGCGTGGAGCGGGCCATTGATCTCGCCTATGCCGCGGCGAAGGTTTTTGACGGCAAGCGTATCTTTATCCTCGGGGAGATTATTCATAACCCGGAAGTGAACGAACAAATCCGCGCGCTGGGGATTCGCAACATCATCGGCAAGGATCGCGAGGCGAATCTCGACGACGTCTCCGCAGACGACGTGGTGATCGTTCCGGCCTTCGGGACGGATGTGGCGACGCTGGCGCGGATCAAGGATCTGGGCGCGCAGATTGTGGACACCACCTGCGGCGACGTGATGAGCGTCTGGAAGCGGGTACGGCAGAACGCAAAGGAGGACATCACCTCGATCATTCACGGCAAGGCGCAGCACGAGGAGACGAAGGCGACGGCCAGCCGCGCGCTGCTCGACGGCAAGGGGCATTACCTCGTCGTCCTGACGCTGGAGGAGACCGACTATGTCTGCGACTACATCCGCAATGGCGGAGATCGCGACGCGTTCCTGAAGAAATTCGAGGGGGCTTATTCCGAGGGTTTTGATCCGGACCGCGATCTGCGACGCGTGGGCGTGGCGAATCAGACGACGATGCTGCGGGGCGAGACGGAGGAGGTCCAGCGCCGCGTGGAAGCGGCCATTGCGGCGCGCGACGGCGCGGAACGGGCGACGCAGAGTTTCCGGTTTTTTGACACGATCTGCGGCGCGACCCAGGAGCGTCAGGACGCGCTGCGCGAGATGCTCACGCAGCCGCTCGATATTCTGCTGGTAGTGGGCGGGTACAACTCGTCCAACACCTCGCACCTCGCGGAGATCGGCGAGGAGAAGCTGCCGACCTACTTTATCCGGAATGCGACACGTCTGGAATCGCTGGAGCAGATCTGCCACTACGATCTCCACCAGAAGGCAGAGGTTCGTACGGAGAACTGGCTGCCCGACAGGCCGCTGACGGTCGGTATTACCGCCGGGGCGTCCTGCCCGAATAATCTCATTGAGGATACGATCACCCGCCTCTTTGAGCTGCGCGGCATTGGCCGCGAGACGCTGCTGAAGGCGTAATTTTTGATCGCCCTGACGCGGACCTTCACGGTATCAGGATGGCATGACTGCTCCCCTGATCGCTCCCGGCCCGCGTAATCTGATCACCGACGTGGAAGGCCTCCGCGTCGGGAATGTAGAGTGTGCGCGAGTGCGCAGCGGGGTGTCGGTAATTCTCCCGGCTCAGGCGGGGGAACGGCTGGTAGCGGCGTGCGACGTGCGCGGGGGCGCTCCCGGTACGCGGGAGACGGACGCGCTCGATCCGAGCTGTCTGGTGGACTCGGTGGACGGAGTCGTCCTTTCCGGCGGATCGGTTTATGGGATGGAAGCGCCGTCGGGGGTGGTAGCGTGGCTCGGGCATCGGGGCCGTGGGTTTGCCCTTGGGGAGACGCCCCGGGTATCGCCGGTGGTCCCCGGAGCGGTGCTTTTTGATCTGCCCAATGGAGGAGACAAGGCGTGGGGAGAGCTGCCGCCGTACCGGGCGTGGGCGATGGAGGCGTGCGAAATCGCCACCGGCGACGGCGGCTGTAGCTTTGCGCTTGGAAATGTGGGCGCGGGGATGGGCGCGCTGGCGGGCGATTTGAAAGGGGGGCTTGGCTCGGCGAGTGCGGTGATGGAGGGCGGCTTGCAGGTGGGCGCGCTTTTGGCGGTGAACGCATTTGGCTCGGCGGTGATTCCGGACAGCCCTGCGTTCTGGGCTGCTCCGTATGAGCTGGGAGGGGAGTTCGGCGGCATTCCATGGCCATCGCCGCTGCCGCCGGTGTCGGCGCTCGACCCGTTCCGCCATAGCCGGACGGAGATGGCTCCGCTGGCGCCGGGTGGAAACACGACGCTCGGCGTGGTGGCGGTGAACGCCATCATCACCCCTTCGGAGGCCCGCCGGATCGCGATCATGGCACAGGACGGGATGGCCCGGGCGCTGCGCCCGATTCACTCGCATGTGGACGGTGATGTGATTTTTGTGGTGTCGACAGGCCGGGTGGCCCTGCCGGAAGCGGATCGTCTGCTGCATCTGATGCGGATCGGCTCGGTGGCGGCGGATTGCGTGGCCCGGGCGATTGCACGCGGAGTGTACGAGGCGGAGCCGCTGGGGGGCGCGCCGTCGTATCGCTCGCGTTTTGGACGCTAATCGGTGCTTCGGGTTGCGATTCCCCCTTGGCTCGGGTAATGAGTCTTCTGCGGTCGCTTT
>JBEBWR010000305.1:0-3884 GCA_040392045.1 Chthoniobacter flavus | reverse complement strand
CGCGTCGCCGGTTCATCCTCGCGTACAAAATCGGCCAGATGCACCCCCAGCGCCGACGCAATCGAGAGTAGCGTCGAGATCGGAGAGGAAGTCTGTCCGTTCTCAATCTTCGAGAGCGTCCCCTTTGCGATTCCGGCGCGCTTCGCCAGATCGGTCAGGCTGATCTCTTTAGCCAGCCGGATCTTGCGGATATTGGCACCAATGGCGGTTTCGTCCATTTCGAAAAGGGGTGGGAAGCAGCTGTGAGGAAACGATGTATCGCCACAGGAAACAGCGGCAGGCCCAAAATGTCAAGCCCGGGACGCTATCACAAGTGGAGAAGCCATTTTTTTGAAATCAGGGATTGCCCTGCGCAGGGGAAATCAGAGAACATCGGCCCCGGTGCCCCAAATCGGGGAATCGCTGATCAGAAGGCGCGTCATCACGACACCATGTCGCCGACCGCCACTGATCCGCCATTCTTTGAAGCCGGGTAGCCGGCGGCTATGCCCACTAGCACCGTCGGCTCCGGAGCGGGAGCGCTTCTCACTGCCTGATCATCTACATGCAATCCCGGATTTCCAAACTCGCACTGCTTCTCTCCACCGCCGGGCTTTTCACCGGCTGTGCTGTCGGACCCAACTACCATCGGCCCGAAGTGAATGCGCCGGAGAAATTCCGGAGTCAGAAAGACGCCTCTCCGGAGTCGCTGGCTTCGCTCCCGTGGTGGAAAGTATTCAAAGACCCGGTCTTACAGGATCTGATCAGGGAGGGGCTGGAGAACAACTACGACCTCCGCATCGCCATCACCCGCATTGAGCAGGCCCGCGCCCGGACGATTCAGGCCCGGTCCGAGTTCTTCCCGCAGCTCGGCTACAACGCCGGAGCCTCGCGGACGCAGAACCCGGGTGCCACCGTCCCGGCTTCCTCCACGCCCGATATCTCCTTCGACATGGGCGGCGTCCCCGTCACCATTCCGGGTACCACCACGCCCGAGCACGACATCGGGGGAACCCGCGTCAACCAGTTCAGCGCGAACGGCCTGCTCTCGTGGGAGCTTGATCTCTGGGGCCGCATCCGCCGGTCAAACGAATCCGCCCTCGCGCAGCTCCTCGCCACCGAAGAAGCGCAGAAAGGCGTCACCCAGAGCCTCGTCGCGCAGATCGCACAGATCTACTTCCAGCTCCGCAGCTACGACGCCGAGCTGGCCATCTCGCGCGAAACCGTCGCCTCCTTCCGCCAGACCCTCGATCTCTTTGAGAAGCAGCAGGCGGGCGGTATCGCCTCCGACCTTGAAGTCGCCCGTGGCACAGCCTCCCTCGCCGGAGCCGAAGCCTCCATCCCGCGCCTCGAAGCCCAGATCACCGTCACCGAGAATCAGCTCTCCACTCTCATCGGTCGGAATCCGGGGCCGATCAAGCGGGGACGCTCACTCACCGAACAGGCCCTGCCGCCGCGCGTTCCCTCCGGGATACCCTCCGAGCTGCTGGAGCGCCGCCCCGACCTGCGACAGGCCGAGCTGCAAATGGTCTCGGCCAACGCGCAAGTCGGCGTAGCCATCGCAAACTTCCTCCCCCGTATCGACCTCACCGCCGGAGCCGGCATCGTCAGTCCCGCGCTCAGCCAGTTTGGGAATGGGAACGGGAACATCTGGAACCTCGCCGGAACCATCAGCGGCCCGATCTTTCAGGGTGGCCGCCTCGTTGGCGTCTACAAAGAGACCGAAGCCTACTGGCGTGAAACCGTGCTGACCTACGAGCGCACCGCCCTCAACGCCTTCAGCGAAGTCTCCAACGCCCTCATCTCCCGGGAGAAATACGGGCAGATGGCCGTCCAGCTGGCACGTCAGGTCGACGCCCTCCAGCAGTCCGTCCGCCTCTCCAGCGACCGCTACACCATCGGCATCTCCACCTACTACGAAGTGCTCGAAGCACAGCAGCAGCTCTACCCCGCGCAGGTCCAGCTCGTCCAGACCCGTCTGGCGCAGCTTCAGGCCGTCGTCGATCTCTACAAAGCCCTTGGAGGCGGATGGGATGAGCGCGTCGGCAAGCGGAAAAAGGAGGAGACCACCGTCGTCGTCACCCGCATCGAGAAGAGCGAGGGACGCGCCGCGCGGCCCGTCGTCAAGAGGAGCGAACGCTCCGCCGGACGTCCTCCGGGGCATTAGTGCCCCACCCACCCCGGTGCCCTCCGGGAAAAATCGGGGCTGCATGACCCATGCAGTCCCGCCGCAAATCCGAAACGGGAGATAGAGATGAGCACTCCTTCAGACACTCAGTCGGGCGTTGAGAACGAAGACATCGTCGTCGTTCAAGGCGCAGGGAATTCCTACGCGCAGCAGATTCAGGCCGGACGCCACTGCTTCGCCAGCGACGAACCGGTCTCCCTCGGCGGCGAAGACTCCGCCCCCACGCCGTATCATCTCCTCCTCGGCGCGCTCGGATCATGCACCTCCATCACGCTCACCATGTACGCCCGCCGCAAGGAGTGGCAGTTGGAAGGCGTCACCGTCCGGCTCCGGCATACCCGTAACAACGGCTCCGAGCAGATCTACCGCACCATTGAGCTATCCGGCACCCTCTCCGAAGAGCAGCGCCACCGCCTGCTGGAGATCGCCAACCGCTGCCCCGTGCACCGTACCCTCTCCGCCGCGCTGGAGATCATCACCGTCGAAGCGTAGCGCTATACCGTAGCCCTATACATTTTTGCGGAATGGTCTACCATAGGGAGGCTCAATCCTATGGTGACCCAAAAGACCATCGCCACCCTCCTCGGAATCTCCCAGCCCACCGTAGGAGCCGTTCTCGGGAAACACTCGAACCGGTCAAAAATCGGCGTCAGCCCCGAGCTTCGCCAGCGTATCCTCGATAAGGCGCAGGAGCTCGGCTACCGCCCGAACCTCTTCGCGCAGGCCATGACCGGAGCGCGTACCCGCGTCATCGGCGTCATCTTTTACCCCGACTCCGTCGGCAGCACCAGCCCGCAGGAAACCCAGCTCTGCGCCGGGATCGAGCGCGCCGGTTATCGCGCCATCACCGTTCGCGGTATCCGGGGGAAGAACGCCGATGAAGGAGCCGTCTACGTACGCGACCTCGTCGATCAGATGCTCGACCTGCGCGTGGACGGCGTGATGATCGCCTTCGGCAGCTCCTACGTCCCCACCAGTGAACTGATGCGGCTGATGAAAGCCGGAGTCCCCGTCGTCACCGTCAATGGCGAGTTGCACCCGGGCATCGCTCACGTCGCCGTCGATGTCGAGGCCGGGATGGAACTGCTCGTAGAGCACCTCCTCTCCTTCGGCTACCGCCGTCTGCTGCTGAGCGACAGTCCGCCTTTCAGCACTTCCGAGCACCTCAAAAGCTTTCGCTACTCCGATCTCCGCCGCGCGGCCTTCATCAAAGCCCTGGAGCGTCGAAAGGCGGAAGTCGTCCAGCTCGGCTTCGTCGATCAGGACAAACCCGCGCTCCCGGCCGCGCTCCGGCAGAGAAAGCGCCCCGTCGGCATCATTGCGGCCAACCGCGTTCCGGCCATCGGGCAGGGAGAATTTGAAGCCGGAGCAAAGCTGATCGAAAGCCTCGTCCGCCACCGGATTCCCGCGGACGCCATCCTCTTCCGGAATGACACCGCCCTTCAGGGCGCGCTCCGTGCCACGCAGGAGCTGGGCGTCCGGGTCCCCGAGCAGTACGGTATGACAGGGCATGACGGCGTCATCTGGGGCCAGTACGGCAGCCACCCCTTCACCACCATCCGAATGCCGTACCGCGAGATCGCGGAAAAAGCGCTTCAACTGTTGCTCGCCCAGATCGAAAACGGCATCGACACAGAGAGCTGCTCCATCCGCGTCCCCGGCTACCTCATCGCCGGAGCCACCACCCGACAGACCGCGTCCGAACCTCCCCACACTT
>JBEBWR010000304.1:0-3893 GCA_040392045.1 Chthoniobacter flavus | reverse complement strand
AGCCTTCCAGCGGGAGCTTTGAGGATATGCATCTGCGGCTGCATGGCGATTTCTACGCTCCGATTTTTCTCTCTCCTATCGCACCCGATCATGAATAAGCTCTTTCTATCGCTTTTACTGGCAGCGACTCCCCTTTCGCTGGAGGCGGGGGTAACGGTGTCGCAATCCGAACAGAAACCCGAGCACTCGGTGGTTAGCTATGAAGCGGATCAGCCGACGGGGCGCGGCACGGCTTTCTACCGGGGACGCGACGGTCTTCGGCATATCGGACAGGCGATCACGATCCCGGAGGGCGGGCCGGTGGAGATGAGCGGGGTGACGTTTCGCACGTATGACTATGACCCGGGGGTACTGGGCAAGCGCTTTTCGATCAAGGTCTTTCAGCTTCCGGACGGCAAGGGGACGCCTGATCCGGAGGGGGATCTGATCTCCAGTCAGGAGGGGACGCTTCCGGACGATCTGGAGGAGCGGGCCTATATCACTTTCTCTCTGGATGAGCCGGTCCCTCTCTCCGGTGGGCGGACTTATATCGTGCTCTTCGCGTTTGAAGAGCCTACGTCGGACGATCAGGGCGCGGTGAGCCTCGGCTTTGAGCGCTCGGAAGGTCCGGCGGCGGGCGGCAGGACGTGGGCATGGGTTACGGACCGCTTTGTCGCTGATCGCAAGTCGATGATTTATTTCCTTCACTCCAACCCTCGCTAGTCTATGACCAAACTCCTCCCATTATTCGCTATTGTCGGCATGCTTGCCACTCCGCTGGCGTCTGCTTCCATCGTTATCTCCACGGGCACTTCGGCTCCGCTGGCGGAGAATGTGATCCGCTCCAATGTGCCTAGCGCCAGTACGGCCAATCTGACGGCGTACTGGCGGCCGCCGGGCGGTCTCGATCTCTTCAAAAATGTGGGTCAGGGCTTTTCGCTGGAGGCGGGGAGTCCGGACTATATGCTTGAGTCGGTGACGTTTCACATTCAGGGATTTGGCGCGGGGGTGCTGGGGAAGGACTTCAAGATTGAAGTCTACCGCACGACTTCGACGACGCTCGCTCCGAGCGCGGATAATCTCTTCAGATCCTTTGAGGGGACGATGCTTGATAGCCTGACGGTGAACGATTATATCGACTTCAAGTTTGACGAGGATGTGCTTCTGACGACGGGCTATTTCTACAATGTCGTCTTTAGCTTTACGGAGCTGACTTCGGAGTCGAGTACGGTGCAGAGCCTCTCGTTTACGACGATTGGCTCGGGGGTTACGAATACGACGGGGGGCTCGCGCTGGATCGGCATTGATAAGGGGACCGGCATTGTTTATGACCGCTCGGCCACCAACGGCCCTGTCTTCTATGCGCAGGGCCATGCGGTCCCGGAGCCTTCGACGATGGCGCTGCTGGCCGCCGCCGGGATTGGGCTTGCGGCGCTGCGGAAACGTCATCAATCTGCGCGATAACGATGAAAAAGAAGTCCTCAGACCGCCGGAAGGTACGCTATAGCCCGACGCAGAAGGATATCGCGGATGCGCTGGGCGTGGCGCAGTCGACGGTGGCAATGGCGCTGAATCCTACCTATGAGCATCGGCTGCTGGCCGAGACGGTGGAGCGGATCAAAAACTACGCCGCCGAGGTGGGCTACCATCCGCAGCGCTTTGCGCAGATCATGCAGGGCGGGCGGACCCATATCGTCGGGGTCGTGGTGCGGCTGGGGATCTACTCGTCCACGCACGAGATGGTATCGATGCTGGCCAATGCGCTCAATCGCGCGGGGTATCGGCTCGTGCTGGTTGATCCCGTCTGGTTTGGCGGCGATCCCGAGAGTGTTCGCCGCTACCTGCTGGATCAGGGGGTGGAGGGGGTGGTCTTCTGTAACGTGACGATCCCCAACGAATCAGATGCGCTGCAAGCGGCGCTTCCGGCGGATCTGCCGCTGATCGGGGTGCAGAATACGCAACTCAAAGGGACGGTATTCCGTCAGGATCTGGAAACGGCGTACTATAACCTCACCCGGCTGCATCTCGCGCTCGGCTCGCAGAAGCTGGCGCTTCTCTCCAGCTTCCGCGATAGCGGGATGATCCCGGAGCCGACGTGGACGCTTCAGGAGCGGTTTCGCGGTTTTGCGCGCGCGATCCAGGAGGCGGGCGGTAACCTGTATGCGGAAGATAGCGCGCGGGAGCTGATCGGGATTCCGGGCTGTCGCAGTCTCCCGGCGCGGATGCCGGCGGGGATTACCGGTACGATCATTTACCCGGAGAGGAATGCTTCCATTCCGCATGCTTATGCGAACGGTTTTCATGAAACGCTCAAGCTGATCGATAGCGCGGCGCTGCCCGACTCGATTGTCTGCGCGAATGACGACATGGCGCTTGGGGCGCTGGCGGCGTGCTCTGATCGGGGAATCCAAGTTCCCGAGGCGGTCAGGATTTCGGGCCATGACGGGACGACGGCGGGCGAGTTTGGAGCGGTTCCGCTGACGACGGCCTCTCTCCCGATGGAAGAGATGGTGCAGGCGACGGCGAAGGAACTGCTGGCGCTGCTGCGAAATACAAAGACCTCCGAACCGCGTCTCAAGCGCTTCCATTGCATGATCCGGATCTCTTCTTCCTGCGCGAGCGGCGATGAGGTACGCCGACTGATCCATCAGGGCTTCTTCCACGGCCCCGGCGGGAAGCACTTTGAATGGCGGGCCGATGACCGGGGCCTGCGGCGGCTCGATACGTTTTCCCCTTGTCACGATAACCCCCAGCCCACACCTTCGCTCCCTGCGAGGGACTCCTGATTATGGCCGTTCCCCTCTCCTCTCTGCCTATATCCATCGCCGCGATTGATCGGAAACGCGGCTTCTCGCTCATCGAACTGCTTGTCGCCATCGCGGTGATCTCGGTCCTGCTCTCGCTGCTGGGATTTTCCGTCGGAAAGGTTCGCCAGTCGGGGCTGAACTCGCGCTGCGTGGCGCAGCTCCGGAATATCCACACGGGACTTCTGGCTTATGCGGCGGATCACGGCGGGGTGATCCCGCCATGCGCGTCGCTACCCAATGGGGGGTATGCCTATGTCTTCCGCAAGAAGACTTACTGGTTTGACGCGCTTAATGCTTATATGGGCTTTCCGGAATACGCGGCGGATCGTCAGGGAAACTTTCCCGAGCCGACGGAGGTGGACGGCGTTTTCCCGCTGGCGTGGCAGCTCTGCCCGGCCAAGAAGGTCTTTCCGCTTCAGCGGCAGAATGTCGGCTATGGATGGAATCTCTCGAACTTCGGCAAGGACTACAGCGCCTTTGTGGCGAATCCGGGCAAGGATACGGGCTTTGCCACGCGGCTTTCGCAGGTGGCGGAGCCGTCGCGGACGATCATTATCGGCGACTCGAAGGACGCGGGGGTGCGCGCGGATCAGCCGCATGAGGATCGCTATATCTATGACTACGATGTGGAGAAGCGCGTCCCCTACCCCGAGCGCCATCTGGGCCGGGGCAATTACCTCTTTTTTGACGGACACGTGGAGGCGTTTACTCCGGAGCAGATGCGCTCTCCGGAGGTTCGCAAGATGATGAAGAAATACCAATGAACGGAATGAGCGAAAATTTTGATGTTGTCGTTGCAGGGGGCGGACCTGCCGGAATCGCGGCGGCGCTGGCGGCTGCCCGGCGGGGCGCGCGGGTACTACTGGTGGAGCGCCACCCGATCCTTGGCGGGATGGGGACGGCGGCGCTGGTGAACAATTTCTGCAATGCCTACCACGATGGCCGACGCTGGATCATCGGCGGGATCTTCGCGGAGATCCGCTCGGCGCTGGTGGAGCGCGGGGCGCTCTATGAGACGCTGGGGCTGGAGCCGTACCATCATCATACGTTCTGCGAGGTGACGGCGGAGCTTTGCCGGAAGGCGGGGGTGACGCTCTGGCTCGACTG
>JBEBWR010000303.1:0-3894 GCA_040392045.1 Chthoniobacter flavus | reverse complement strand
CCCCCAAAAGATTCGCTCTTCATCGCCCCTCATGCAGCGGTCCGACGTTCCCAGAAGAACCGTCTACCGGTTCTCGCTCTACCTGCGCGCTCTCCAACGGATGGAGGGTGTGGAGACCGTCTCTTCCCGTACCCTGGCGCAGGAGGCGGGAGTGAAGCCGACGCAGCTCCGGAAGGACCTCGCCTATCTGGAGCCGATGGGCTGCCGGGGGAGGGGGTACGATGTGGCGCACCTCACAGGGATGCTCGCGGAGGTGCTCGGCTCGGCGCGTCCGCAGCCGGTGATTCTGGTCGGCGTGGGAAATCTCGGGGCGGCGCTGGTCCGCTATCAGGGCTTCCGGAAGGAGGGGTTTGAGATGGTGGCCGGGTTTGACATTGACGTGGGTCGCGAACGGCGTGCGGATCTCGGGCTGGCGCTTCATCCGATGAGCGAGCTGCCCCGGTTCGTCCGGGAGCGGGGCGTGCGGCTGGCGATCCTGACCGTACCGGGAGCGGTGGCGCAGGCGGCAGCGGATGAACTCGTGGCCGCCGGGGTGCAGGCGATCCTCAATTTCGCTCCGGCGACCCTTCAGGTGCCCTCCGGAGTGGTGGTAAATAATGTTGACCTCGCCATTGAGCTGGAGAATCTAAGCTACTTTATTCAGTGAACCTCGTCCGCATCCCCGCTCCGCTCTTCAATCTCCGCCTGACGCTGGAGTCGGGGCAGGTGTTTCACTGGGTAGCGGTGGAGAACGGCGGCGTGCCGACGTGGTCGGGCGTGATCGACGGGCGACCGGTGGCCGTTGGGCAGTGCCGGGAGGAGGAATTGTGGGTGACGCCAGGGGAGGAGGAGCGGGTGGCGCGCTATTTCGCGCTGGATCATCCGTTGGAGGAGATTTACGCCAGCTTTCCGGACGACCCCACGATGCGGGAGGCCGTGGCGGCGTGCCGGGGGATTCGGGTGATCCGGCAGCCGCTCTGGGAGTGTCTTGGGACGTTCATCACCTCCTCTATGAAGCAGGTGAAGCATATCCAGCAGATGTCGCACGCGCTCCGGAGCCGCTGGGGTCGACCGCTCCCCGGGCCGGTAGCGGCGTATCCGGAGCCTGCAATGCTCGCAATGGCAACGGAGGAGGAGGTGCGGGCATGCGGGCTTGGATTTCGCGCGAAGGGGCTGCTCGGAACGGCGCGCGCCGTGGCGGAAAGAGTAGTCGATCTGGAGGCGATTCGCGGGCTGGATGACGACGCGGCGCGGGCCGCGCTCTGTCAACTGCCGGGAGTGGGCGTGAAGATCGCCAACTGCGTGCTGCTTTTCGGTTATGAGCGGGTGCGCGCCTTCCCGATAGACGTCTGGATTGAGCGGGTACTGGTCCAGCGCTATCTCAGCCGGAAGCGAAAGCTGACGCCCGAGCGGCTGGAGCGCTTCGCCGCCGATTACTTCGGCCCTTATGGCGGCTATGCCCAGCAGTACCTTTTTCATCATGCGCGCATTCAACCCCGCTCGAACTGGAAATGAAGATTGAGACGATTCTGACTCCGGCAGAGATCGCCTTTTTACCCGAGCGACCACTCACGGAGACGACCTGCGTGGTCTTCGACATCCTCCGGGCGACTTCCACGATGATCACCGCGTTTGCCCACGGCGCGGCGTCGATCCGACCGGTTCGGACCATTGAGGAAGCCCATGCTGCCCGCGAGGCTTCGCCGGATATGCTGCTGGCCGGGGAGCGGGGCGGGTTGAAGATCGACGGCTTTGATTTTGGCAACTCGCCGCTGGAGTTCACTTCCCTCGCCGGGCGCGATCTGGTGATGACGACCACCAACGGCACGGCGGCGTTCCGTGCGGTGGCTCATGCCGGACGGGTCCTGGCCGGGGCGCTGCTGAATATGGCGGCGCTTGCAGAGGTGGTAGCAGGGAGCCGGTCCGTCCTGCTGGTGGCCGCGGGAACGGGAGCCGGTATGGCGCTGGAAGACGGATTGGCGGCGGGCATGCTTGCTCATGCGCTGCGGGAGTCGGAGCGGGACGTGGAGTGTGACGACGCCACGCTGACGGCCATCGCCCTTTTCGAGCAGTGCGAGCCCGATTTTGAAACCGCTTTCCGCCGGTCTGCAAACGGTCGGGCGCTGTTGGCACGGGGCTTTGAGCGCGATATCGGCTGGTGTGCGCAGGCGTTCCGCTACCCTGTCGTCGCCGAACTGCGAGAGGGGACGTTATTAACCCCGCTTATTTCTTCCTCAACATCTCTTTGACCGGAGCGCTAAAACCTTCTACCCTGCGAGCCTTTTCACGAAGAAAAAACTTTATGTCCACGAAGCCGACCATTATCTACACCCAGACCGACGAAGCTCCGGCGCTTGCCACCTACTCGCTTCTCCCCATCATTCAGGCCTTCACAAAGCACTCCGGCATTTCGGTGGAGACGCGTGACATCTCCCTCTCGGGCCGCATCATCGCGAACTTCCCCGAGGCTCTCAAGGAAGAGCAGCGGATTGGCGACGCTCTTGCAGAGCTGGGCGCGCTGACCCTCAAGCCTGAGGCAAACATCATCAAGCTGCCGAATATCAGCGCCTCCATCCCGCAGCTCAAGGCCGCCATTGCCGAGCTTCAGGCGCAGGGCTACGCGCTTCCCGACTATCCGGACAACCCCTCCACCGACGCCGAGCACAGCGCGAAGGAGCGCTATGACAAGATCAAGGGCAGCGCCGTGAACCCCGTTCTCCGCGAGGGGAACTCGGACCGCCGCGCCCCCAAGGCCGTCAAGGACTACGCCCGCAAGCATCCGCACTCGATGGGAGCCTGGAGCGCCGACTCCAAGACCCGCGTGGCCACGATGAGCGCGGACGACTTTTTCGCGAACGAGAAATCGACCACCGTAGCCGAAGCCACGAAAGCCCGCATTGAGTTTGTCGGGAAGGACGGCGGCGTGAAGGTGCTCCGCGAAGTACCGCTCAAGGCCGGGGAAATCATCGACGGCACAGTGCTGCGCAAGCAGGCGCTGGTCGCCTTCCTCGGGGAGCAGGTTGAGGCTGCCCGGAAAGAAGGCGTTCTCTTCTCGCTGCACTTGAAGGCAACGATGATGAAGGTCTCCGATCCAATCATCTTTGGCCATGGCGTGAAAACGTTTTTCAAGGACGTCATTTCCAAACACGCCGCTGTCATTGACCAGCTCGGCGTGGATTTCAATAACGGCTTCGGCGATCTCGTCGCCAAGATCCAGAGCCTCCCGGCGGATCAGAAGGCCGCGATTGAGGCCGACATTCAGGCGGTCTACGCAAACGGCCCGGCCATTGCGATGGTGAACTCCGACAAGGGGATCACGAACCTCCACGTCCCGAGCGACGTGATTGTCGACGCCTCCATGCCCGCCATGATCCGCACCTCCGGCCAGATGTGGAATGCCGAAGGCAAGCAGCAGGATACCCTCGCGGTCATCCCGGATCACAGCTACGCCGGGGTTTACCAGACGGTCATCGACTTCTGCAAGAAGCATGGCGCGTTTGACCCGAAGACGATGGGCAGCGTTCCGAACGTCGGCCTCATGGCGCAGGCCGCCGAGGAGTACGGCTCGCACAACAAGACCTTTGAGATCGCCGAGGCCGGTACGGTCCGTGTGGTGAACGAAAAGGGCGACGTTCTCTTTGAGCACAGCGTGGAGCCGGGCGACATCTGGCGCGCCTGCCAGACGAAGGACGCCCCGGTCCGCGACTGGGTGAAGCTGGCCGTGAACCGCGCCCGCGCCACCGGCGTTCCCGCCATCTTCTGGCTCGACAGCGCCCGCGCTCACGACGCGCAGGTCATCGCAAAGGTAAACGAGTACCTCAAGGAGCACGACACCGCGGGGCTTGATATCCGCATCCTCGCTCCCGCCGAAGCCTGCCTCGTCAGCCTTGAGCGGATTCGCGAAGGGAAGGACAC
>JBEBWR010000302.1:0-3896 GCA_040392045.1 Chthoniobacter flavus | reverse complement strand
GCGAGGTGACGGCGGAGCTTTGCCGGAAGGCGGGGGTGACGCTCTGGCTCGACTGTCGGATAGTGCGGGTGGCGTTCGCTGAAGGGCTGGCGCGGATGGAGACTTCACGGGGAACGGCGACGGCGCGGACGGTGGTGGATGCCAGCGGGGATGCGGTAGTGGCGGCGGGGGCGGGCGTACCGATGCTTTCGCGGGAGAGCGGCAGCCCGCTGCCGATGCCGATGAATTACTGCTATCTGATTGGCCCGGTGGACCGCGAGGTGCTGCGGCGGGAGCTGCCCGATACGATTCTGACGGATCGGAACGGGAGGGAGTACCTCTATCTGGGGCCGCAGCCGCGCTTGAAGGAGATGGTGAAAACGGCACGGGAGCGGGGCGAGCTGACGATCCCGCGCGATCGTATCGCGGTGGCCTATTCGGTGCCGCTGATGGACGACCATATCTCGGTGAATTTCGGGCGGGTGGTGGTGAATGATCCGACGGACCCGGGGGAGATGGCGGAGGCGGAGCGGGAGGGGATGCGGCAGGTGGAGGAAGGGGCGCGGTTCTTCCAAAAGGATGTCCCGGGGTTTGCGGAGGCGAAGGTGGCGGAGGTGGGGAGGCAGATCGGCGTGCGCGAGTCGCGGCAGATCCGGGGGCGCTATGTGCTCACGGGGGAGGATGTGCTGGGGTGTCGGCAGTTTGACGATGTGATCGCGCAGTGCTGCTACTCGGTGGATATTCATGAGCCGGGCTCGGATAAGACGACGATGATCTCGCTTCCGAAGGGGGAGCACTTCGATATTCCTCTCCGGTCTCTGATCCCGGCGGAGGGGCCGGAGAATCTGATCGTGGCGGGGCGGAGCATCTCGGCGACGCAGACGGCGATGAGCTCCTTCCGGGTGTCGCCATCGGTGATGGCGATCGGAGAGGCGGCGGGGGTGACGGCGGCGCTGGCGGCGTGCGGCGACGGCGTGATGGCTTCGGTGCCTGCTGATGCCGTTCAGGCGGAGCTGGTCCGGATGGGAGCTATTCTCAATTAATTTTTTATGTCATCGCACCGTTTCTCTTACCTTAATACTTCTGAGCGTCTTCTTGACCTTGTCACGGAGGAGCGGCTGCTGGAGTCTCTCCACGGGGTGAGGCTCTGGCTTTCCGCGGCGACGACGGCGGCGGGGCGGCCGGATAAGTGCTGCCGGAATGCGCTTTACCATGCGGACGGGTCGGTGGGCTGGCTTTATCCGAACAGCAATACGCCGGAGCTGATCTCGACGTGGCTGGATCTTGCCGAACTGCTGGAAGAGCCGGAACTGACGGGGCGGGCGATTGCCTACGCCGACGGGATGCTGAATGATCCGGTTCGCGGGTTCTACGGGGGGCCGGTAAAGGAGGCGCGGGGGCTGCTCTGGTATTGGACCGATGGCGGGACCTATGGGGGGCTTTATACGATGCGGGCTCCGCATCACTTTGCCCGGCTTGCGCAGGTGACGGGAGATCAGCGCTACCGCGATATCTGCGATACGATGGGCGAGACGCTGCTGGCGCGTCAGTTGCCAAGCGGGTTTGTCTCGGCGGCGTGGAATCCTCTGGAGGGGTGGATGCATGAGGTGCGGGTGGGGAGTCGCTATATTTATGCGATGGCGACGTTTGCGACGCTCTGGCGGCTGACGGGGGAGGAGCGCTATCACGCGGCCTATGAGTGCGCCCTGCAAGGCGCGCGGGCGCTACAGAATCCGGACGGCTCGTTCTATCAGATGTACGAACCTCGGACCGGGGAGGCGGTGGATCGCTCGGTAAAGCTTCATTTTGCCTCGTACTTTCTGAATGCGTTCCGCGAGGCTTATGCGGTGACCGGAGACGCGGCGCTGCTGGAGATGGCACGGCGATTTGCAGATTATCTGACGGGGATTTACTGCTACCGGCAGGCGATTCCCTACTGTACGGGGGTTGTCGCGGAGCCCGCGGACCAGATGGAGGCCGACTCGGCGGTGGGCGACTCCGCGCCGGGGCTGCTCTGGCTGGCGGAGGAGACGGGAGAGGCGGTCTACCGCGATGTGGCGCTGAAGCTCTGGATGCAGGCGTGGCTTCACCAGCCTTCCACGGAGGCTCCGGCGGGGTGGGCCGGGGCGGTGATCCGGGGGGTGAATCCTTCGGTGGGCGAGACGATCTCGGGGGTTCCTGAAAACCGCAGGCATCTCCACTACAATCCTACGCAGGTAGCCCGCTGTGATCTCTGGTTTGCCGTGCATCATGTGGGGGCGAGCCGGCATCTTCTACGGGAGGTCAGGGGGGCGGCGCTGGCATCGTAAGGCCGCGCAACGGCTTGATTCATAACCGTAAACACTCCGCGCGTCTCCGCAAAAAAAACTTGCGGTGGAGGGGGCGGTGCCGTTACGTTCCCGGCTCTCTCAAGTGGTGAGCGCCGGAGGGCGCTGTCGCGCTTTTTACAGGAAAGTCATGCGAGTTGTGCTCCCCTTTCTGAGAGTTTCCATTCGCAACATGCAATGCTTTAGGAGGCTGGCCTGACTGTGGCCGTTCTGGGAATTACCGGGGGGATCGCGACAGGGAAATCGACGTTGACCGGATGGTTACAGCGCCATTTCCCGGCGGTTTACTTCGATTCTGATGCTACGGCGCGGCGACTGCTGGAGGGTGACGGGGAGGTGCTGGCGGAGGTGCGGACGGCCTTTGGGGCGGCGGTATTTACAGAGGGAGACGCGATTGATCGGGGGAGGCTGCGCGAGGCGGTGTTTGGCGATCCGGAGGCGAAAAAGACGCTGGAGGCGATCCTGCATCCTCGCATTCGGAGGGAGTGGGTGACGCAGGCGGAGGGGTTTAAGGGGCGACGGGAATGGCTGGTCGTTGACATTCCGCTCTTGTATGAGGTGGGGGTTGAGCGTTATTTTGACAGGGTGGTGGTGGTAGCGTGCGGTGCGGAGACGCAGCGCAGGCGGGTCATTTCCGGGCGGGGACTATCTCCCGGGATGGCGGACCGCATCATTGCTTCACAGCAAAGTCTGGAATCGAAGATAAGCCGCGCTGATCATGTGATCTGGAGCGATGCGCCGGAGGCCACTCTTGCCCTGCAAGCGGCCTTGCTGGCGCAATATCTGGAATCTGATGGCGGAAACTGTACCGAAACGAACTTGATGAGGATTGATTATGGAAGAGAACCATGAGGTGAACCCGGATTCGCCTGAAGAGATCGCTGATGCCGCCCGCCCGGACGCGGAAGCCGCCGCTGCTCGGCAGCCGGAACTGCCCGCGAAGGTCCACATGGACGAGCTGCACGCGATGACCCACGGCGCGCTGGTGGAGCGGGTCAGTTCGTTCAAGATGCGCGTGAGCCCGGATCGCACGCGGCATCAGTTGGTTTT
Source organism: Chthoniobacter flavus (assembly GCA_040392045.1). Taxonomy (GTDB): domain Bacteria; phylum Verrucomicrobiota; class Verrucomicrobiia; order Chthoniobacterales; family Chthoniobacteraceae; genus DATMFV01. Next base: position 540 of record JBEBWR010000302.1, on the reverse strand, counting down.
CGATTTGCTGAAATTTTACGGTTCACGCGGGGTTGAGCTTCAGGCGGAGGGGGTGATCGAGATGGTCTCGGAGTCGCAGGCCTATCTCCGCTGGCCCCGCTACAGCTTCAAGCATTTTCCGGAGGATGTCTTTATCCCCCGCTCGATCGTGCAGCGCCTCGGGTTGCAGCAGGGGCATCTGGTCTCGGGTCGCATTCGTCCGCCCCGCGATAATAAGGAGCGCGGGATGGTGCTGGAGGAGGTGATCGCCATTGAGGGCATCCCGGTGGACCGCTGGCAGGAGCCGAAGGCGTTTGACCATCTTACGCCGCTTTTCCCGAAAGAACGGATCATTCTGGAGAATAATGTGACGCGCTCGCTCTCGGGGCGCGCTGTGGATCTGATTACTCCGCTCGGGAGGGGGCAGCGGGCGCTGATCGTGGCTCCGCCGCGGGGGGGGAAGACGATGATGATGAAGGAGATGGCGCGGGCGATCCGGGCCAGCTCGCCGGAGACGCATGTGATCCTCCTGCTGGTGGATGAGCGGCCCGAGGAGGTGAC
>JBEBWR010000301.1:0-3901 GCA_040392045.1 Chthoniobacter flavus | reverse complement strand
TTCCGGATTCACTCGCTTCGACAAGGGATTACCGGGGACGTCCACAATGGTAAAAGAGGATGTTTTCGTTGAGGTTCAAAAGGATTGGGTCGTCGTCACACTATTGAACCGCAAAGGCGCTTCATGCATCGTGCCTCGCGAGCGAGTCAAATCGATCATCGTTGGCACGAAGGAGAGGAACGAGTTGAATATTCCAAAAAGCTCGCCAGAGGAATGAGGCCGGGATTTGGACCTGAACGCAATGCAGGAGCGGAGAGGGTGCCGTGCGGCACCATTTGAAAGTTGCCTCAAAAAACCGCGCTTTACGGCGGGAAAAACGCGCGTATCCTAGGAGGTTTCACCATGACGACTTCCAAGCCACGTGTCCTCCTCGGAATGAGCGGGGGCGTTGATTCCTCCGTAGCCGCACACCTGCTCAAGGAGCAGGGGTACGAAGTGATCGGCGTGACCATGAAAGTCTGGCCGCAGGACTGCATCTCCCGCGCGGAGGACAAATGCTGCGGTCCATCGGCCATTACGGATGCGCGGACGGTAGCGCATTCCCTCGGCATTCCGCACTATGTCGTGGATGAGTCGGAGCAGTTTGAGAAGCTCGTGATCGACTACTTCGCTTCGGAGTACAAGTCGGGGCGGACGCCGAACCCCTGCGTGATGTGCAACGAGAAGGTGAAATTCGGCAATCTCTGGGCGAAGGCCAAGGCGCTCGGCGCGCAGTATATCGCCACGGGGCACTACGCGGTCATTGAGCATCACGCCGATCATACGACGCTGCGCAAGGGCCGCGATGCCCGCAAGGATCAGTCGTACTTTCTTTTCAGCCTCCGGCCGGACCAGCTCCGCCGCGCGCTCACCCCACTTGGCGGCATGGAGAAGCCGGAGATCCGCGAGATCGCCCGGAAGCTGGGGCTGAAGGTGGCCGACAAGGTGGACAGTCAGGAGATCTGCTTTGTCCCCGGAAACGACTACAAGGCGTTCCTCAAGCAGCACATGGAGGAACACGAATTTCACAAGGGCGGCATCTTCGACAAGGAGGGGAACCGCCTTGCGGATCACGACGGTATTGAGCTTTTCACGATTGGCCAGCGCAAGGGTCTCCCCGGCGGCTCGCCTCGCCCGCTCTACGTGATCGACATCGACCCGGCCACGCATAGCGTGATCGTGGGCGACGCGGAGGACCTCGTGACCGAGGAGTTCATCATCAATCACTGCAACTGGCTCGATGGCGATCTTACCGAAAGCGATGCTCCTTTCGAGGTGAATGTAAAGATCCGCTACGCCCATCCCGGCGCGGACGCGACGGTGACGCCGCTTGGCAATGGGGAGGCGAGGGTACGCCTGCATATCCCGCAGCGCGCGGTGACGCCCGGGCAGGCGGCGGTCTGCTACGACAGCACGGATCGCGTACTCGGCGGCGGCTGGATCACCCGGCAGCAGGCGGTCAGCCCTGCCTCCGACCACGCGGCAGCGCTTCCCTTGTAGGCTTCGGTGAGGAAATCGCAATGGCTTGCAAAGGGGCCTATGAAGTCCCTTTACGCGCGCTGCTACCCGAGCCGGTGTGCAGGCGCAGCAGGCAGAACGACCGGTCCACGAGGGTCAGCGGCGAGCAGCAGGCAATCCGCCTCGGCTCGGGGAGGAATCCTTCCTCCAGTTGCGTATCAATGAGCAGCTCCCACTGGACGATGTCCTGCCCGGGAAGCGTGAATTCCATCGGCTCGTAGTGCGCATTGAGCAGCAGCAGAAAGGTGTCGTCCCGGATCGGGCGCCCCATGGTGTCGTGGACATCGATGGTGTCGCCGCTCAGCAGGATCGCCAGACAGCGCACGAAGCTGAAGTTCCACTCCTCATCGGTCATTTCCCGTCCGCCGGGGGTGAACCACATGATGTCGCGCACGCGCTTGCCGCGAATTTTCCGGCCCTGAAAGAATTTCGGCCGGCGAAAGATCGGGTGTCGATGTCGCAGGGCGATAAGGCGTGAGGTGAAGCCGAAAAAGTCGTTCTCCTCGGGCGTGCGCTCCCAGCGGAGCCAGTTCAGCGCGTTGTCCTGACAGTAGGCGTTATTGTTTCCCTTCTGCGATTTACCATACTCGTCCCCGGAGGAGAGCATGGGTACGCCCTGGCTGAGGAAGAGCGTGCAGAGGAAGTTCCGCCGCTGCCGCCGGCGCAGAACGAGGATGGCGGTGTCGTCGCTGGGGCCTTCCACGCCGCAGTTCCATGAGAGGTTGTTGTTCTCGCCGTCGCGGTTGCCTTCGCCGTTGGCCTCGTTGTGCTTGTCGTTGTAGCTGACGAGATCGGCGAGGGTGAAGCCGTCGTGGGAGGTGACGAAATTGATGCTGGCGTAGGGGCGCTTTCCGGTGGAGTGGTAGAGGTCGGGGCTGCCCGCGAGGCGGTAGGCGATGTCGCGGATGTGGCCTTCGTCGCCCTTCCAGTAGCGGCGCACGGTGTCGCGGTAGCGCCCGTTCCACTCGGCCCAGAGCACGGGGAAATTCCCCACCTGATAGCCGCCCTCCCCGACGTCCCACGGCTCGGCGATGAGCTTCACACGGGAGAGGATCGGGTCCTGATGGATGATGTTGAAGAAGGCCGAGAGCTTGCTGACGGCGTGCGACTGTCGCGCGAGCGCCGAGGCGAGATCAAAGCGGAAGCCGTCCACGTGCATCTCCGTGACCCAGTAGCGCAGCGAGTCCATGATGAGCTGGAGCACGCGCGGCTGCATGACATTGAGCGTGTTGCCGCAGCCGGTGTAGTCCTGGTAATAGCGCGGGTCGTCGGCGTTGAGCCGGTAGTACTCCTTGTTATCAATGCCGCGGAAGGCCAGGGTCGGCCCGAGGTGATCGCCCTCGGCGGTGTGGTTGTAGACGACGTCGAGGATCACTTCGATCCCCGCCGAATGCAGGTTTTTCACCATCTGCTTGAATTCGCGCACCTGCTCGCCCATGACGCCGCTGGCCGAGTAGCTCGCCTCGGGGGCAAAGTAGCCGATGGTGTTGTACCCCCAGTAGTTCACGAGCTTGCGCTCCACGAGATGCCACTCATCGGCCCGCTGATGGATCGGCAGCAGCTCCAGCGCGTTGACGCCGAGACGCTTGAAATAGCGGATCGCCTCCGGGCTGCCCAGACCGGCGTAGGTCCCCCGCAGCTCTTCCGGCAGGGAAGGGAGCTGCTTGGAGAATCCCTTCACATGCACCTCGTAGATGACGAGCTGATGCAGCGGAGCACATGGCGCGGCGTCCAGCTCCCAGTCAAAGCCCGGGTCGATCACGACCGCCTTGGGGATATTCCACGCGCTGTCGCGGTAGTCCCGCTCCAGATCGCCGTCCTTCGAGTGCGGCACGTAGGCAAAGACCTCCTCGCCCCAGCGCACCTGCCCTGCCAGCGCGCGGGCGTAGGGGTCGATGAGCAGCTTCGAGTCGTTGAAGCGCTGGCCGTTCGCCGGGTCGTACGGCCCGTAGACGCGGTAGCCGTAGAGCTGCCCCGGTCTGAGCCCCGGGATGTAGCCATGCCAGACCTGATCGGTCCGCTCGGTCAGCCGGATGCGATGAAGCTCGCGGGGATCGTCGGGGTGCTCGAAAAGACAGAGGTCCACCCCGGTGGCGCACTCGGAGTAGAGGGCAAAATTGACGCCGCCGCCGTCCCATGTCGCGCCGAGCGGATACGGTGCGCCAAGCCAGAGCTCGGGGCGTTGGTCGGAGGAAGGTTTCGGGCTTTTGTCCATAGGCGCTATGGCGTCCGCCGGAGTCCCGACCTCCGGCGGCAGGGGTTGAGGGAAAAGATGCTACTCTTCGGAGATCGCCTTTTCCAGAGCGGCAAGCGCTTTTTCAGGCTTGGCCACGCGGAGAATGAGAAGGCCCTTGCGGGAATTGGGCATGGAGGCGAGGTAGGCGTAGTCGATATTGATCTTCGC
>JBEBWR010000300.1:0-3921 GCA_040392045.1 Chthoniobacter flavus | reverse complement strand
AGCATTTGCAGGAGATGGACCGGATGCGGGAGAAGCTGCTGAGCTACGATCCTCCCATGCTGACCCGAACCACTTCGGAGCGCCATCTGGAGCGCTTTTTCCGGCATCCCGTGGAGCAGGGCTATCAGCGCACAAGCGGGGAAAACCGGCTCGTGGCCCGGCTGGAAGATCGCTGGGACTTCCTGACGGACCCCCAGAATATCGGCGCGTCGCTGAACTATCAGCGGGTCGGTCTGCGGGGCGGGAACTGGCAGAGCGTTCCGACGTGGTCGAGCACCTGGAGCGATCAGGGAATGCGTTACTACCGGGGGCTGGTTTGGTATCGGCAGGCGGTGGAGATTCCCGCGGAATTTGAAGGAAAGCGGATTTTCCTCTGGTTCGGAGGAGTGGACGAGAGCGCCCGCGTCTGGGTGAACGGCGAGATGATCGGTACCGGCCCCACCTCCGCCTTTACGCCCTTCGAGCTGGATGCCACCCCCGCGATGCGCCCCGGAAGAAACGAGGTTACCGTTTGCGTCGCCAATCAGAAGACGGACGAACTCGGCACGGGCGGGATCACCTCCCCCGCGTTCTTTTACGCTCCGGCAAAGGGGATGAAAGCGCAGCTGGAAAATCTCAGGCCTCTGCGCGAAACTTTCCCCTGATCCCCGTTATGATTCCCCTCAGAGCCATCCCAATGCCTGCCGCCCGAAAAAAAGACCATCGGCACGCTTTTACGCTGGTGGAGGCCCTCGTGGCCTTCGCCATCATCGCAATCTCCATGGCGCTTGCCTTCTCGGCTTTCAGCCGGATGCGCGACGCTTCGCGGGAGGTCTCGTGTCTGGCCAACCTGCGGAGTTTTGGAAACGCCACGCTGGCTTTCGCCGGAGACAATGGCGGCCTTCCGGGCTGGAATGGCCTCGGACCCAAGGAGCAGGAGGAGGGCGGCACCAGCTATCCCGACTTCGGGAAATGGCTAATCCCGAAATACCTCCCCGAGACGCTTTACTGCCCGCTGGCCACCCGGAAGGAGCGGGAGCTTACCTCCGGCTTCCGATACGCGGGGAGCGCCGGGCTGGCCCAGTATTATCCGAAGCTCAAGAACATCCCCGCGCCGTTGTCGCGCGTGGTACTGGCGGTGGAGTGTTATGGCGCGAATTTCTGGTCGTCCACGCATTTGAACATGACGATGTACGGGGTAAGCGACGCGAATGCCAAAGACGACCGGATGAAGAGCAACGAAGGCAGCGTTCGCCGTTCACAATATCATGGCACGAGCGAAAACCGGGGGCTGCATCTCTTCTTTCTCGATGGACATGCCGCGCTGATCCGTCCCACCGACGGGGACTGGTACCAGAAGCCGATCTATGGCGACGCCACCAACGGCGGCTACTTCTATGATCGCAATCAGTTCAATAGCATGAAGGCCGGGCGTCTCATCGTTCACTAGTGCTTATGTTTCGATTTTCAAAACTATTGCTTGTCGTCATCGTGTCGCTGGGCTGGTGCGACGGCATTCGCGCCGAAGCGATCGAAGAGTGCCTGATCGCGGAGGGCGGCAAGGCCCGGTTGGGTGTGATCGTTGCTCCGACCGCCGCGCCTCAGACGCGGCAAGCGGCGGAAGACCTCGCGGCCATGCTTGGAGCGATCTCCGGCGCGAAGATCCCGCTTTCTGAAGGGACGGAGGCGACGCCAGAAGGCGTATGGGTGGGCACGGCGGAGGACTTTCCTGACCTTTCGCATCCGCTGATCCGCAAGGGGGATCATTCGGATCGCGAAGCCTTCTGGATTCACTCTGACGCAAACCGGGTCCGTCTCATCGGCTGGACTCCGCTGGGCGTGCAGAACGGCGTCTGGGCTTTGCTCCATGATCTGGGAGTGCGCCAGTTCTTCCCGGGGAAAACCTGGGAGATTATCCCTCACGCGGAGCGTCTCGCGGTGAAGATTTCGCGACAGGATCGTCCTGACTACTTCACGCGCCGGATGGTCCTGATGGTAGGGAAGTACGCGGAGGGGACGGCGGACTTTCAGGAATGGCAGAAGCGCAATCTGGCGGTGTCCGGGTTTGACATGGCGGTGGGGCATTCCTATGGACGGATCGTCAAGCGCAACGAGGAGGAGTTCCGCGCGCACCCGGAGTATCTGGTGGACCCCGATACCCGTCGCGACAAGATGAAATTCCGGATCGATAACCCCGCGCTCCGCTCGCTGGTGGTGCGCGACGCCATGCGGCAGATTCACGACAAGCCGGAGTTGGACTGCATCGCTCTCGACCCGAGCGATGGCGGCGGCTGGCCGGAGGATTCGCCGCTGGGCAGCGTCTCCAATCAAGTGGTCACGCTCGCCAATAGCGTGGCGCGTGGATTGCGGGAGAAGTACCCGGCCAAGCGCGTCACCTTCTACGCCTACCATCAGCATTCGCCGCCTCCGACGGTGGAGGTGGAGCCGGAGGTGATCGTCAACGTCGCCACCGCCTTTATGACCGATGGCTGGACGGTGCAGCGCCTTCTGCGCGGGTGGAGAGAGCGCGGAGCGGTGATGGGCATCCGGGACTATCTCTCCGTCTCGTCATGGGACAATCTGCTTCCCGGAAGATCCCGCGCCGCGGATCTCAACTACCTGAAAGCGAATTTCCCCGCATGGCATCAGGACGGCGCCCGCTACTACGAGACGGAAGCGCATGACAGCTGGGGCCCCTGCGGGCTCGGCTACTATCTTGCCCACCGCCTGCTGTGGAATGTCCACGGAGCGGATCAGCTGGATGAGTGGGTGGACGATTTTCTGGAGAAATCCTTTGGCTCCGCGAAGGCTCCCATGAAGCGCTTCTTTGAGAGCTTTGATGGCCGCAAGCCGCCCCTCTTCTCCGAGCATCTGCTGGGGAAAATGTACCGGCAGTTGAAAACCGCGCTGGAGGCGACGGAGGAGCCCGACGTACGGAAGAGGATTGAGGATTACATCAAATACGTTCGCTATACCGAGCTTTATCGGGCGTATGAACTGGCGGAAGCTTCGCAGCGGCAGGCGACCTTTGAAGCCTGCGTCAAGTTCGCCTGGCGGATTCGCGAAAGCCGGATGGTCGCTCCGGGAACGCTGAACTACCGCGAAAGCCGACGGCACCGCAAGACGATTAAAGAGGTAACGATCACGCCACTTCGGGAAGCGGATCGGGAAAAGGCGATCGACGTGGCGGAGATTCTGGAGAACGGGATCAGGAATAACCGGGTGTTGGAGTTTGAGTCCGTGGCCTATGGCGCGGAATGGGCGCCGCCGGAAACTTTGCTTGTCGGCAGCGCCGCCTCCTCCTCGGAGTCGATCCAGCTGCGCGGAGAGAACGAACTCGTGGTCTATCTCGACAAAAGCCAGCCGACCTTGAAGCTGACCGTGACCGGCGGCCTGATCCGCACACAGGGAGTCAATGTCCATCGGGGACCGGTTCGCCTTTCGCTGATTCCCCTCGCCCATCCTCTCCACGAGGCCGTGGCGGAGGCGGAAATCCCGGCGGACCTTCAGAGCCATGTCGTGGAGCTATCGAGCGAATATTCCGGTACACACCGCTTGCTGATCAATGATGGCAATGACCTCACCGAGCTGAGCTGGGAGAAGGGAGCCCACGTCGGCATCCCCTCGGGAGGGGAGAAGAAGGTCGCCCTTTACAGTCAGACCCCTTATTCGCTGTTCTTCCCCGTGCCGAAAGGGACGCGGAAGGTGGTCGGATACGCCGACAGCAGCCGGGGCTGGGTGGAGTTTCCCGATGGGCGGAAAGCGTTTGATTTCCGCAAGGCCAACGCACGGGAATACTTCAGCGTCGATGTCCCGCCGGGGATGGACGGAAAGCTCTGGCGTCTGGTGGAGGTCACCGGCGAGCGTCTGCTGTTGACCACGCCGCCGATGCTTTTCCGCTCGGCAGAGGAGCAGCTCGCGCCCGAGACGGCATTACCGTGA
>JBEBWR010000299.1:0-3939 GCA_040392045.1 Chthoniobacter flavus | reverse complement strand
TGAATACTCCACGGGCGAGTGCAAAGCTCTTCCCAACTCTGACCGCCGAACACTTCGACTCCGGCGATCAGCTCAAAACCCCTCTGGATACATCGCCTTATTTCCAGTGCTTGTGGCCGTTTTTGGGCCACTTTGAAGAAATGGAGGCGAGGGGAGTTGAACCCCTGTCCTGAAAACCGAATCCGCGCGCTTCTACATGCTTATCCGGTTTACTATTTAGGGTGGGAGCTGCGAACCGGCGCGCGACCCACACCCGAGCAGCCACGAAATTTTCTCACCTTCGGGCGCGGTTGCTCCGCCCTCGGGCCAGCCTGCTGTCATCGCTCCCGATCGTAGCAGGCGTTCGATCGGGAACGTCACGGTCAATTAAGCCGCGAGAGCAAGGTCTTCAGACTCTGCATTTGTTTTTTTGGTCCGATGATTTACGAGGCCAACGAACCATCCTCGGCATGCAACGTGCGTATCTGATCAACAGTCGAAACCAGTACGCCCCCGTTACTTCCCTCTACCGTATCGCATTTCCCGCCCGGCGCAAGCGGGAAGATGGGGGAAGGACGGCTCCAAAGAAAGATTCCGCTCGACTCTTCCTCCTTGAGGCACAAGGTTTATGGCGCTGTGAGAATCTCCCGGAAGTCCGAGTATGCCATCCGAGCGCTGGTCGCGATGACCCGCGAGCGCCGTTCGTGGAGCATCCAGGAGCTTGCGGCGCAAGAGGCGATCTCCGTGAAATTCCTTGAGCAGATTCTTCTCGCCTGCCGGAACGCCGGTTTCGTCTCGGCGAAACGTGGCGTCGGAGGTGGCTACACGCTGCGGGTCAACCCCGCCGATCTTCAGGTGGGTGATGTCATCCGCGCTATGGACGGCCCCATTGCCCCCGTCGCCTGCGCGGCGGGATTCCCCGCTGACGAATGCACCTGCCGGGATCAGCGCAACTGTCCGCTGCGCCTCCTGATGGTGGAGGTGCGCGACGCCATCAATGGTATCCTTGATCACCGCAGTATCGAGGACCTCGCCCGCGCGGGGACAGGGGACGAGTTGGTGTTTGAGATTTAAGGAAGCGATTTAAAGCGCACTTTGTTTTGACGCTCTTGCGTCAGGGTGCTTACAATCCGCCAGCTTCCTGAAAGGATCTGGCATATGAAGGTACTGATAATTATTCTTTTGGCGGCTGGCGTCATCTGGGCTTGGCGGAGTGGAACCCCGACTCCCAAGGAATCGGAGACAACAGCGGTCGAGGCATCACAGCAGGCTGCTGCCGCCGCGAGTTTTCAAGGGCGTTGGCGAAACGATCATGGCAACAATTTCACCTTCCGGGAGAATGGTAGCTTCCAAATGACCCGCCGCATGGAGGAGGAGTATGATGGAGTAAAAATCGCTTTCTCCGCCGGGATGCGCGGCAAGTGGCAGCAGCAGGGAGAGAGCGCTCTAACGCTTACTGTCGAAAAGGTGGAGAGCGTGACAGTCCTGTCAACGAGTATCAATTCCGATATGTTTCAGAATAACTCCAAGGCTGACACAGCGGCAAATCAGTTGAGGAAAGACCTTCCGCAGCAGTTCACCCAGTCCACGGAGGGCTCCCAGCAATCCTTGGGCCTGAAATGGCAGGGAAACAATCAGCTCGTGCTGGAAGACAACGGAGCCTCAATCATTCTCACTCGTGTAGAGTAATTCTCAGGAGGATCAATCGGCGATGGCAAAATCTCATTCCCGCCGGTGGATCATAGCGCTGGCGTATGCGCTCGGGACGATCACGATCCTGATCGCTATCCCTTTCTTCTGCTACCTCCTGCTGCGGCTGGACCTTTCGCTGAAAGCCTCCGACATCGGCAAGGCGCCGTTGCTCGATGAGCCTGTGTATGGGCGAGACATCGACGGCCTCGCCCCCTTCGCTCCTTTGAAGAAAGAGAGCGAGGAAGAGGAACGGGCAGCGATCAAAGCCATGCGACAGCGCTACCGCGCGCTGCTGATCCCCTCCGAAGTGGAGGAGAAACCCACGAGCGACTGGAGCGGACTGCGGCGCTGGGAGCGCCAGTGGACCCCTACAGAGCTCCCCGCGTCCTTCCAGAACCTCCCTCCGGCTCTTGAAGCGGAGATCAACGAAGTCGCTGCCTTTGTCCGGCGTTCGGATGCCGACTTTCGTTTTGGGGTGCCAGTATTTGCCTCAGCCGGCCTCGGGTTGGAGCGGCCTGTCGCGTTCGAGATCCTTCCTGATCTGATAGCCGCACATTTCCTGCGAGGGGTGACGCGCCTTGAAGCAGGAGAGCCTGCAAAAGCACTGGAGGAAGTTGAAGCCCTGCTGAACTACGGAAAGTTCGCCCTCCGCCGTCCAAACCTCACGACCTTCGAGCTTCAGCGGCTTGCCTACCGGCAGGCGATCCGGCTCATCTGGGAGGGACTACAACGCGGGGCATGGACACGGGAGGAACTGGGCATCCTGCGGCTGCGGCTCGCCTATCTGCAATATTTCAAGGGTGCGGATGAAGCCATGCGCGGCGAAATATTTTACAATCAACGGCTGAGTGAAGCCGAGCAGGACCGCCGGAAAGATATTCTCGCGCATCTGGCGACCTATACCGTCCTGCGCCGGGATCAGAAAACCTATCTCCAGTGGCTCCAGCCGATTCTCACGGACACGGACGACTCCGACTGGGTGTACCGGTACGCGCTGGAAGACCTTCAGAGCGCATCAAAAAAGCAAAAGCACAGACGTCGTATCCTGGCCATCCTAGCCGATCCCGTAGGAGCGGGAGTGCGGCTACGCATGATCCTGCAAACCCAAATGCTCATCAGCGCCGCCGACACCGCCTGCGCGCTGGAGGTTTACCGGCAGGGGCACGGCGAGTTCCCCGACACCCTCGAAGCCCTGAAAGAACGCGGCATCATCTCCGAGCTATCCTGCGATCCCATCGGCGGTGATCCGCTCCTCTACCGGCGCGAATCCGACGGCGGCTACCTCCTCTGGTCCCTCGGCTGGAACCTCGCCGACGACCAAGGCACCACCGTCTTCACCACCGACAAAGAAGGCAAGCCGACCGAGGGCATCGACTCCACGCAGGGCGACTGGCTCTGGAAAATGCCCCCACCAAAAAAATAAAAAGCGCCCCCTCTTCACCCACGGGCGGCAGCCCCCCGCCGCAAGGCCGCAAGCATGGCCCCGCCATGCGCAGAAAAGTGGCATAGCCACCGAAACCACCCACAAAAAAATGGAAGGCGCAAGGCTTGGAGCCTTGCGCCTTCCTTCATAGGGGGAACTGGTAGTGAGATTAGGGAAACCGGGGGTGAAAGTCCAGCTTTATTTATCCTGCTACTCCTGACGCAGCGCTTTTACCGGGTCGAGACGGGCCGCCACATAAGCCGGGATCAGCGCCGCCAGCGCACAAATCGCAAACGCACTGATACAAATCACCGCCACATCATGCGGCACCACCTCCGCCGGAATCCGCGAAAACTGGTAAACGTCCGCCGGAAACACCTCCACCCCGAGGCGTGCAGCGAGCCAATCCTTAAATTCATTGCGGTAGTGCACCACCAGCATTCCGAGGCCCACCCCCGCGACATTACCGAAAAATCCCACGATCATCCCCTGCGCCAGAAACACCCAGACAATCTGCCCCGTCGACGCCCCGAGCGCCTTCATAATCCCGATTTCCCGCGTCTTCTGCGTCGTCACCGTGATCAGCGTATTCATGATCCCAAACGCCGCCACCACGATAATGAACATCAGAAGGAAAAACATCACATTGCGCTCCATCGCAATCGCGTCAAAGAGACTCTGATTCATCTCAATCCACGTCGTCCCATAAGTCCCGTCCGACGTCCGTGCCGTAATCGCATCGCGCACCTCCGCCGCGCGATCCGGGTCGGCCGTGCGCACGGCGATCCCGTGCAGCGTATCGTTCGTATCCAGCCCGTAAAGCTCCTGCGCGATATGGAGCGGTA
>JBEBWR010000298.1:0-3960 GCA_040392045.1 Chthoniobacter flavus | reverse complement strand
GCAAAGCCCGCTCCCGCTCAAGCGACAAAAGCCAGAACGGTGAAAACCGCAAAAGCGGACCCCAACGCGAAGACCGCCGCTCCGGATGCGGTGGAGGAAGGCGCGGAGAAGAAAAAGCGTGGCGGTCCGTTCTCTTTCATCGGGAGAATTTTCGGAGGCGGAAAGAAGGCGGAGCAACCCGCCGAAGAGAAGACCGTGATGGTTGGTCCTCCCGCCCCTACCCCTGCTCCGGCCCCGCGCCAGCCGCGCGGACGGGTCTCGGCTTCGCCGCAGGACTCCGAGCCGGTCGAGTACGAAGCGCCGCTGCCGTCGTACCAGCGCCAGCCGCAGGCTCCGCCCGTGGCGGTTCACCGCACGGTGACCAACGCGCGCGGCGAGATGGTCACGCTGGATGATGACAGCGACCTGCCTTCTTCCGAGCCGTACATCCCACAGCAGCGGAGTCTCCCGCCCCAGCCCCGCCAGCAGCCGGTGACCTCTTCTCCGGCTCCGCAGACGGCCGTGGCCTCTACCTTTGACCGGACGCGCTATCAGGAAACCCGCCGGAAAGCGGCGGAAGATCCCGATGTCGCATCGCTTGGCAAGAAGCTCAATGCCACCACGCCCGGCGACGACGCGCATGGCCCGGCGGCCCGCGCCTACACGATTGCGCTCTTTGGGAAGATGCGCGACCTCGACCCCGATCAGGCCGAATGGATCACGCGGATGGAAGCCGCCACGATCCGCCGGATCGACGCGGGGAAGCCGGTCTTTGCGGAATAATCCCCCCTCCGCTACGCGCGGGGATGCGCCTTGTTGTAGGCTTCCTTCATCCGCTCTACGGAGACATGGGTGTAGATCTGCGTCGTCGAGAGCGAGGCATGACCGAGCAGTTCCTGAACGCTGCGGAGGTCGGCGCCATGGTCGAGCAGATGCGTGGCAAAGGAGTGGCGCAGCTTGTGGGGGGTGATCCCTCGCGGCAGCCCGGCTTCGAGGACCCATTTATCGAGCATCGCGGCGATGTTCCGCACCGAGAGACGGCGGCGTAGCTTGTTGAGAAAGAGCGGGCCGCCGGTCACCACGGCCTGATCCATATAGCTGCGCAGCGCGGCGAGCGCCGGAGCGCCCACAGGGCAGATGCGCTCCTTCCGCCGCTTGCCCATGACGCGGACCGACTCGCTGTAGAAGTCGACCTGCTCCACGTCCAGCCCCGCCAGCTCGGAGAGCCGCAGGCCGGCGGAGTAAAAAAGCTCCATGATGGCGACGTCGCGGGCCGGGAGCCACGGCCAGTGCGCGGTGTAGCGGGTCGGCTTGGCCTTGAGGGGCGCTTCCAGCAGCGCCACGACCTGCTGCTGGGTCAGCACGACGGGAAGCTTCCGCTCCGCCTTTGGGAGCTGGACTTCCTTGAGCGGATTCTCCGTCAGGCCGTGGCGCTCCTGAAGAAAACGGTAGAAGGCGCGGAGCGCGGCAAAATGCAGCCGGATCGTGGCCCGGGCAGCGTCGGCCTTCATCAGGGCAAAGAGGAAGGCGCGAAACTGCGTGGCGCGGCAGGCCTCCCAGCCGGGGAAAGCCGGAGTTTGCCCGCGAAAGAGGCGCAGCGCGTGGGCGTAGTTTTCCACCGTGCGCCGGGAGAGATTCCGCTCATCGCGTAGCGAGGCGAGAAAGCCTTCCTCCAGCAGGTCGGCGTCGTGTGCGGAAAAAGACATCGGGGGGATTGAACCCCGAAATCTCCCAAAAGTCGAGCGGGAGCCCGGCAGGAAGGTAGCCTTCGACCGGACTCCCGCTTCCGGTTCAAGACCAACTGCTCTTCAGATCCGAGGCGCGCTGGTGGGCTTTTTCACGCATTCGTCCCATCCAGTGCCCCATTTTCCATTGCGACCAACCTAGTCGTTTCTGAGACATGCGACGCCGCTCCACGGCACGTAGGAGGAGCCCCACGGCCAACCCGGCCAGTAGGCCCCCGCCCAGAAGAAGAAAGGGATGGCGTCGCGACAGACGCTCGACCTCCTTCGAATCCGTGCTGACGTGGTCATGCACTTCCTCCATGGCGTCCGCCGCGTTGTCCATCCATTCGTGTCCCTTTGCCTTGGCCCGCTCCAGCGCGAGATGCGACTCACGGGAAGCCCGGTCGGCGCGCTCCCGGGCGGCGGTGAGCAGACGGCTGGCGACGTCGGGCGTGGAGTCGCGCAGGGCGCGGATCGTGTTGTGCGCGGCGAGCACTTCGCGATGCTGACGGATGATCACTTCCTTCACGGGGTGTGGAAGGTCATGCTCAAGGGCGGTATTGTAGGCGTGAACGGCGATGTCCTCCCCGCGCTCGCACTCGGCGAGGATGCTGTGATTGTCTTCCTTGGTGATCGCGGTGCGCAGGTCGATCCACCAGCGATGCAGTGAGCCGGAGATCGAGGTGCCTGTCTCCGGCGAGTGTTCCCCCATGGTGATGGAGATGGCCTCCAGTTCACCGGCAAATTTGGCCCGTTGCAGCGAGAGCGAGGAGAGGAGCCGTCGGAGCTCCGGATCGTCCACGATATTCTCTGCCGCTTTGCGGAACCCCTCCTGACCATCCCGGGCCGTCTCGATGAGATGACGTAGCGTCGAGATGGTCGCCTCCTGTTGCGCATTCATACCAAGAGTATCGCAAAGGGGGGCGGGGGCGCGTGGCTGATTTCTCCGATGAGACTTGCGGGGGGCGGGGGAGGCTGTTATCAGGGAAAAACTTTACCATGGATTCCCAGCCTCTCCCGAGCCCCGACCGTTTCCGGATTTTTGACAACCACGCGAAATTATCCCCTTTGCTGGAGGGCGACAGGGTGCGCGGAGCGTTGCGCGCGGCGGGGCAGTGGCTCGATGCGGCCTCGGAAGCGGCCATTGCGGATCTGGGAAGACCGGGGCTCTGCTACCGCACGGCGCTTTTCGATGAGGACGGCAGCGTGAGCTGGCTCTTTCCCCGCAGCAACACGACGGAGCTGATCACCGCGTGGCTCGACCTCGCGGATCATCTCGACGATGCCCGCTACCGGGAGCGCGCCGTGGCTTATGGGAATCAGTACGCCTTTGACCCCGTCCACGGACTCTACCGGGGCGAACACCAGGAGGCGCATGGGCTGGCTTGGTACTGGCGTGACGACAGTACCTACACCGGCGGCTACTCGATGCGTGCGCCCGAGGCGCTTCAGCGGCTCTCCAAGGTGACGGGGGACGCCCGCTATCTCGAAGCCGCGCAGTGGATCGGCGAGACGTTCCTCGCCCGGCAGCTCGACAGCGGGCTGGTCCATATCGTGGGCTGGAGTCCGGCTGGGGGCTGGGGACACCCGGACCTCATCGGCTGCCGCTATGTCTACACGGTCGCCACGTTTGCCACGCTTTTTGACATCACGGGCGACGAACGGTATCGCGCCGCTTATGAGAAGAGCCTGCGCGCGCTGACGATCATGCAGCAGCCGGACGGCTCCTTCTTTCAGAATTATCACCCCGAGACGCTGGAGATCCCCGAGCGCTCAATCAAGCAGCACTTCTACTCCTACATTTTCGACGGGCTGATGGAGGCCTACCGCGTCTTTCGCGACGAGCGGCTCATTGAGAGCGCACGGAAGATGGCGCTCCACCTTTCGGAGACGTTCTACTACCAGCAGGGTATCCCGTACTGTCTCTATCCGCACTGGAAGACCGATCAGGCGGAGCATGCCACGCCGATTCACGACACGGCGCACGGGCTGCTCTGGCTCCATGAGGTTACCGGCGAAGCGCAGTGGCGCGACATGGGAGAGAAGCTTTGGCTGCAAGGCTGGATGACGCAGGCGGATCGACCCGATCTGCCGCATCTTCACGGCGCGCTCCTCCGGGGTGTGTCGCCCGATGTAAAGACGGGCCGCGCTCCGAATAACGAAAATGCCGCGCACCTTGCCTACCACCCGGATCGGGTGGCCCGGTGTGAAGTCTGGTTTCAGACGCACTTCATCCTCGCGGCCCGGCGGTTGCTGA